>JAUUPT010000062.1 GCA_030843315.1 Bacteroidaceae bacterium | reverse complement strand
CTCAGAATGTCAAGATGATGGATTATATCCTGTTGTAGACCAGGGAGAGAAATATATATCAGGATATATAAACGATTCAGATTTGATTTACAAAGGTGAATTACCTGTGATTATTTTTGGGGACCACACTAGGAATGTTAAATATATTGATTTTGAGTTTGCGGTAGGTGCTGACGGTACTAAAATATTATCTCCGATCAAACAAATTAATAGTAAATTCTTTTATTATTATCTGCGAGCTCTTAATATACCCAATTTAGGTTATAGTAGACATTATTCGATACTAAAGCAAATTGAGGTCCCTCTGCCGCCTTTAGCTGAACAGAAGCGTATAGCAGATAAATTGGATATACTTTTGGGGCAGTTAGAAACCATTCGAAGGGCAGCAGACCACATCCCTGAACTAATCAAGAAATTTCGTCAACAGATACTTACCTATGCTGTCACTGGAAAACTCACTGAAAAGTGGCGTAAAAAGAACATCTTTGCCAATGAGTATTTTAATATAAATAGTAGTAAACATAGAGAATATAACACCATTGTTCCTGATAATTGGTGTTTGCTAAGTTTCAATGATGTTGTGACTATTGAAAGTAATTTAGTGAATCCTGATGATTTTTTAAATCTACCTCTCATTGCACCTGATAATATTGAATCAATGACAGGACGATTAATTTCAAAACCATTGGTGTCAGAAATAGCTCCAATAAGTCCCAAACATTATTTTAATTCGGATACTCTTATCTATTCAAAAATACGTCCTTATCTCTCTAAAATTGTATACGTTGATTTTGAGGGTTTGTGTAGTGCAGATATGTATCCTTTAAAAACTCAACTAAATATATTTTATTTGTATTTCTACATGTTATCATCTGAGTTTTTAGCTTTTGCAACGACTGCTGGAGAAAGGATAGTATTACCCAAAATAAACCAAAAGAGTTTAAATGTTATACCTGTCCCCATTCCGCCGCTTGAAGAGCAAGAAGAGATAGTCCGTAGAGTGCAATCACTATTTGAAAAATTGGACACGATTGAGCAGAGGTATCAAACACTAAAAATCAAATTAGAGAACCTTCCTCAAGCCTTACTATACAAAGCTTTCAAAGGTGAGTTAGTAAAGCAACTGCCTTCGGATGGCAACGCTGCCGATTTACTTCGAGAAATAGAACAATTCAAAAAATCACTCAAATAGTTACAATTATATAAGTTTTCTAAGTTGGTTTGAAAAAATAGTTGCGTTTTCTCATCTTATAAAACTAATTGTTTTTATATGAACAATTCTGTTGTATGCCTTGTACTAAAATTTAAATGTATTGTCATAGTATCGTTTCAATAGAAACTATCTGCCTTTTTACTAAAAATGTCTCAGTGTGTACAACTTTCTGCACAAAACGCTTTTTTGTGCGCAATATTATTGTACCTTTGCGCCCGAAACAATAAAAAATGATTTAGATGAGAAAAAATTTATTGATTAGTATTGCGATGCTAATCGTTTCAATTCCAACTTTCGCAGGAGGTCTCCTGACGAATACGAATCAACATCCTGCTTTTCTTCGTATGTTGTCTCGTGGTGCTACCACCGAAATAGACGGTGCTTTGTCCAATCCTGCCGGTTTGGCTTTTTTATCGAAAGACGGCTTTCATGTTTCCTTGAGCATTCAGAGCGCTTTCCAAACGAGAGATATTGATGCAAGTTTCTTTACTTATAATGGTTTTGATGGTACAAAGCCTACTGTTTCTGCTCAACCTTACAATAAGTATTATGAGGGAAAAGCGGCAGCTCCGGTTATTCCCAGCGTGTTCGCAGCTTATAAGAACGGTGACTGGACTATTTCCGGTTTCTTCGCTGTTACCGGTGGTGGAGGAAAGGCGTCGTTTGACGATGGTCTGCCTATGTTCGAGTCGGCTGCTATGGCAGGCATATTCCAGAAAAGTTTGAAGGGAGTGGCGCAAGGTGGACCGATAATGACTCCTGACAAGTATAGTATCCTTAGCGCGATGGATGGTCGACAATATATCTACTCTGTGCAGTTGGGGCTGACTTATAAAATCAATGAGTGGCTTTCGGCCTTTGCGGGTGGACGTATGAACTATTTCACGGGCGGCTATGAAGGCTTTCTGACTGCCAAAGCGGGCGATACGACCTTGATGCATCTGGCGTTGGATTGCGATCAGACAGGTTGGGGACTGACTCCGGTGATAGGCGTGGATATGAAATGGAACAAGTTGAACTTTGGAGCCAAGTATGAGTTCATGACTAACATGAATATTGAGAATAAAACCAATAATCTGGATTATGAGCCAGAGGCAGAGGGCTTGGTAGGTCCCTATAAGGACGGTGTGAATACTCCGAACGACATACCTTCCATGCTTTCCGTGGCGGTTGCTTACGAGTTCCTTCCGGTGCTGCGTGCATCTGTAGAATATCACTTCTTTGATGACAAGAGTGCAGGCATGGCAAATGGCAAGCAGAAGTTCCTGACGAAAGGAACCAATGAGTATCTGGCAGGTATCGAATGGGATGTAACCAAGCACTTGACACTGAGTTGTGGTGGTCAGATTACGGATTACGGATTGTCCGACAACTTTCAGAGTGATACCAGTTTCTCTTGCGATTCTTATACGTTGGGTTTTGGAGCTAAGTTGAATCTGACTGAAAAAGCCAGTCTGAATGTGGGTTATATGTGGACTACTTATGACGATTACACTAAGAGTTCCCAGAACTATAATGGTACCGGATTGAGCGGTACGAATGTATATAGCCGTACTAACAAAGTGTTCGGCCTTAGCCTTGACTACAAGTTCTGATTTCACAATCCATCCATTCATATACGGAGAAAGCCGCCACCGAGTAATGCTCGGGGCGGCTTTCTTGCTTTAAATAATGAATTTAGAAAGAATACTGCAACAATAGGTTCATCCGGTTGGCATGGTTCGTGGAGTCGTCGAAGTTGGTGCGCCAGCCACGCAGGTATTCGGCTCCTACCTGCATGTTCGGAGTCACATTCCAGAATACGTTGGCAACGAAGTATTGCCCGTAGCGATAGGTACTTGGCACGTCGTTGGGGTAGCCCTTCTCGGAGTAGAGGCGGGACATACTGTATGTGCTGGACAGGAATACCTTGGGACTGATGTTATACTGCAAACCTGCATACCAGCCCAGCATGGGTAATGCCTGCATCTTGCCTTCCTTTTCGGGATTGGGCACGATGTCTACGTTCAGATTGCTGATGTCGTTCAGGTATTGCCCGATGCCCTTTCCGTAGTTTGCCTGGCCGAAGAATTGCCACTTCTTACAGATGTTGAAGGTGGTGGAAGCCTGTACGCCGTAACCGGTGACGCTGGATGCCTTGTCGCTCTGGGCGCTGGTGTACGTCATGCTGCGGATGATGCCTCCCACACGGAAATGGCTGCTGCTGTTCCAACCGTATTGCGCATAGGCGGTGAAGTCCGGCATGCGCTGCTGGGCGATGGTCAGCGAACTGTTGGTGGTGCCGTCCACTACCGGGGCTTCGATGGAGGCGTTGAAGCGGAAGTTCTTCAGACCTTTGTAGGTGTAAGCCAGCTGGGTGGCACGGTAGAAAGCGGCGCCGTTAGGTCCCTGGAAGTCGATGGTGGAGGGTAGGGCGCCCAGATCCATAAAACCGCCGTAGTTGTAGCCCACCGTCAGGTTGCGGAAGGACATATAGGCATTGCGCAACTGGAACGTCTTGCCGCCGCCACGGAAGTTACCGGCGGTATATACCACGAAGTCGCCCAGCAAGCGGGTGTGGCCCACCAGTTTCAGAAAGATGGTGGCAGTGCTGGCATCCATCTGGAACTGGTTCTTGATTTTACTGCCGGCGGGAATATCGGCAGGGATAAAGTCGATGTTGTCTACGATTCCTCCGAAGTCGTACTCGCCGGTGGCACGCACGTAGCCGCCTATACCCAGCGCAAACTTCCCCTGCTTGTCCATCAACAGAAAGCGCGGCGCCTGCGGGTCGTGGATGTAGGGCAGTTGTGACTCGTTCATGATGCGGATTATTTCGTCGCCCGCCTTGTCGATGGTAACCATGACGATGCCATTGGAAGCATCGTCGTCGATAATCACTTCTTTTTGCGCGTGGGCGGCGGACGTAGACAGTCCGATGCCACACAGCAGAAACATTGCTTTTAAGATTGTTTTCATTTAAGTTAGGTTTTGGTGAATGTGCTTTCAACAACTTAATTCCGAAATGGTTTTGCAGAAAACGGAAGAAAGCGTACCTTTGTGCCCGATTTAACGAAGAACAAAGCATGTATGATGCCGTGAATAGCGGTCGTGTATTCTAGAACACCACGTAAAAAACAGGAGTATGAAGCAAAAAGTATCTGTACCTTTTATGCTGCTGGGCATTCTGTTCAATGTCTGTCTGATAGCGGCGAATCTTCTTGAAACGAAAGTTATCCAGGTCTTCGGTATCACCGTGACGGCCGGACTTTTGGTTTTCCCTATTTCTTATATTATCAACGACTGCATTGCCGAGGTCTGGGGATTTCGCAAAGCGCGCCTGATTATCTGGAGCGGTTTTGCCATGAACTTCTTCGTGGTGTTGCTGGGGCTGATAGCGGTGGCATTGCCTGCGGCACCCTTCTGGGACGGGGCGCCTCACTTTAATTTCGTCTTTGGCATGGCGCCGCGCATCGTGGTGGCCAGTCTGTCGGCATTCCTTGTAGGCTCGTTTCTGAATGCTTATGTGATGAGCCGTATGAAGGTGGCGAGTGGGGGACGGAACTTCTCTGCCCGTGCCATCTGGTCGACGGTGGTGGGCGAAACGGCGGACTCGCTGATATTCTTCCCCGTAGCGTTCGGCGGAATCATTGCGTGGAAGGAACTGCTGGTGATGATGTGCGTTCAGATTGTACTGAAATCCATGTACGAGGTGCTGATATTGCCGGTGACCATCCGTGTGGTGAAGGCGATTAAGCGGATAGACGGCAGCGATGTATATGACGATGGAATATCTTATAACATATTGAAAATAAAAGAAATATAACGGGATATGGATAGAAAAAAAGCATTGGTAGTATTCAGTGGCGGGCAGGACTCCACCACTTGCCTGTTTTGGGCAAAGCGTGAGTTTGAGGAGGTGCATGCACTGAGTTTCCTGTATGGTCAGAAGCATCAGAAGGAAGTGAAACTGGCAAGGGAGATAGCCCGCAAGGCGGGTGTGGAGTTTGAGGCGATGGATGTTTCGTTCATCGGCAAGCTGGGACACAATTCATTGACCGATACGACGATGGTGATGGATCAGGAAAAACCGGCGGATAGCTTTCCGAATACTTTTGTGCCGGGGCGCAACCTGTTTTTTCTGAGCATTGCCGCTGTATATGCCCGCGAGCGGGGCATCAGCCATATTGTGACCGGGGTTTCGCAGACGGACTTCAGCGGGTATCCCGATTGCCGGGATGCCTTCATAAAGTCGCTGAACGTGACGCTGAACCTGGCGATGGATGAGCAGTTTGTGCTGCATACGCCGCTGATGTGGATTGATAAAGCAGAAACTTGGGCGCTGGCGGATGAACTGGGGGTGCTTGACCTTATCCGGCATGAGACGCTGACTTGCTATAACGGGGTGCAGGGGGACGGATGCGGACACTGCCCGGCGTGCAGGCTGCGGAGGGAAGGATTGGAGAAGTATCTGGCTTCGCGTAACTATTAAAATATATCATTATGACTGAATTGAAAGATCAACTTTCCCTATTAGGAAGAAAGACAGAATACAAACAGGACTATGCGCCTGAAGTGCTGGAAGCGTTTGATAACAAACATCCGGACAATGATTATTGGGTGCGGTTCAACTGCCCTGAGTTTACCAGCTTATGCCCCATTACCGGGCAGCCGGACTTTGCGGAGATACGCATCAGTTATATTCCCGATATCAAGATGGTGGAGAGCAAGAGCTTGAAACTGTATCTCTTCAGCTTTCGCAATCACGGGGCTTTCCATGAGGACTGCGTAAATATTATTATGAAGGATCTTATCGGGTTGATGAATCCGAAGTATATTGAAGTGACGGGGATCTTTACTCCGCGTGGAGGCATCTCTATTTATCCTTATACCAACTATGGGCGTCCCGGCACGAAGTACGAGAAAATGGCGGAACATAGGCTGATGAACCGGGAGTAAAACCCTGCTTTTACCTACAAATAGCGATTGCTGCATATACTAAAATGGGTATGTGCAGCATTTTTTTTACCTGCTTATAGCGATTGACTTACCTCCTTTTTATAATGACCTTTGCACCGGTATTAGTAATAACGTCTTAATCATTATAAATTGAAAACGCATACATTAAAACTTTCCCTTCTGCTCATTCTTTTATTGGTCTCCTTGTTCGCCTACTCCCAGAGAGGGGATGGAGGAATAATCTCGGGCAGAATACTATCTACAGAGAAAGAAACGGTAGACTTTGCAACCGTTTATCTGAAAGGTACGAACTATGGCGGCACTACCAACCACGAGGGGCTTTATCATTTGAAGGCCCCTGCAGGCAGCTACACGCTGGTAGTATCTGCTGTGGGCTATAAGACGGTGGAGATGCCGGTGAAACTGGCAGCAGGCGGCAGGGTGAAGCAGAATCTGACGATTACACCCGAAACGCAGTTGCTGGACGAAGTGACGATTGTATCTACCGGAGTGAGCCGCATCAAGCGGTCGGCGTTCAATGCCGTGGCAGTGGATACGAAGGAGTTGCAGAATACGACGAAGAATCTGAGCGATGCACTGACCAAAGCGCCTGGAATGAAACTCCGCGAGGCAGGTGGTGTGGGTTCGGATATGCAGCTGATGCTCGATGGTTTCAGCGGAAAGCACGTGAAGGTGTTTATAGACGGTGTGCCGCAAGAGGGGGTGGGTAACTCGTTCGGGCTGAACAATATTCCTGTGAGCTTTGCCGACCGTATAGAGGTATATAAAGGGGTGGTGCCCGTGGGATTCGGAACGGATGCTATCGGTGGCGTTATCAACATCGTAACCAACAAGAAGCCCCGGAAGTGGTTCCTGGATGCATCTTATTCCTACGGTTCATTCAATACCCATAAGTCGTATGTCAACCTGGGGCAGACTTTCAAGAACGGTTTCACGTATGAAGTCAATGCTTTCCAAAACTACTCGGATAATGACTATTATGTAGATGCCCCGGTGAAAAACTTCGAGACAGGCAGTTTCAACGAAAGCGAGAAGTATCGTGTGAAACGCTTTAATGACACCTATCATAATGAAGCGGTAGTGGCTAAAGCAGGCGTTGTGGATAAGAGTTGGGCGGATAGGCTGATGTTCGGCTTTACCTACTCGCACATGTACAAGGATATACAGACGGGGGTGCGCCAAAAGACGGTGTTCGGAGAGAAGCACCGCCGGGGCCATGCGCTGATGCCTTCGATGGAGTATAGCAAGCGCAACCTGATGATTAAGGGGCTGGACATGGTGCTGACGGCCAACTATAATCGCAATGCCACCACGAATGTAGACACTGCCCGCTACGAATATAACTGGCGCGGGGAGAAGAATCCGTTGAACAGTCCCGGTGAGCAGTCCCGCCAATACTCCCGTGCCAACAGTGACAACTGGAACGGTACGCTGACCCTGAACTATCGCATAAACAGAATACATACGTTGACATTCAATCATGTGCTGAGCACTTTCCGGCGCGACAATACCTCGCTGCTGGCTGTGGAAGAGCAGAAAGACCCCATTGCCAAGGAGACTCGCAAGAATATCTCCGGTTTGGCTTACCGGCTGATGCCTTCGGACAAATGGAACTTCTCGGCATTCGGGAAGTACTACCGTCAGTATGTGGCAGGGCCGATAGCTGAAACGGAGACCGGCAGTAACTTTGTGCGCACCAGCCGCACGGTGGATTCGTGGGGATATGGCGCTGCCGGAACTTACTTCCTGCTGCCCGGCTTGCAGGCGAAGCTATCTTACGAAAAGGCTTACCGCCTGCCTACCATCGAGGAGATGTTCGGTGACGAGGATTTGGAGAGCGGCGATGTAGGCATCCGCCCCGAGAACAGTGATAACATCAACCTGAACCTGAGCTATTCCAAGGCCTTCGGGAAGCATTCTATCTATGTGGAAGGCGGTGTGGTATATCGAAATACAAAGGACTACATTCAGCGCAATATCCAGGATTTGAGCGGTGGCAAGGAAGGGGCTGCCTATACCAACTACGGAAAGGTGCTGACGAAGGGATATAATGTGTCGGCACGCTATGGGCTGGGCCGCTGGCTGAGCGTGGGCGGAAACTTTACGCAGATGAATGTGCGTGATAACGAGAAGACGCAGATAGGAACCGGTGGCGCTACGGAGAATATCGGCTATAAGTCGAGAGTGCCGAATGTGCCTTACCAATTCGCTGATTTCGATGTGAACTTTTACTGGCGTGACTTTGGGAAGAAAGGCAATATGCTTTCGGTGACTTATGATAACCAGTATATGCACAGCTTCTCTTACTACTCGCAGGCCGTGGGTAAGAACAGTGACTTTGTCGTGCCCAACCAGTTCTCGCATAATCTGGCTTTGAGCTACAGTCTGAAGAAGGGGCGCTACAACTTTTCATTCGAGTGCCGCAACTTTACGGATGAAGACCTGTACGACAACTTCAGCCTGCAAAAAGCGGGACGGGCGTTTTACGGGAAGGTGAGGATACATTTGGGAGATTAATAAATCATCATATACTTGCGCGCTAAATTATCATTTAACAACATTATCATTCAATAACATATTAATAAAAAAAACAAATGAAGAGAAATTATCTTTTGGCCGGTCTGTTTGCTATGGCGATGACCGGAACGACTTTGACATCTTGTACGGATACCGATGAACCGGGTGCCGGTTCCGGTTCCGAATCTAAGGGAAACTATGTGATAGCTACCATGTCGAAAATTGGCGGTACGGATACTCATGTTCTGCTGACGGCCGAGTCGCTGGAAAGCGGTGAAGTCAGCCCTGCCGGCAACGGGCTTGTAAATGAAGGCGCTTCTTACTGGGTGTTTTATGGAAACAAATATCTGTATGCACTGAATTATAATCAGGGAAATGCAGGTACCACCCAGTCGTTCATCATGAATGCCAACAATGAACTGGCAAAACGTACTCAGGAATATAATGTCAACCGCTTCACTACTTATGGTTATTATGATAACTATATTATGACGACTTCTACCGGTACAGGCCCTACGGAGTTGAATGACGAAAACGGCTATACTCCGAAATCATTCCTGATTTCCTATCTGGACGTAGAGAGCCAGACCTATACAAGCAACAAAGTGACTAAAGACACCCCGTTCCTTGCTGAGAACTTCTTGGGCAATGGCGAGTATGTGACGCTGGCAGGTATAGATCAGGTTGGCAGCAAGATTTACGCGGCTGCCATTCCGATGGGATTGAGCCAGTACGGCGGCGTTCAGAAGAATGAAGACGGTACTTATAAATGGGTGCTTCCCGGAAACGAAGACTTGATTAAGACAGAATCGGGCGGCAGCAACAGCAGCGCTTATCAGAAAGATGAATTGCAATGGACTCAATATCCTGACGAATGCTGGATGGCTATCTTCAGCGACCGCACCTTGACCTCATCAAAACTAATCAAGACGGACAAAATCAGCTATGCTGCCGGACGTTTCAAATCACAATATTATCAGATGAACTGGCTGGCGGATGACGGCTATGTATATGTGTTTTCTCCAAGCTATGCCAAGGCTATGGAGGACAGCCGCCAGCAAACCGTGCTGCCTGCCGGAGTAGTGCGCATCGACACCAAGACAGAAGATTTTGACCCTGACTATTATTATAATCTGGAGGAAAAGGCCGGCGGTCTTTCTTTCTTGCGCACCTGGTATATTTCGGACAGTTACTTCCTGATGCTGATGTACGACAAAGAAATTACTGCTTCAGATAAAGTAGCCAACCAGCTTGCCGTATTCAATGCCTCTACCGGCGCTCTGACTTATGTAACCGGCCTGCCGGGGGATGTTTCCGGCTTTGGCAATACTCCCTACATCGAAAATGGCAATGCCTATGTGGCTGTGACTACTACGTCGGGTTCTCCCGCTATCTATAAGGTGGTGCCTTCCGACGCAACTGCAACTAAGGGCTTGACGGTGAAAGTAGATCAACTGAGTGGCGTAGGGAAACTGGTTCCGTAATGAAGAAACTGTTTCGACAAATACACCTGTGGTTATCAGTCCCTTTCGGGCTGATAATTACTGTAATCTGTTTCTCGGGTGCCGCATTGGTCTTTGAGAACGAAGTGATGGAGTTGTGCCGTCCCAACCTCCACCCGGTAGAAAAAGTGGAGACTGCTCCGCCCCCCACGGGCAAGATGGTAGGGAAGAAGGGGAGACGCGAGCGTGCCCCCTTCTTCAGGACTATGTTCCGCCTGCACCGCTGGCTGCTGGACAGTAAGCCGGAGGGTGGCATCTTCTGGGGCAAAATGATTGTGGGCACTGTGACCCTGATGTTTGTGCTGATACTGGTATCGGGCGTTGTCATTTGGTGGCCCCGTACGAAGAAGGCGTTGAAGAACAGTCTGAAGATTGTGACCGGCAAGGGGGCGCATCGCTTTCTGTATAGTCTGCACGTGGCAGGCGGAATGTACGCACTGCTCTTCTTGCTGGCAATGGCGCTCACCGGATTGACGTGGTCCTTCCTGTGGTATCGCACCGGGTTCTACAACCTGTTCGGCTTAGATGTGACGCAAAGGGCTGGTTGGATATTCTCCGTCCACGTAGGCAGCTGGGGAGGGATGACTACCCGCATCCTGTCATTTCTTGCTGCTTTGCTGGGAGCAACTCTGCCGCTGACGGGATATTATTTATGGATACGTCGCTTGTATCGTTCAAAACGTAAATAAATCTGATGATAAGAAATGTGCCGAAACTCAATTTTCGGCACATTTCTTATCATAGTGCGAACAATTATTATTACATTTGCCGAATGGTTTATAATGATAAAAATCGGCAGAACAATATATGAGGAAGAAACTGAAATCGTGGCAAGGATGGTTATTGTTCGGAGGTTCAATGGTGGTGGTGTTCATCTTGGGCTTGTGCATCTCTGTTCTGATGGAACAAAGAGCCGAAACAGAAAATGTATTGACTAATCCTAAAACGGTAATAAAAGGAATTGAAGCACGTAGTGAACTATTTAAAAGTAATTGTCCCCGCGAATATCAGACTTGGAGTGAAACGGCAAAGGCCGATTTTCAAAGCGAACTTTATAAGAATGTAGGAAACGATGTATTGGAACGGCGTCCTGAGATGGTGATATTGTGGGCAGGATATTCTTTTGCCAAAGATTATCGTACTCCACGCGGACATATGCATGCTATTGCGGATAGCAGGGCTTCCCTCCGTACCGGTGCGCCCGCAACGGATACCGACGGCCCGCAACCTGCTACTTGCTGGACTTGCAAGAGTTCGGATGTTCCCCGCATGATGAAGACTGTCGGTGTGGATACTTTCTATAATAAGAAGTGGGGAGCAATGGGTAGTGAAATAGTGAATCCTATCGGCTGTGCCGACTGCCATGAACCGGAAAATATGAACTTGCATATCAGCCGCCCGGCTCTGATAGAGGCTTTTCAGCGGCAGGGCAGGGATATTACGCAAGCTTCTCCGCAGGAAATGCGCTCTTTGGTATGTGCGCAGTGCCATGTGGAATATTACTTCAAGGGAGACGATAAATATCTGACCTTCCCCTGGGATAAAGGTTTCAGTGTGGAAGATATGGAGGCTTATTATGATGAAGCGGGATACTCTGATTATATCCATAAACTGAGCCGTGCCCCGATAATAAAGGCGCAACATCCCGATTATGAACTTTCCAAAATGGGTATTCACGGGCAACGCGGTGTGTCGTGTGCCGATTGCCACATGCCGTATAATAGCGAAGGGGGTGTAAGGTTCAGCGATCATCATATACAAAGTCCGCTGGTTATGATTGACCGCACCTGCCAGACCTGTCACCGCGAAAGTGAAGCGACATTGCGCAAGAATGTTTACGACCGCCAGCGCAAAGCAAACGAAATTCGTAACCGCCTGGAGCAAGAACTGGCAAAAGCCCATATCGAAGCAAAGTTTGCCTGGGACAAGGGGGCTACGGAAGCTCAGATGAAAGGTGTATTGGCGTTGATTCGGCAGGCACAATGGCGTTGGGATATGGCTGTGTCATCTCATGGCGGCTCTTTTCATGCACCGCAGGAGGTTCAGCGTATCTTGTCTCACGGACTTGACAGAGCTATGCAAGCCCGTCTTGTCATATCCAAAGTCCTGGCAAGGAACGGCTTCATAGACGATGTGCCTATGCCGGATATTTCTACAAAAGCCAAAGCCCAGGAATATATTGGCCTGGACATGGATGCTGAGCAGGCTGCAAAAGATAAATTCCTGGATACTGTTGTGCCGGCATGGCTGAAAAAGGCCAAGGCTGACGGACGGCTGGTACAAAAATAAACGTATTCTGTATGTGGAAGAAACCGTGGGGGTATAAAGAAGGTTTTGCCTGCGGAGCAGGTCTGCTGGTTACGGGCTTGCTGTTGCAGGGCACTGCGGGAGGAATACGTTGGGAGCTGTTTGCCTGGCCGGTCAATATGCTGGTTCTTGTGTTATATCTGCTGCTGTTGGCAGCGATGCACGTGCTTCGCAAGCGGGTGTATGGCTTCGAATGGCTCAGTCATTATACGTCTGCGGTTTCTTCTCTTATCTGTGTAGTGATTGTCACGGTGGTGATGGGATTGGTGCGGCAAGTGCCCTCCACTCAATCTTCCGTCGATGTACCCGGTCTTTCGAAGATGCTTTCTTTCTGGCCATTCGTATTGCTGTATATCTGGCTGGCATCCTCTTTGGGATTAACCATTCTCCGCACAGCCTTTCCTTTGAAAGTACGCAAGATACCTTTCTTACTCAATCATGCAGGGCTTTTTGTAGCTTTGCTGGCTGCAACCTTCGGCAATGCGGACATGCAGCGTCTGAAAATGACTGCCTGGCTAGGGCAGGCTGAATGGAGGGCTACGGATGAAAGTGGTAAACCGGTTGAATTGCCGCTGGCTATCGAATTGAACTACTTTACTATCCATGAATATCCCTCTAAACCTACACCGGAAGGGAGAGTAGGAGGGGGCATGCCGCAACGCTTCGTTTCTGCCGTGACTGTTTACACGCAAGAAGGAAGTGCGTGGCAAGACACGATTGAGGTAAATCATCCTTTAAAGGTGGGAGGCTGGCTTATTTATCAGTTGGGCTACGATCGTATGAAAGGGCGGTGGAGCGATATCAGTATCTTTGAACTGGTACGCGATCCGTGGCTGCCATATGTTTATGCCGGAATTATTATGTTGATGCTGGGAGCAGCCTGTCTGTTTATTCATGGGCGTTTTGGTGTCTTTTCCACCTGTCTTATTCTTGTATTGGTGGGTGTTTGCTTCTACTTCTTTCGGCCGGCTATACAGAATGAAACGCCTATGCCTGCTTTGCAAAGTCCGTGGTTTACACCGCATATTGTGGCTTATATGTTTGCCTACGCCATGCTTGGGGCTGCCATGCTGATGGCGGTTTATCTGCTTTGGTTCAAGAAAAAAGATATTGAGAGCCGGGAGATGGTTTTGTGTGATAAACTGGCCTATGTAGGTTTTGCCTTTATGACTTTAGGTATGCTTTCGGGCGCCATCTGGGCAAAAGACGCTTGGGGACATTATTGGGCATGGGACCCTAAAGAAACCTGGGCTGCGGCAACCTGGTTCTCTTATCTGGCATATATCCATTTCCGTTTGGGACGTCCTTCAGCACATCGCAGGGCATTGGTTTTACTGCTCGTTTCTTTCCTGTTGATACAGATGTGCTGGTATGGCATCAATTACCTGCCTTCGGCACAAGGGGTGAGTGTACATACTTATTGACTCAGGAAGGAGTGCTGTCCGGCGCCGTATCTGCCAGAGACAGGTATATGGAGAAACAACTGCCTTTTCCTACTTCGGAGTGTACTTCTATATGTCCTGATAACCTTTCAATAATGACTTTGCTGATTGAAAGTCCCAAACCGCTTCCCTGCCCAAATTCATCACTCTTGTAGAAACGGTCGAATATCATGATTAGCTCTTTCTCGTCGATGCCCTTTCCGCTGTCTTCCACATATATACAAACTTCATTCTGCTCTTCGAGGACTTTGCACCCCAACGTTATGTATCCTTCTTGGGTAAACTTATTGGCATTATTCAGGAAGTTAGAAATAACTTGAATGAAGCGTTGCCGGTCTATGTTGACAGGCAGGCAAAGGCTTTCATTCAAATCCAGATTAAACCGTAAAGAAGGTTGCACTAACGGCTGATAAGTGGTATAAATCTCTTTGATGATTTCGGTTATATTCCATTTTTTTATCTCAAAATCCATACAACCGGAGTCCAGATGTGATATTTCCACCATATCATCGATAAGTTTCAGTAGTAGCTCATTGTTATGATTGATAACCTCAAGCATGTATGCTTTCTCATCCGGACTCATTTCGTTGGCATCTTCACCCGTCAATATATTTGTGAATCCCACGATGGAATTGAGTGGAGTACGGATTTCGTGGCTTATATTATTGAGGAACGATTGTTTTAACTCTGCCTTTTCGGCCATTTGTTTGGCTAAAATCAGTTGTTGCTCACGGTCTACCATTTCCTGGATATTTTGCATGATGCCTGCTAACATCATTTCCCCTTTGGCATCTTTCAGTCGGCGGCAGCGGAGTTCATACCATTGATATCCTTCTTCTTTTTCTCCGAAGCAGAAGCGCACGCGTTGTATTTGCGTTTCTGCAGGCTGGTACAGCGTTTTGTAAAGTGTATTTAGTAACTGGATATCATCGGGATGGGCAAATTTTGAAAAATCAATCCTTGAAAATTGGCGTTGCTGCAATCCAGTCAAGCGTGCATAATTATCATCGAATTCGATAATATCTCCCTGCATATTCCAAAGTGATATCTGGCCTCCATCGGTAGAAAGAGTTAGTCGTTTATGGGCTTCTTCAAGCATCTTCAGATTCTTCCGTTCAATTACGGAACGCCGGCGCATTCGTAGCAGGCTAATGGATATAAAGATAAAGGAGATGATAAAGAGCACTAACAATAAGTAAAGCTCTTTGCGGTAATGATCATAAAACGGATAGTTGATGATACGTGTATTCTTAGGTATTTTCTTTATATCATTACTGTTGTAAGCCGAAAAACGCCGCCAATCAAGTATATATTCCTTTTCTAAGTCTCTAATCTTCGGCATACCGATTTTTTCTTTATTCATCAGCCGAACGGACAGGTCAACAGCGGCCCGGGCAGAAATCTCTTCGGTGGCCATATAGCCGCCTACAATCTTGGAATCTCCTCCAAAGCCTTCGCGTATGCAACTGAAAGAAGGAATATTCAAGGCATTGACTATCGAAAGTGACATCATGTCAAACTTATCCAGCAAGAATGTTTTTTTGGCCTGCTCTTTTTTCGACTTTTCCATCATGACGAGCAAAGACATGCCTTTTATATATCGGAATGGATAAAGACTAATGGTTAGCTCGTTTGCTCTTATGCGTCCGTCTGTCAATGCGGGCATCAGATTGTAATACTCAACCATGTCGCTTACCTCTTTATAATGCTCTTCCGTTGCAAACACCGATTGTTGGCTTATGATCTGCACATTCTTCCTGTTTACCGATTGGGTTAACAGGTCGAAGGAGGCTCGTCCCAGAAAAGTCAGGTCGACATTGAAAACTATTTCCATGCCTACTTGGGGATGCAATGCCTTTATAAATTCTATGTTACGCTTAAAGTCCGGAGTATCTCGTAAAACATAGATCTTTCTGGCTTCATACTCTTTTATGAGTTTCTCGTTGGGGAAATTTACATTGCATGCTACCACCGGAATAGAGGTGAGAAGCTGATGATGGGTAGATAATAAAGCGTAAGTGCCCTGGTCGCCTACAGACAGGATAAGGTCTATCGGCTTACTTTTGAGAAGCTCCAGATATTTTTTTGTATGGCTGATTTCTTCTTCTTCGTTGAGCCGGATGCAATCAAGATAAAATTTATCGAATACAGGCTCTATACCTTGCTTCCTGAATTCTTGCCTGACGAGGTCTTCAAAGTTCAGGCACCCGGTTTCATTGACTGCAAACGAATAAATAAGGGAGATATGCTTCTTTACTCTGTGATTTGCGACATACCAACGTTTGAAGTTATATCCTAACAAGAATATGCCCAGTAGAAGTACGCAGGCAAGTATGTGTTTATATTTAAGGTTCGCAATTCCCATGTTTTATTATATGTTGGGCAAAAGTAATATAATTTCTATGAAAGGAGAAATATATTACAAAATATCATTGATATTCTTGCATTCTCTTTTTTATCTGTAATAAAGGTAGTAACAACTGTAATTTGTATAGTTGCAGATAGAAGAAGCTGTGCTATATTTGCATGGAATTAATGTGATTCTGAATATGGGATTAATAAAAAAGAATAGAGTACGTATGGTAATCGGTATTATAGTGGGCATTGCGGCTGTTATGGTTGTTGCAGGAATGGTGTTTGTCAATCAGCCGAGCTTCGGGCGGACACCCCGCGGAGAAAGGCTGGAACGGATTAAAAAGTCACCTCATTACAAGGACGGACAATTCCGGAATCTGCATACTACGGTAATGATGACTTCGCAAAAAGGGCGTTTAGGAGCCTTCTGGGGCTTCTTATTCAAGAAGGAGGAGAATCTGCGTCCGGAAAAAGAGATGCCGGTAGTGAGAACAGACCTTAAGAAAATAGGAAAGGATGAAAATGTGCTGGTATGGTTCGGTCATTCTTCTTATCTCATACAAATAGACGGAAAATGTATTCTGGTAGATCCGGTATTTTGCATCGCTTCTCCGGTTTCGTTCATCAACAAGCCGTTTCGGGGAACAGATGTTTATAAGCCAACCGATATGCCGGACATAGATTATCTGGTGATAACACACGACCATTGGGATCATCTGGATTATCAGACAGTGATGCAACTGAAGGATCGTGTAGGTAAGGTGGTTTGTCCGTTGGGAGTGGGTGAGCATTTTGAATATTGGGGATTTGGCAAAGAACGCTTGGTCGAGCTGGATTGGTTTGAAGATACTGCACTCGATGAAGGGGTCCAGCTTCATTGTCTGCCCACCCGCCATTTTTCGGGACGTTTCCTGAAGTCGAATCAGGCACTTTGGGCGTCCTTCCTCGTAGAAACTCCTTCGCAGAAGATTTATATAGGTGGAGACGGTGGATATGACACGCACTTTGCTGAAATCGGCAAGAAATATCCGGGCATCGACCTGGCTATCCTGGAGAACGGACAGTACAATGAAGACTGGAACTATATCCATACCATGCCTCAATACCTGGGGCAAGTTGCCAAAGATTTGAAGGCTGAGAAGGTTTTAACCGTTCATCATTCCAAATATGCTTTGGCAAGACACCCCTGGGATGAGCCTTTGAAGAATGCCGTGAATCTAAAAGAAAAAGATTCACTGAATGTGCTGATGCCTACGATAGGGGAGGTGGTTCGCTTATAGCGAGTGCCCTTTGTAGACAGTCGATTGAGAAAGAGGAATTAAGCGGCCGTTCAGTGTCAGGGTGTTCGAGTTATAGTTCGGACTGATTCTTGCCGATGCCCTGCTATTACCATTGCTTAAGGTGATAAATACTTGTGCCGAGATTCCGACGCCTTGTACGCTGAAGCTACAGTTTACATTTCCTTTCTTGTCGGTAGTCACTTTCAGTGATCTTGTATTGCCGTCTACAGTGATGCCTCCGATTCCGTTAGGTCCGGCAAAAGCACCGTTGGCAGCTATCTGGACAGATGCCTGGTCGCCATTCATCATAACAAAGTTTGTAGTCGGTGAGACATAGGCGGTCCGTCCTCTTTTAAATACAAGTTGGTCGGCTTCCAATACAAATTTCCCTTCTTGCAGTGCTTGTACTGCCACGGCATAGGCCCGTTCTTCTTCCGCTTTTACACGGGCTTTCTCAGCAGCGCGCTGGGCTTTGCGCTCGGCCTGGCGTGTCTTGTTGTCACTTTGTGCATACATCAAAGTCGATGCACCTATCAATGCTAATGCAATCAATGTAATGACTCGTTTCATAATCGTTCTTCTTTATTTGTTAATGTTCTTTGGCAAGTTAACAATCTTAATGTGAAAAGGATGCAATAATATTCTTAATAAAAGCAAGACTTAACACTTCTTAGAATTGTGAAGGATTCTACTTTTATTTCTGTTATTAATTTCCTGTGAATTTTCGTTGCCTGTTTTTTCTGTTTTTTTATTCGGATACTCAGAAAAACGGATTTTGAATTGCTTTTCTGTTCTGTTTTTACTAACTTGGAGACCAAAATCAGATTGGGTATAATAAAAAGTCCTGACCCACAGGCGAGTAATATGAGAATACAATTTGAAATCAAAGAAAGCCTTTCAGAAATAATTGATGAAATTCTGAATAGTAAGAGATGGTTTACTGTTATAAAAGAAGACATCTTGGGAAGAAAGCTGGTCCTGATTCGCGACCAGAATTTTGATTCGGAGGCATCTATTGAGATTTATGCTCGCGAAATCGACATCAAAACGGCATGGTCCAATTATACCTACCGTCTGTTTGTGATGGGCGATCATGTTTGGTGTGAGTATAATGGGGCCTATCGTGGCTTGCTGGAACAAAAACTCTTGCCTACCATTACGCCTAAAGAAGGCTTGCTGGACTCTGATGTGCTGGATAGTTCCCTCTACGGACATGAGAAAAGGAAGCTGAGAGAGTATGCCGAAGACAATGTGAAACTGAAAAAGTTTCGTCGCGAAAACTTTAATGAGAACCGTAGCGGCGTAGCTCCGTTCGATCATCTTAAAAGAGTGTACGACGAATTTATAAAAGAAGATTTTGTAGTTCCTGCTTCGCAGAAGGAATGAAATAACAGTATGCCTATTATCGAAATATCATCTTTGACGCATCCCGGAGTAGAAGTATTCAGCACTCTCACTGAGGCCCAGTTGCGCAACCGTCTTGAACCCGAAAAGGGGCTGTTTATAGCAGAAAGTCCCAAGGTTATCAAGGTGGCTTTGGGTGCCGGTTATGAACCATTGGCTCTTTTATGCGAGCAAAAGCATATAAACGGCGATGCGGCCGATATCATTGAACGTTGCGGCGACATCCCCGTCTATACGGGCGACAGAGAGTTGCTTGCCACATTGACCGGATATGTATTGACGCGTGGTGTCCTCTGTGCCATGCGTCTCCCTGTTCCACGAAGCATGGAAGAGGTATGCCGGGGAGCCCGGCGTATCGTAGTTATTGACGGCGTGGTGGACACTACCAACATCGGTGCTATCTTCCGCTCGGCAGCTGCCCTCGGAATAGATGCCGTGCTACTGACGCGCAACTCTTGCAGTCCGTTGAACCGGCGTGCGGTCAGGGTATCTATGGGTTCGGTCTTCCTTGTTCCATGGACGTGGCTGGACGGCTCTCTCAGCGACCTGAGCAAGTTAGGTTTCCATACAGCCGCCATGGCACTCACTGACAATTCCATCTCTATTGATAATCCTGTATTGGCAGCCGAACCCCGGTTAGCCATCGTGATGGGTACCGAGGGCGACGGCCTCTCGCACGAAACGATTACCCAAGCAGACTATGTAGTCCGCATCCCTATGGCGCACGGCGTCGATTCGCTTAATGTGGCCGCTGCGTCTGCCGTAGCCTTTTGGCAGCTTCGTGCTAAAAAATAGAATAAGAAGCTATATTAAAGAATATAGCTTCTTATTTTATACGACTTTGACCTTTCTTCTACAAGTGAATCTTATTCAAGAAATCTTTGGCTTTTCCGGTTTCGGGGAAGTTCATCAGATAGAATTTCTCATAGGAACTTGCTCCGTATTGGCAATTTACTGTTCCGAAATCTTCTTCCTTTTGGGAGGGATTATTTCCGTCCATGCGCAGAACTACGTTTGGGAAAGCTGCCGATTCAATTGTATATGAACCATCGTTCAGGTTATTCAGCTTGAAACGTTCCCAATCGCTTGCACCATACTGGCAGTTAACAGTCCCTGCTCCCGCTCCTGCAAAAGAACGGACATGACTTCCATCCATGCGAAGGAATACACCGGAAAACTTGACAGACTCGATAGTGAATGTACCGTCCTTTTGTTGGTGCAACTTGAACATTCCGGTGGGTGTGATGCTCTTCTGACAGTTCACTTTGCCTGCACCAGAACCACTTGCGGTAGTAATACCATTTCCATCCATACGGAGGAACACATCTTTGAAGGCTACTGATTGAATCAGTAGGGGCTTCTGAAAATCTACTTTTTGCATATCAATTTATTATTTAATAGAATCAGTTAATATTATTGCTTTTCGGACTCCGCCGTTTTATCTACTTCTTGTAAGCTTACGCCGACAAAGTTGGCAGATTTTATCACTATCTCTTAATTTATTATTGGAATTACAGGGCTGTCCGTGCGGTTGATATATTTACCCGTGTGGACGAAGTTTCTGTTACTTTTATGGATTTGAAAGGATTATTGGTCGTTCACAGCATAAAGAGTGGGCTTCCATCAACGGAATACGGCATTCACTCAATGGATTTGTTTTATACAATTGATATACAGTATATTTGCTCTAATAAATCATTCTTAATCCATCAGGATATTATGCAAGGATTATACAAAAAAATAATAGAATCGTTCCGTAAACATGCTGAATGGTGGTGCAATTATCTGACGGAAATATCTGTAGTCATCATCAGTCTTGGCATTACTTATTACGCTGACGGCATAGTGGAGAGTTATATGGAGAAACAGGAAGACCGGGAAGCTATAAGGATGGTCAGGAATGAACTCGTGTCCAATCTTTCCGAACTGGAAGATATTGAGAAGTATTATCGGAAAGAGATTCTGATGTCTGAGACACTGAGAAAGTATTTGCCGGAGCATAAAAATACGGTGGCGAGCGAAGCTGACGAAGATTCCATCAAGGATTTTCATAATCAACACCGTTTATATTATTACTGGTTCTTAAAGAACAATGCATTTGATATGATCAGGGAATCCGGAGTTATGCAGCGTATGGATAAGATGTTGCTGACGAAGCTTTTTGAATGCTACGAACAATTGGAAGTAGTGAAAGATATGGGAGTACGCTACCGTGAAGAACGGATTACGGAATTATTGTTGCTGACAGATTCACTGCCGGAAGGGAAGCATGCGGAAACAACCGCCGGACAGTGGCAGCAGATAGGGCAGAATAGCAAGTTCTGCCGCTATCTACTCATTTCCCTTCCTATGATGGCAAAGTCCGCTCTTTCTGTTAGCCTGAATGCCCGGCAACTTGCAGAGGAAATGCTGGATGCTCTCGACAGGGAATATCCTCCCGATGAATAATCAGGGATACAGGAACTCCCTGAACTTGGAAGTGTAAAGGTTATCGAAATAATCTGCGTTGTAAACAGATACGTGGGAACCCATGGTCCGGCCATATAGATTGCCATACAGTTTGTACAGACTATTCCCGGGACGATAGGCAAACTCTTCCAGCAGCGCATCCGTAAAACTATTGGATAACCATGTGCGGAGAAGACAACTGTAAGTATTGACTTTAGAGGTCTCTTTTTCGTTTGCTGCTGTAATGCATAACAATCCGGGAAGACCTACACATGCTTCGCCTACTTTCCCCGCATAACATGCCTCTATGACAAACAGCGATTTACGGAAACAATGCATTGCAGCTAATTGATGGAAAAGTTCTGAAATACGGGATGGAGCCAGCGTTTCGTCCAGCCACTTCGGGCCTGTCGGAATTCCATGTCCTACCCAATAAATCAGCAGATTGGTTGTGCTGTCCATTTTCAAAATAGGTTCCTCTTTTGAGAGCAGTATTTCGGAAAGTCCGTCAAAGCCAATATCGGAAGCCCGGTAGTCCACACATACATCTCGGTAAACATTTTCTCCATCTTCTGAAATCCGTACTTGTCCGGGATAAAGATTCTCTTCGTGGAAAGCGATGTCATCCTCCGCTACCAGCAGTATATGTTCATCTTCCAAGCCGTTTGCTTTTAATAGCTGGTATAGGGCATAGGCATCCGCCTGATGCCGGTAGTTTTCCCATCCTGAAGAAGCGGCAACAATTAGGGCACAGAGCCTTTCTTTCGAAGGATAATGTTTGCTTTGGGTTCGTATGAAGTCTTGCATCTGTGTCACTCGCCAGTTCCAGTTTGCTACGGAAGAGGCGGTTCGGTTGCTATCGTCGGAGGTATTGTATTCCAGAATAAGATGTTCTCCTTGGTAAACCAACCAATGGCAATAGACAGAGTGTAGCACATTGGTGTATAGTGCCGGAGAGAATCGGAGTTTTCCACTGGCTCCGGTGATATGTGGTGAAGCTTCTTTCATCAGTTCCGCTACGATGCGTGCCAGGTTCTCATCCGAACAGCCGTTTATTTCTTCCCCATCGCCACTGACAATCTGACGGATAGCCGCATTGATGTCGGTATTTCCTTTCCTGTCTGCTTGGAAAATGCCGAGTCCTGCCAGCAGGATGGCATCGTAGAAATGAGCGCTGCCATATTCCGGCGCTTCGCCGTACCGGGTTTCGTAAGAGATGTGAAAACCGGACTGCGGATCGTGTGTCTGTACAATCCCTTCCATTCCTTCATACTGCTTGTCAGGAGGCATAAGGAAAGCACCGTCCGAGAAAAGCAGGAACGGATGTGCAGCACCATATTTCTGGCGCACCTCATTCATCTGTCGGGTGGCATTGTTGCCCGACGAAATACAGATCAGGCAGTCCGTATTTTCCGTAAGTATTTGTTTCATTTTTTCCCGGATATTATCTTCCCCATATATCTTTACGTTATGTACTTCCAACTTTAGCTCTTTTGCCTGAAAAGCGAACCAGTCAGTAAAGGTCTGTCCATATATATTGTCACAGGTTAGTAACGAAACGCTTTTTGCCCCTTTCTGCAAGGCACGTGTCAACAATACTTCACACTGTGATATATCATTCTCTGTCAGACACCAGAGAAATCCTTTCTTGGCAAAAGCACGCATCATCAGTTCTGAGGATGCCAGAGCCGGAAACAGCGGCTTGTCTGTGGCTGCACAACATTCAGCAGCAATAATGGCATCGGTGGAATACAATGGGCCGATGACTGCCTGTATATCTTCCCGTCCGGCAAGTTCTGTGAAAAGTATTTTTGTATTATACTGTTCTTCATTATACCATTCTGCGGTTATCCGTATGCCTCTTTGGGCAATCAGTGGTGCATTCAGATTATTGAGTGCCCAATCTACTGATTTCCGCCAGCGATGTTCCATGCCGTCGCTAAAAGGAAGTACTACCGCTATGCGGTATTCTTTGCGGATTTGCTCCTCCAGTGTGATAAAACGCTCACGGGTGCAGGAGATGCAAATCCAGAACAGTAGGAAGGATAGTCCCCATCTTATTTCTTTCATATTCCATTTCATTGCTGTCCACTAAAAATCGGACGGTTAAAAATTAAATAAACTTGGTTCACT
>JAUUPT010000001.1 GCA_030843315.1 Bacteroidaceae bacterium | reverse complement strand
GCCGAAATAGCTGCTGAAGGCATCATACACGCTGCAACAGAATACAATTCCATCAGTTTCTATGTAGATGGCGACACACTGTCCGGTTTCCATTATGAGCTGATAGAGGCTTTTGCCCGCGACCACGGCTTGCAAGCCGCCATCTCGCCGGAGATGAGTTTTGATAACCGGCTGGAAGGCTTGGCGGACGGAAGATACGACGTGATAGCCTACGGCATTCTTGTTACCAGTGAGCTGAAAGATTCTCTATTGCTTACCACTCCGATTGTGCTGAGCAAGCAGGTATTGGTACAACGGAAGCTGAATGATCCCGCCGATTCATCGCTGTTCATCAAGAGCCAACTGGACTTGGCGGGAAAGACGCTGCATGTAGTGAAAGGCTCTCCTTCGATACTGCGCATCCGCAACCTGGGGAATGAGATAGGCGACACGATCTACGTAAAAGAAATAGAGAAGTATGGTCCGGAACAGTTGATTTCACTGGTTGCCCACGGAGATATAGATTACGCAGTATGCGATGAAAGCATTGCGCAAGCCGTAGCAGACAGCATACCCGAGATAGATATCAATACCGCCATCAGCTTTACGCAATTTTATTCGTGGGGAGTGAGCAAGCAATCGCCCGTACTGCTCGACAGCCTCAACACTTGGTTGGAGACGTTCAAGAAGCAAAAAGAATATAAGGAGATATATAGGAAGTATTATAAATGATAATTCATTAAAGTCCCTCCACTTCCTTCAACCACATCTCCGACGAAGCATCGCTCGGCATCCTCCAATCTCCGCGCGGACTGATGGAAATAGTTCCCACCTTCGGCCCGTCGGGCAGACAAGAACGCTTGAACTGCTGGTTGAAGAAGCGGCGACAGAATGTCTGCAACCATTTCTTAATAGTCTCTTCATCATAAATCCCCTTGAACGTGCGTGCTGCCAGGAAGAATATCTTGGAAGGACGGAAGCCGCAACGCATGAAGTAATAGAGGAAGAAGTCGTGAAGCTCGTAAGGGCCTACCAGGTCTTCCGTAATCTGCCGGATGTTTCCGTTTTCATCTGCCGGGATAAGTTCCGGGCTGATAGGAGTATCTACAATATCGAGCAACGTGGCACGCGAGGCAGCATCTACATTATTCTCTGCCACCCACTTCACCAAGTGCTTCACCAACGTTTTGGGCACACTGGCGTTCACACCGTACATAGACATGTGGTCACCGTTGTACGTAGCCCATCCCAAAGCAAGTTCCGAAAGGTCGCCCGTACCGATGACCATGCCCCAGGTTTGGTTGGCAATATCCATCAATATCTGGGTACGCTCACGCGCCTGCGAATTCTCATAAACCACATCGTGCACATTGGCGTCATGGTCTATGTCCTTGAAGTGCTGAATGCACGCTTCCTTGATGCTGACCTCACGTACGGTCACTCCGAGGGAGTTCATCAGGTCGACGGCATTGGTATGAGTACGGTCGGTGGTTCCAAAGCCCGGCATGGTTACGCCGATAATGCCCCGGCGCGACCAACCCAGTTTATCGAAAGTCTTTACGCATACCAGCAATGCCAACGTAGAATCCAGTCCGCCGGAGATGCCGACTACTGCACTCTTGGCTTGCGTATGCACCAGGCGCTGCGCCAGCCCGGATACCTGGATGGAGAATATTTCTTCGCAACGTTCATCCAGTGTAGGCCCTTGCGGCACGAACGGATGCGCTTCAAAGGTACGCGTCAGGTTCAGTTCCTTGCTATTGACATATTCCGTAGAAATACGTACCGGAAGTTCCGAAGCACAATTGGCCCGGCAAGCGGAGAAGGTTGTATTCACCCGGCGTTCCGTGCGCAGGTGTTCTACGTCTATCTCACTAATCACCACCTGCTCTTCAAAAGAGAAACGCTCGCTTGCTGCCAGCAAGGTACCGTTCTCATAAACCAGTCCATTGCCCGCAAACACGACATCTGTGGTAGATTCGCCAAAGCCGCATGAACTGAAAACATATCCCGCAATGCAGCGTGCCGACTGCTGGCTGATGAGCGAACGCAAATAGCTATGCTTTCCGATGCCCTCATTATCCGCCGAGAGATTGAACAATATCTCCGCGCCCTGCAAAGCAAGCACCGAACTCGGTGGAATAGGCGCCCATAAGTCCTCGCATATCTCTACTCCGAACGTGGTATCTGCCGTTTCAAACAGCAAGTTCCTGCCCATCGGTATGATTTGTCCGCAAAGGCGCACGCTGGTTTCAGACACTTCACAAGCGGAAGTGAACCAACGCTTCTCATAAAATTCTTTGTAGTTGGGAAGATAGGTCTTGGGGATTACTCCCAGCACCTTCCCTTTTTGGATGACCACCGCCGTATTCAGCAAAGAGCCGTTCAAGGCAACGGGCATGCCCAGTATGGAAATAATATCCAACTGGCGCGTATTATTCAAGATCTGTATCAGTCCCATCTCCGCCTCTTCGAGCAGAAGTTGCTGGGCAAAAAGATCTCCACATGTATATCCGGTGACGCACAACTCGGGAAAGGCAATAATCTGGACACCTTTTCCATCGGCTATAATAATCTCTTTTTCAATCTGTCCGGCATTGAATTTACAATCCGCCACTTTGACGCGGGGCACTGCCGCCGCCACTTTTACGTATCCGTAATTCATAAGGATTTACTTATTTGTTCGGCACAAAAATACGGCAATTTATCAACAAACACAAAATAATCAGTTGTTTCACTTTGCCATTCACTGAATTACTTGTACTTTTATCGCTCGTTTACAGGAAATCGGTGTCTATAGCTATGAGAATGCAGCATTTTAAGTACTTATTATTTTTTCTACTACCTCTGATTTACAGTTTATCCGCCTCCGCCGAGGAGACGGATAAAGATTATATATTACTACTCAATTCCATCAATAAAGAAGAGCCGTGGACAAAGGCCTTTGCCACGGAATTGCAACACCGCACCGACAAACAGGACTTGGTGCTGAAAGATTTTTTCTTGTCAATACCTTTATTGATAGATGAAGAAGAAGTAAAGCAACTGCAGGAAAAGGTTTTGCAAACTTTTCCCATCCCTCCCAAAGCAGTAGTAATAATAGGCGATCCCGGCTGGATGGTCAGCGCTCCCCTCTTCGATGGTCCGTGGAAAGATATTCCCGTCGTATTGTGCTACTCGCGCAACAAAGTACCTGCCAACTTGCAGACTCTGCTTGCCAAAACCATACTGACAGAAAAGAACAGTATTCCTATCAAGGAATTCAATAAGAAATATAACATTACAGTCTTAGAGCAACCCTACTTCATATCAGAAACCCTGAATCTGATGAAGTTGTTGCAACCCAGCATCAAGCAAGTCGCTTTCATCTCCGACCATCGGTATATCAGCGCCGTCACACGCCAGGCTGTGCAGCAAGCCATGCAGACGGAATTCCCGGATATGAAACTCGAACAACTGTCGTCCGACGTATTAAATACCGAACAATTATTGGATACCCTGAAGACTTACGACAAATCAACCGGAGTCATCTACTATTCCTGGTTCCAACAATACGGAAAGAAAGAGAGTTATTATCTGGCCGACCACTTGAAAAAGATACTCCCTTCTTTTCTGGAAGTACCGATATTCACCATAGCAGACTTGAACTTGCAAGAAAATCTGTTTGCAGGAGGACATTATATCTCTATCGAAGACTTCGTCGATACCACAATGTCCGTTATCAACCGTATCTTGGGCGGTGAACCGGCATCTTCCATACCTTATCAGGATGGTGGTATCCCTCATACCTATCTTAATTACGCCGACTTGAAATGGTATAATATCCCGGAGAAACTATATCCCGACAATGCCATCTATTACCGCAAGCCCCCCACTTTTTATCAGCAATACCGGGTTTATATCTGGCTGACAGGCTTCTTCATCCTGCTATCCATCGCTTTATATTCCGTATATCACATCCGTTCCCTGAAAGTAAAAAGGGAACTTATCAAAGCCAAAGAGCACGCCGAAGAAGCCGACCGGCTTAAATCGGCCTTTCTTGCCAATATGAGCCACGAGATACGTACCCCGCTCAATGCTATCGTAGGCTTCTCCAGCATCCTTGCCGAGACGGCCGACACACCGGAGAACCACGAATACATACAGATTATCGAGAGCAACAACTATCTGCTGTTGCAACTGATCAATGATATTCTGGACTTATCGAAGATAGAAGCCGGGCTACTTGAATTCAAATATACCGATGTAGAAATCAATAATTGCCTTGAAGAACTGGAAGATGCCTTCCGCCTGCGAATGCCGGAGAATGTACGGCTGATCCTGGCTCCACCTCTCGGCAAATGCTTTATTCATACAGAAAAAGGCCGGGTCATACAGATACTTGGCAATTATCTATCCAACGCCATCAAATATACCACCGAGGGTAGCATCACCGTCGGTTACTATCTACCCAAAGACGGTAAATTGCGACTCTTTATCCGCGATACCGGATGCGGCATCGCACCAGACAAGCATCAGCAGGTATTCGACCGTTTTGTCAAACTGGACAGCTTCAAGCAAGGCACCGGATTGGGATTATCTATCTGTCGCATGATTGCAGAAAAGATGGACGCAACCGTCGGTGTTTCTTCCGAAGTAGGCAAAGGATCAGAGTTTTGGCTGGAGATTCCCTACCATCCCGTAGAGAGGCATCCCTAAGCATTTTCATCTGATTACCTAAAAAAAATGACGAAAATCTTTTGGAGAATTGGAAGAAGTCCCTATCTTTGCAAGTGAATTAAAAATGTAACTATTACAAGTTTGAAAAAGGAGATGATATGGATGTAGTAAAACGATTGCAAGACCACAACATTAAGCCGTCAGTGCAGCGCATGGCAATTATGGATTACCTGATAACGCATCGTACGCATCCCACAGTGGATGAGATTTATACAGCACTGTCCCCGTCGATACCGACCCTGTCGAAAACAACGGTGTACAATACCTTGAAACTGCTGAGTGAACAAGGTGCTGCTCAAACATTGACTATTGATGAACGGAATACTTGTTATGATGCAGACACCACTCCGCACGCACATTTTCTGTGCAAGCATTGCGGAAAGATTTACGATTTAGAATGTAATGAAAACATGAAACAAGTAGTAGACATGGATCTGGATGGACACGATATACAAGAAGTCCATTACTACTATAAAGGAATCTGTAAGCACTGCATTGAACAGAAGAACGCTTAATAAGACAAAGAGTAATTAATTCAACTGATATAAGAGAATAACTAATTCAACTGATTAAAATCTGAAAGAAAATGAAAAAGTTTAGATGTACTGTCTGCGGTTACGTATACGAAGGTGACGCAGCTCCTGAGAAATGCCCATTGTGTAAAGCTCCTGCCAGCAAGTTCGTAGAAGTAGAAGAAGCAAAAGCTGACGGTCCGTTGGTTTTCGCTGACGAACATGTTATCGGCGTAGCTAAAGGTTGCGACGACGAAATGATTAAAGACCTGAACAACCACTTCATGGGCGAATGTACAGAAGTTGGTATGTACTTGGCAATGAGCCGCCAAGCCGATCGTGAAGGTTATCCTGAAGTAGCAGAAGCATTCAAGCGTTACGCTTGGGAAGAAGCAGAACACGCTTCTAAGTTTGCTGAGTTGCTGGGCGACTGCGTATGGGATACCAAGACTAACCTCGAAAAAAGAATGAATGCTGAATCAGGCGCATGCGAAGACAAAAAGCGCATTGCTACCCGTGCTAAAGCATTGAATCTGGATGCTATTCACGACACTGTTCACGAAATGGCAAAAGACGAAGCTCGTCACGGCAAAGGCTTTGAAGGCTTATACAACAGATACTTCAAGAAATAATCCAATTTCATAGTAATGTAAGAAAAGGGACTGCTATCTTTGGCAAGTCCCTTTTTTTATGTTTTGATGTCACGTTCAAGCAACTCGTTCGTCTTATTTATGTAAATGGAACTCAAACAATTTAAAATAACTGTTCTTCCTCTCCGTGGTAAGCTATTGAATTACGCACGGAAGATGACCGATGATCCGGAGGATGCCGAAGATGCTGTCCAGGAGGTATTGCTCAAGCTATGGAACAAAAGGCTTGAACTGGAGCAATACCGCAGCATCGAAGCCTTTGCCATGACGTTGACGCACAATCATTGCATTGACATCTGGCGATGCAAGCATAGCAACAATCTGTCGTTGGACACCGTGCAAGCGGCAGCCTCTACCGAAAGCCCGGAACGGTTACTGGAAATTAAAGATGAAATCCGCCTGATGCATGAAATCATAGACTCGTTGCCCAACCTTCAACGCACTATCATGCGGATGAAAGATATTCAGGGATACGAGACAGATGAAATCGCCGAGATTACCGGTTGTGGAGCAGAAGCTATCCGCAGCAACCTGTCCAGAGCAAGGAAGAAAGTGAGAGACATTTACCTGCAAACCATACAAGAAAAGAAAAGGAGAAATGAGTCATGAAGATAGATGAACTGTTGAACAAATACTTTGAAGGAGAAACCTCCTGCGAAGAAGAACGGGAACTGCGCCGTTTCTTTACCGGAGAAGAAGTACCGGAACATCTGCAAGTATACCGTCCGCTGTTTGCCTATTTAGACCGGGAAGTGAAAGCCGGACAAGAGGAAAGCCCGAAAATGCTGCCCGCAAAGAAGTCTGCCTTTCTGCATCGCACGCTCTACGCCCTCAGCGGGATTGCCGCCGGATTGCTCCTACTCATCGGGATAGCCAGAATATTGCCGCTCTCCGCCTCCTCCGAGAATTATGTTATTATCGACGGGAAACGCTATACAGACGAGAAACTGGTGGAAGCCAAAGCAATGGAAGCCCTGCAAAATGCCAGTTTCACAGATGAAGACTTAAGTAACTTACTGTTTCAACATTAATATAAACCAGGTTATGAAAACATCTATACTTAGTTGCCTGCGAGGTTTATGCCTCTTGTCCTTGCTGATTTGCCTGCCCGTCTTTGCCCGGGCACAAGATGGCCTGCAAATAGCCTCTTTATTCAGCAAGTATGGCGAGCAGAAGGACGTGACCAGAGTGGAACTGAACGGCAGTATCCTGAAATCCTATCGCATGACCACCTACAAAAGTCTCGTATTCAAGGATGTATCGTCCTATCGACAGGAGATTCAGCAAGCCCTCGCCCACGACAAACAGGAGAACGTGAAGAAAGCCCAGGAAGTGATGGATAGCGGCATTCTGCGCAGTGCCTACTACCAACTGAAAGAGGTGGAACGCGACGGGAAGAAATTAAACCGCTACATACTCTTCAAGATAGGTAAGGACTCGATGGGTACCCTGATCTATATAGAAGGAATGCTCAGCGAAAAAGAAATGATGGATATGCTTTATAAACCGGAATAACAATCAAACAATATACAATATGAAAACCAAAGTTATGATTTTGGCTTGCCTGCTCGCAGTACCGGCCAGCCACCTGTCAGCACAACAACAGACTGACCCTGAGAAAGCAACTGTAAAAACACAAGGAGACTCTATCATCATCCTGAAAGGGAAAGGAGATCTTCGCATCAAGGTGTATGAAGAGTTGGAAGAAAACGAAAAGAGAGAAGAACAAATCTTTGAAGGAGTTTACCTTGAAAAGGTAGATGCAGACAAACGCACTTTCCTGGATGCGTTGCCATTCATTCCCCAGAAGAAAAGATATAATTCGTATGACCCGCACTGCTCCGGTGTATTTATCGGTTTCAGCTGGATGACAAACGACTTCCTTGCATTCGGCACAAGCAAAGAGGCAAACCTCGATCTGTCAAAGTCATGGGAGTTCGGCTTCAATCTATTATCGGTTTACCACAACTTCAAGAGAAACCCGCACTGGGGAGTCAATTTAGGTGTCAGCTGGGGATACCGTTCATTCAACATCGACGGCAATTATGCCTTACTGAAAGAAGATGGAGAAAGTTTCTTCACTGCCGGCGATGAAACCACCACTTACAGCGGAAGCCGCCTTCGCCACTATTTCTTCCGCATCCCCGTATTGCTGGAATGGCAGCAAAGAGTAGGACACAGCAAAGTATTCTTCAATGCCGGACCGGAGTTTGAGATACGCCACGGAGTAAAATCCTTCTCGCACATCAACGGGGGTAAGAAGCGAACAATGGGCAAAGGTATGTACGTACAGCCTGTCGGCATCAACCTGCTGGCACAAGCGGGTTACGGCAACATCGGCGTCTACCTGCGCTATTCCACTTACGGACTGTTCCAGAAGAACAAAGGACCGGAAGTAACGCCCTACTCTTTCGGCGTAGCATGGTATTGGTAATCTCCCTCCCCTTTAAACGAGATAATCCCCGGATGCACTCATGCATTCCGGGGATCCCTTTTTATACCCGAAGGTATTGGCAATGAAAGGTTATTTGCAATAAAACTGTTCTTATTAGAATCGTACACCTAAGGTAAGGAGTACTTGGCTACGGGTATTGGTAACACTTGTTGCAGGTGGAGTTACCGGACCATTTATATCATTATAGAATGGATAGAAATCCGACTTATACATATCATATTTATAAGCTAAGTCTGCATACAGCAAAGAGCCACGATAACCAATACCTAACGTAAAGGTATTCATTGACTTGCTATTAGCAAAGTCCGTATCCGTATTTATAGAGTTAGTAGGCAACGCTTTGATAGCATTCTCTTTGTATGCTGCCGAACTGTAGTTATAACCTGCACGAAGAGCAAAAGCCGGTATCGGTTTATACTCTGCGCCCAAACGAAGAGTATTTACACCTTTCATGCAAAGGTCAGCCTCACCTGTTTCCCATGCCATTTCATCACCTCCCGGATACTTGAACTTCATACTTGAATAATTTTCATATTCATATTCAGCTCCCAATGCCAGGTAATTACCAACCGTATATCCTAAACTGGCATTAAAGACCCACGGAGTCTGTAGCTCAAAATCACGGTCCATATCTCTACCACCTAAAGCAGAATAGGTATCTACTGTTGTACGAGTCAGCGTTTCATCCCCATTACCATCCGGCAGATACATGTCTGAATTCAACAATGCGCCCGTAGTGTAGGTCAATTTATAATAAGTAGGAGTATGCACAGCCAAACCTATACGGAACGGAGAATCTTCAATCGGGCGGAATATGGCACCGAGCTTGATATCAAAGCCCGAGCCATGTATACGGTTGAAACTCTCCAAAGAATAGCCTTCCTCATAGTTCTTTCCGTCTTCCCAGGTGTAATTAAAGGCCTCGTCGTAAAGAGAATACTTGTTGTAATCCACGTCATAAGCACCAAAGGTCACACCAAAATAGAAGCGATCGTTTACATTGAAAGAGATATTGAAGTCATACTGGTCAATGCCTCCACGCTCACGCGACAAGAAGTAAGCATCTGCTTCTGAAGGTATGTAGGGACTATAAACATTATTAGTCTCGCTTTCATCTTCATAAAAAAGATTGCCTTGATAACCCATAGCACCCAGCCATCCGGCATAAAGATTATTATAGATGTTATTACTACCATAATTCAGGTATTTTCCATCATTCGGATAGTCATACTGAGGACGGTGATAGAATTCAGAAGCCCCATCCGTAGCCTGCTGTGCCATGCTCCGTATCTGGGAAACATATTGTCCGTCAAGACTTCCCATCATCCCTTGCATAGTCATGTTCTTATAGAACGATTTAGTCTTATGATAATTGAAACCAAAATTGACATAACGCAAAGGAGTATGATTACCTATCTTGGTAGAAATTACAAAGCCGGCATTGTCAAAACTCCAACGGTTCTTATTCTCTTCGAATTTAGTACCCAAATATTTACTTTCAGTACCCGTTGTTGAGTATCCAAAAGTAATCATTGCATCGTTGCTGCGATAAACACCAATACCGGCAGGATTTGTCCCGATAGTGGAAATATCACCACCCAATGCGCCCATTGCTCCACCCATTCCTACGAAACGAGCTGTACCATTCAAATCTTTCTGTGCAATATTCGTTGCATCATATACCGTCTGCGCCCCTGCGCTTACAGCCGTAAGCACAGCAAGGGCTATCATTGTTATTTTCTTCATAATTCTTCAGTTTTGTTAGATTAAAACATTACTTGTATTATCTTCTTCTGGAGCCGCCACCACCACTGGAGCGAGTAGCACTACCGCCACCGCCAGAGGAACGAGAACTGCCACCGGAAGAGTAACTGGAAGAAGAACGGCTACTGCTGGACGAACGCGCAGGAGCAGAATAGGAACGAGTACTACTACTGCGATTATTATCGTTAGAGTAGCTACGCGTCGGTGCATTGCTTGAACCTCTATTATAAGTTGATGATGTTCTGCTACCTGAAGTGCCTACAGAAGAGCGCGTACCTGAAGAACGGCTACTACGAACTCCTTCTACATTGCTGTTATAGGAACTGCTACGCGTACTGCTCGGACGGGTATAAGTAGAAGAGCGACGAGTAGAAGTTGAAGTTGCACTTGAACGGTTTACATTTGAACGAGTAGCAGAAGAACCGGAACGAACAGTCGATGAAGAAGATCTTGTGCCTACTACACGACGCGTGGCTGTTCCACTACTGCTCCGACGTACCTGACCGGAAGTTGAAGTTGCATTGCTACGACGTACCGTCTGTCCACCATTTGAAACAGAAGAGCGACGGGTAGTAGAAGCATTTGAGACTCTACGATTTCCTGCAGTAGAATAACTCGGGCCATAAGAACGTCTGGTAGTATAGGCATTCCCCCAATGTCCGCCACCTCCCCAGTGTCCACCGCCGGGATACCAGCCGCCACCGGGATAATGATGGTGATGGTGTCCCCACCAACCACCGCCATACCAGCCGCCCCAACCGAAGCCGAAGCTCCAACTCGGACTATACCAGCTGTTCCAGCCGTAGCCATAGTAAGGATATCCTCCCCATCCATAGGAGTTATAACGCCAATCCCACCACAAGCGGTTGGGGAATGTCGGGAAAGCATAAGCATACAGGCCATCGGTATATACGTTCCAATCCCAGGAGTTCAGACCATACACCACATCCCAATACATCGGGCTGCTGATGCTGATGGCATAACGCGGATTACGGAAACGGATGATACGGGTAGCATACTCATAATCATCTTGCGAACCATCGAAACCGCCTACCCATTCACCATCCAGGTCAGATTGGCTCTTTTCTTCGATGTACAAAGTGTCGTCTTCCATCACAAAGTTATTGTCACGGGCATCATAACGACGGTTATATTCGTCCACATCGCGGGTTTTCCCTTTGCGGTCTTTCACCACAACAGTTGTGTTTCCGGGAGATGTATAGACTGTGGTCGGTGCATTCGACTTTACTACGATTTCTTCCACCGGAGCAGCTACAGTTTTCTCCTGCTTCACTTCCACCTTTTTCTCTTCTTTCTTCTTGGAAGGGATGTAGTAAAGGTCGTCATCTACACTTTGTGCCGCCAGTGTCCAAGGGAGGCACAAGGCAAAAAGCGATAAAAAAACAATCTTTTTCATATTCGTTGGGTTTATAGATTTACAATTGTATATTTCTTCACGTCACAAAGATAGCGGCGGAATTTGTCCCATGCAGCAGATTTTCCCCAAAGATTTATAGGGAATTCCCTAAATACCCTATCTTTGTAGGGTCTTTAAACAGTATAAACAAATATATGCAGAAATAGGTTTTTCTCCTAAGAACACCTTCCGCATTTAACAAACAATCATATTCCGATGAAATATTTAGAATTTACATTCCGCACCACTCCGTGCACCGAAATAGTGAACGACGTGCTTTCCGCAGTCTTGGGAGAAGTGGGCTTTGAAAGTTTTGTAGAGCAGAACGACGGCATCACCGCCTATATACAAAAGGACTTTTACAACGAAACTACCCTCAAAGAAGCGCTTGCCGATTTCCCTCTGCCCGACGCACAGATAGAGTATAGCTATGCAGAGGCGGAAGATAAAGATTGGAATGAGGAATGGGAAAAGAATTCTTTCCAGCCCATCGTCATCGGTGGACGCTGCGTGATTCACAGTACTCTCCACTACGATGTTCCCGAAGCAGAGTATAATATCGTCATCAATCCCCAGATGGCATTTGGTACAGGCCACCATGAGACAACCAGCCTCATCATCGGTGAACTGCTGAACGGCGAACTGCAAAACAAGTCCGTGCTCGATATGGGATGCGGTACTTCTATCCTCGCCATACTGGCACGCAAACGTGGTGCGAATCATTGCACCGCCATCGATATAGACGAGTGGTGTGTGCGCAATTCCCTCGAAAACATTGAGTTGAATGGTGTAGATAATATCTCCGTATTTCAAGGTGATGCCTCTGCCCTGAAAGGCAAAGGCCCGTTCGATGTAGTGATTGCCAACATCAACCGTAACATCCTGCTGAATGACATGAAGCAATATGCAAGTTGTATGCATCCCGGCTCAGAACTTTATATGAGCGGCTTTTATGTAGAAGATATCCCCGTTATCCGGGCAGAAGCAGAGCGCAACGGGCTACACTTTGTACATCATCAGGAAAAGAACGGATGGGCGGTAATAAAAGTAGTAATATGATAGTATCACATTATTTATCATTCGTCTTTTAACGCCTCCACCGGTGAAATCCGGCTGATGCTACGTGCCGGAATATATACTCCGAGCCATGTCACAACCAGCATCACCACATACACCAATAGCGAAACGATGCAGAAATGAGGCAAGAAATGGTTCGTCAGATAGAGACTGCTGTTTCCCGGCACACCATCATCCAGCACATAAAAGCCTTCGTAATAAACCCACTGAAAATATAAGAAACTGCCGACAAGTACAGCCAGTGTCGTCATCACGAAAGCCTCACTGATGAGCATCCGGCAGATTCCTCCCGGCGAAGCGCCGTAAGACAACCGGATACCGATTTCCTCCCGACGCATACGCGTATGCAGCCAGAATGTTCCGCTTACCGCCAGCAGCAGATTAATCATAAAGAAATAGGCCAAAGCATACTTCATCCGTATCTCGCTTGTCACTCCTTCCTGCAAATCGCTGTCTTTCTGTACCGTATGAAAAGGCGTCAGCTTATTGAATACCAGTGAACCAGACGAGAGATTATCATCCACCCATCGCATGAACTCCTCAATGAAACGTCCCTCCGACACTCCTGCCTTGGTACGGAAAAAGAGACGCATACTCCGATTGTACGCCCATTCCGGCATTTGGCTTTCATCGCCATAAGAAACCAACCGGACCATATAAGGCTGCATACTATTCCGCATTTTGATGGGCTGCATCACCCCCATAACGGGAATCTCCGTACTATCATAGACGCTATATACGCTCTGCCCTACCAGGTCGGCACCGCCCGAAAGCAGCATTGCCGCATCTTCCGTCAGTATCACACTGCCGCTTGGTACTTCCAGATTTTCAAGTGACTCCCAAGTTCCGTCCTTTGCCGAACGGAAACGCCAGGTCTGGAAAAACCCGGAATGGGTAAAGAAAGGAATATACGTCATGCGTGCCCTTGTCGTGTCCTTAAATACCTCATTCATATTATTGCCCGGCGAACTGGGATAAGCACCCGAAACAACGCAAGTGGCTGACTCTATATCTTTATAGCTGCGCAGTCCGCGCATAATCCGCGCGTAGTCCCGGGCAGGATTGGAAACGGTATCCATCTTGTTGCGCGTCAGTTCCAGGCGATACAAACCATCCGGTTCATAACCATCCGGAATGGATTGATTGTAATTCAGCACAAACAGCGGATCAATAACAGCCCAACTGACAACGGCTATTACCACCAGTTCCAGCATAATCCAAAGATTATGCCGACGCCCGTTCCACAGAAGCTTTATGATTTGTTGCAACATACCTCGTTATTTTTGTTTGTTGAGCGAATAAACAATATCTTTCTTCAAAGCGACGCAAGCCGGTATCAGTGCCGAAAACATATTCAGCACGATGCAGACCACAAACGTGGTTACAAACAAAGCAGGATTGAACAGCATATCGGTAGTAATACTCATCTGCACGCTGTCGGGCAACGGATTCGTTCCGCCATCCAGCATCGTCAGCAACCAATCTTTAGCGAACACCACCATACCGTAAGAAAGCATCAACCCTATAATACCACCGAGACACGTCAGCAAAAGATTCTCCCAGATAATCTGTGAAAAAAGACGTCCTCCGGTAGCCCCGAATGCTTTGCGCAGCCCAATCTCGGGCAACCGGCGTTCCATGCGCGAAGAAATCATTCCCGACAGGTTGAGCGCCGGCACCAGCAACAGCATCAGCAACCACAAACCCGTCTTCCTGACTACCATAAAGAAGTCCAGGTCTTCCATATCATTGGCATAAAACAGTGTTTTCCAGTATAAATAAGGTTGACCATGCGTCACCAACTCGTAATCATCGTGCGGCAAAGCATTGAACTTGCGCACATACTCGTCCACCTGCCACTTCACCCTGTCGGCATCCATAGCCGAAGGCAACAAGATGGCCACCTGAAACGGTCCGATGACTCCCCATTGGTTATTCTCCTCCACATAGCCCGGAAGGCACGTATAAGGTAGCCACACCTGCGCATAGCTCAGATTCATGGCATAGCTCGGCGACTTTACTACACCGCAGACGCGATAATCGATATAGTTCAACTTCACATACTCTCCCACTACATCCGCCTTTCCAAAGACGCGGCGTGCCATATCTTCCGTGATTACCGCCGTACGGGTGCCACTTTGGAAATCGGCATCCGTAAAAGGTTGCCCGTGAACGAAAGAGAATTCGAATACTTTCCAAAAGCCTGTATCAGTCAACTTCACCAAAGCCGAAAGAGGACGCTTCACACCCTCTACCTTCACAAACCAGCTTTCTGCATCATTCACAGCAGTAACCGCCTCTACCCCGTCGAGGGCATAAAAACAGTCTTTGACAAAAGCGCCGGAATACTTCCAGGTCGTATTCCAACTAGTATCTTTGGTATATTGCATATGTGCCGCAGGGGCAATGAGCATACGGCTGCGATTAGTTTCGGGATAAATATCCCCTATCTTTATATAATAAAGCACAGCCAACACCATGACTATAGAGATGGCCAGTCCGGTGCCAACAATATAGAAACTGCTAAACAACGGATTCTGTTTCAGCATCATAAAAGATTGCCGCAAGTATTTTCCTATCATGCAGATATGTATTAACAGATTGATTGATAGAAAGCAAGAAATAAGCCAAAACGATAAGAATCAGATTATCAAAAGAAAACAGAAAAGAAGCACTGTCCGATAATGAACACTTGTCCGCTATCGGACACAGAAGGTTGCGCCAAAATACACTTTATTTTTCTTGCAGAGTCAATGCTTGCAGCTCTTCCAGTGTTCCGTTGAACACATTCAGGTCTACTTCTTCTTTAATGCCGGGCACGGTACCGACATCGGTATGTTGCCAAAAATGCCACTTACCTTCGTACTTCACCGAGTCGACGTAATAGTGGGCTATCCAATAGGGATAGGCATTGAAGATAGAATCGCTGAGATAGCGCATCTTGAATTTATAGGAAGTATAAAGAATGGGCTTCACGCCATAGTGAGCCTCTACCTTGTCGAGCCAGGTTTTGACAGCAGCCTTCAATTCCTGAGGCGACTTCTTGCCGGTAGTTTCCACATCGAGTACCGGAGGCAGATCGCCTTTGGAGAGTTTTACGGTACGGATAAAGAAATCGGCTTGCCTGCGTGCATCGGTTCTGGGCAGGAAGTAATGATAAGCACCGCGGATGAAACCATACTTGCGCGCCTGGTCGAAGTTATGTTCAAAGGTATCATCACCGTGGTCGCCACCTTCGGTAGCTTTCAGAAAGATAAAATGAAGAGGGAAACGGGGATTCTTGTCGTATGCCAATTTCTCCCAGTCGATAGTACCTTGATAGTGGGAGATATCAATGCCATGCACCTCGTAATCGCAAGGCATACAGACACCATATCCCTTCTCGCCGGGACAAGCCTTCCAGCGATAGGCATAAGGACGGATGCAGAACCAATAGAACCCGGCAGAGAATACAAGTATGATGCAAGCCGACAAGAAAATGCGCAACCATGCGGGCATGGTGCGGGCTTGCGGCTTCTTCGCCTTCTTCTTGCCTCGCGGAGAGGAAGAACGACGGACGGCAGTAGTCTTGCGGCGGGTGGCGGTATCGGTTTTAGTTGGCATCTATATATTGTGTATTTAAAGAAAGAACACAAATTACGCAAATTACACAAAACCAAGTAAAGGAGAGCGTTTGCGTAATTCGTGTAATTTGTGTTCTCTATATCAAAACAGGCAGCAGTGCTTACTTACCTTGTTCCAATTGCAAAGTCTTGGTAGGCTCGTCGCAAACTTCCGTCGGACCGAAGTACTGGATAGGACCCGGGTAAACATAATCTGTCTCCATAGCCCAACGGTCGCGCTGAGCAGCGAATGCCTTGAAAGGAGCACCGTCCAGTTTCACCAAAGCTTTCTGGATAACCGGTTTCATTTCGCCGTGACGACGTTCCATGTTCATCATCATAGTGATGGGCACACCACCTGCAATCCATTCATCGGCAGGAGCAGTAGTGTTGCGTACAGATGACATATAGCCGGTCTTTCCGTTAGCAATCAGTGCCGAAGCTGCATAACCCAAAGAGTAGCAGTAGTCAGCATCGAAGTTAGACGGAGCAGCGCAACGGCCTTCGTAACCGAAGAAGTGGTGCTGGGCAGCGAACTTGCCTACGAACTTACCTTCTTCTTTCCACTGAGCCAGCTTAGTACCCACCATTTCAGACAATAGTTTTTCTGTTTCAATCAATGATACCTGTACGTTTCCGTGCGGGTCGCGGTCCAGTGACAACTGGCGTGCAACGCCTTCGGGAAGGCTGGCGTAGATTGCAGCATTCTCAGGAGAGAGTTTGCGGATGATATAGTCGCGTTGGTGAGACTTCTTGATTTGAGCAAATTCTTCGGCATTGGCAGCCAGGAAGTCGTTCAACTCTGAAATCAGACGCTTCATAGCCGGGATGAACTCTACCAGACCTTCGGGGATAAGAACCGTACCGAAGTTGTTGCCCTTAGCAGCACGATCGGCTACTACCTGAGCAATGCTGGTTACGATATCGTCCAAAGACATGTCTTTTGCTTCTACCTCTTCGGAAATGATACAGATGTTGGGCTGTACCTGCAATGCACATTCCAAAGCGATGTGAGATGCAGAACGTCCCATCAACTTGATGAAGTGCCAGTACTTACGGGCAGAGTTACAGTCACGCTGGATGTTACCGATTACTTCGGAGTAAGTCTTGCAGGCAGTATCGAAACCGAAAGAAGTTTCAATCATATCGTTCTTCAAGTCACCGTCGATAGTCTTGGGGCAACCGATTACCTGTACGCCGCATTTCTTGGCAGCATAGTATTCGGCCAATACACAAGCGTTGGTGTTAGAGTCATCACCACCGATGATTACCAGTGCCTTAATGCCGAGTTCTTTCAGGATTTCAAGGCCCTTTTCGAACTGTTCTTCCTTTTCCAGTTTGGTACGGCCCGAGCCGATGATATCGAAACCACCTGTATTGCGGTATTCGTCGATGATGTCGGCAGTAAGTTCCATATAGTTGTGGTCTACCAATCCGCCGGGGCCCAAGATGAAGCCATACAACTTGCTGTCCTTGTTCAGTTTCTTGATACCGTCGAAGATACCTGAAATCACATTATGACCGCCGGGAGCCTGACCACCGGAAAGGATAACGCCTACATTCATTGCAGGGAAGTTGGTAGCCTCGTCCGTAGCTTCAAACTTAATCAAAGGCATTCCGTACGTGTTAGGGAACAGCTTCTTAATTTCTTCCTGATCGGCTACAGACTGAGTAGCAGCACCTTCGGCAGCTTTAACAGTTCCTTTCAGCGCTTTCGGAAGTTTGGGCTGATAAGCAGCCCTTGCAATTTGTAATGCACTTTTAGTCATTTCTTTTATTTATTTAAAGGTGTTAGTAAAGTTCCTCTTAAAACGTCGCAAATTTCGCGTTTTTTCGCAATATATGCAAGGAATGTACTTTTTCTTTTGACCCTAAAAGAAAAAGAAACCAAAAAGAAAAGAGAGAAAACATGGTTCTTCAATTTATTGTATTATCTTTGCCCAGAGTTTGAGAATTGAATCATTATCGTATAGTTCTTCTTTTAATAGAAAAGTATTATTAGGCAGGTCTCTTCCGTAATTATCCTCCTCACTCCAAATTTATTATTTAATTAAATTACATTTCAAATGAACATTTACATTTCAGGTTTAAACTTCAACACAACTGATGCTGATTTAAACGATTTATTTTCAGAGTATGGAGAAGTATCTTCAGCAAGAGTAATTACTGACAGAGAAAGCGGAAGATCCAGAGGATTTGCATTCGTAGAAATGTCTGACGATGCAGCTGCTCAAAAAGCTATTGACGAACTGAACGGTGCTGAATATGACCAAAAGGTTATCACAGTAAACGTAGCACGCCCCAGAGAGGAAAGACCCAGAAGTGGCGGCGGCAACCGCGGCGGCGACAGAAGAGGTGGCGGCTTCAACTCCAGAAGATATTAATATTACTACAATAAAAATAGGAGGTGCTTAAATACCTCCTATTTTTTTATAACTAAAATCATATAAAGTACATGGCTAAATCCATCACCGCAGACAAGCGTGAAAACGAAAAGAAAAGACTCGCCAAGCGAGCAGAGAAACAGAAAAAGAAAGAAGAGAAAAAGCTATCCAGCAAAAGCAGTTTCGACGATATGATAGCTTATGTTGACGAAAACGGAATGCTCACTTCCACTCCCCCCGATGAAAACATCAAAAAAGAAGAGATAAAGTTAGAAGAAATCATTATCTCAACCCCTAAGAAAGAAGATGAAGAACCCATTATCCTCAGAGGACGGGTAGAATACTTCAACACATCCAAAGGCTTCGGGTTCATCAAAAGCCTTTCAGGAGTCGAAAAATACTTCTTCCACATCAATAATGCACTTACGAATATTGCAGAAAACAATATCGTGACATTCGACCTGGAGCGTGGCCCCAAAGGAATAAATGCAGTAAATGTTGCTATAGAGAAGGCACCTGCACCTGTAGAAAAGGCACCTGTAGAAAAGGAGCCCATAGAAACAGAAACAGAAAAGGATACTGAGACTAATATGTAGAAATGATATAAGGCTATCCGTTAAGTGGATAGCCTCCTGTTTATATCTCCTATTTTTTCCCAGTTAGGAAAATATATTTTCCTAACTGGGAAAAATAATTTATGCCATTCGTCAATGAATACGGTTTATCTTCCGCAGATAATCCACGATGCTTGTTGGGAGCAGAACCCATCTTGAATTCCCATACTCCACCTTGCAGAATGTCATTGTGCGTGACGTACATTTTATCATATACCACTCCGTTTATCTTTAACGATTGTACATAGCGCTTCTTGTCACTCGCGCCCGGCGCTTTGATTTCCAGCGTCTTTCCATTCGGAAGTTTCAACTTCACACAGGGCAGATAAGGAGCTCCCAGCACATACTGATCCGTTCCGGGACAAACCGGATAAAATCCCATTACAGAGAACAGATACCATGCCGACATTTGTCCGCAATCATCATTTCCGCCCAGTCCGTTGATGTCATTCCGATACATCTTGTTCAGGATTTCGCGTAACCAATATTGCGTTTTCCACGGTTGGGAAGTCCAGGCATAGAGGTAAGGGACGTGATGGCTCGGTTCGTTACCATGCACATATCCGCCAACCAGGCACTCTTCCGTGATGTCTTCATTGTCTTCGTAATATTTCTCCGGCAGGTGCATAGAGAATAGTTCATCCAACTTTCCGACGAACGCCTTTTCTCCTCCCATCAGTTCCATCATGCCGAATACATCATGCGGCACATGGAAAGAGAAGTTATAGGAATTACCCTCGATAAAACCTTCACCATAAGTCTGCAAGACATCGAACTCTTTCTTGAACGAACCATCACTATAGCGGGGACGGGCAAAGCCGGTGCCCGTATCATAGATATTACAGAAATTCAAGGCGCGTTTGCGATAAGTCTCCGCCAATTCTTTGTTGCCTGCCTTCATAGCTGTCTGGTAAATCGTCCAGTCATCATACGCATATTCCAGTGTGGAAGAAGCAGCCGTAGCACTCTTATCCAAGGGGACATAGCCCAGTTTCATATAGTCCGCCACACCTTCATAATAAGGGACGGTAGAGGTACTGACCATCGCCGCCAATGCTTCATCTACATCCGAAAAGACTCCTTTGGTGATTGCATCCGCCAATACAGACACAGCATGATAACCGCTCATACACCAGTTTTCATTCCCCATCAGACTCCAGACGGGCAGCATACCATGCACGCTTTGCTGTTCGTGCTTTATCATCGATGCCACCATGTCACCATTGCGTTCCGGTTTTATCAGATTCAGGAACGGATGTTCGGCACGGTAAGTATCCCAAAGGGAGAAAATGGTATAGTTTGTAAAGCCGTTTGCCTGATGAATGTTATGATCCAAGCCACGATACGCCCCGTCTACATCCATATATACCGATGGATTAATCATCGTGTGATAAAGTGAGGTATAGAACATCGCCTTCTGGTCCGGTGTGCCTTCTATCTCAAAATGATCCAGCTCATTGTTCCAGTCTGCCCGGGCAGCCTCTGCCAGCTGCTCGAAGCTCTTGCCGGATGCTTCGGCACGCAGATTCTTAACGGCTCCTTCCGTGCTGACAGCCGAAAGCGCAACTTTCACCACCAATTCCGGTTCTTCAGCCGTATCGAAGTTGAAATAGGCAACAATCTTGCGACCGGTCATTTCGGGGAAGTTCTTCTCCTGCTTGAAGCGCCGCCAGAAACCATTGTACTTTGGCTTCTCCAGGTCCTTATATCCATAATCCCTGATCGGTTGGGACAGGGAAATGGCGAAATAAGTATAGTTGGTACGTGCCCAGCCGTTTGTGATGCGATAGCCCGTCAGCAATGTATCGTTCTCTACCCGGAGGTTTGCCCACAGCACTTTACCGTCGTAGTTATAGATGCCTTGCACCAGGTCCAGAATCAGATGGCCGTCTTCACCTTTGGGGAAGGTGTATTTATGTATGCCTACCCGTTGGGTAGCGGTTAGTTGCGCTTTAATGCCATAATCGTCCAGCATGACTTCGTAGTAGCCAGGAGCTGCCTTTTCCGTAGCATGGGTGAAACGTGAACGGTATCCTTCGTCGGGATGCTCCGCCTGTCCGGGATTCAGTTTCAGTTCGCCCGTAGCAGGCATCAGCAGAATGTCTCCCAAATCCGAATGCCCCGTACCGCTGAGATGTGTATGGCTAAAGCCGACAATCGTTTTATCACGATACTGGTAGCCGGCACAGTATTCATAGGCATTCTTTTGATAAGCTCCGTTCACATTGTGCGGAATCGTATCTGTGTCGGGGCTTAGCTGTACCGCTCCGAAAGGTGTGCAAGCACCGGGAAAGGTGTGCCCCATACCGTTCGTGCCAATAATCGGGTTCACATAGTCCACCGGTTGCTGGGCTATGGCGGACAGAGTTGCCGCCGCCATAACCATCAAAGCTAATTTCTTCTTCATAATATAGTTCATATCTGCTTATTTTCTATCACGCGAGAAAGATACAAGAAATCTGATTTATTTTAGCAAGATAGCATAAAAAAAGAGGGCGCACTTTGTTTTGAAGTGAACCCTCTTCTCTTTGTTATGCTATCATCGTGAAAACTTAAAGATACAGTGACTGTTGTATTTCTCACCCGGTCGCAACACCACCGAAGGCCAATCCGGTTTGTTAGGACTGTCGGGATAGTGCTGTGTTTCCAGGCAGACGGAAGCACGGCGTTGATAAACAATCCCCTTCTTTCCACTCTGAGAACCATCCAGGAAATTACCCGAATAGACTTGGATACCCGGCTCGTTGGTGTACACATCCAGCGTGATGCCCGTTTTGGGCGATTGGAGCGTAGCTGCCTTGCGGGAGATATCGCCTTGGGTATTCAGTACCCAGTTGTGGTCGTAACCGAGACCATTCTTCAACTGTACAAAATCAGAATCGGAAACCAAATGCGCTCCTACCGGGGTCGGCGTACGGAAATCCATCGGAGTACCTTCTACCGGAGCTATCTCGCCGGTAGTCATAAAGGTGCTGTCTACCGGAGTATAATAATCGGCATCGACAGTCAGCAGATGGTCGGCATTGCTGGCGGCATCTCCGTCGAGGTTGAAATAAGAGTGATTGGTCATGTTGACAACGGTAGGCCGGTCTGTCTCCGCTTCATAGCGGATATCGATGGCATTGTCATCGGTCAATTCCATAAATACCTTGCAGGTGATGTTTCCCGGAAAACCTTCCTCACCGTCCTTTGCCAGGTAAGTGAGAGTCAGCTCCTGCGGGCTCGTCTGCACGGCATCATACACCTGGTACTGGAACCCTTTGGGACCTCCATGCAGGCAGTGACCGAAGTTATTGCGCGGCAAGCGATATTCCACACCGTCGAGCGTAAACTGTCCCTGATTAATGCGGTTGGCATAGCGGCCGATGCTGGCACCGAAGTCCGACGGCTGGCTGATATAGTCTTGTATGGAGTCGAAACCCAGAACCACGTCACGCATATTCCCATCTTTATCAGGTACCATCACCGATACGATACGTCCGCCGAAGTTAGTAACACAAACTTCCATATTATTCTTGTTACGGAGTATGTACAAGTCGGTTTTCTTTCCGTTCACCTCGGTCTGGAAGTTACTCTTCAACAGACCGGACTCGGTAACCTCTACCTTAGTTCCGGCACAAGCGGTTACCAAAAGGGCAGTGAGTGCCCACATTACTACTTTCTTCATCGTATATCAATTTTATCAGATACTTATTTATTCATCTCCCTTGAGAATGAATACGGGAAATCCGATTCACGTACACCTCTCTGCTTGTTGGGCTGGGACGACATTCTCATCATCACCTTTGCCCCGCCTGTCAGCTCTTTATGGGTCAGATAATTGCGGGACACCGACTTGCCGTTGACGGTCATCGAACTGATATAGCGGTTCGCTCCGTCATTGTCGGACGCGCTGATGGTCACCGTCTTTCCATTCTCAAGATGAAGCTTCATCTGTTTGAAGTAAGGAGTGCCCAGCACATACTGGTCGGTTCCCGGACAAACCGGATAGAAACCCATTGCCGAAAACACATACCATGCCGAGGTCTGACCGTTGTCTTCATCGCCGCAATAACCGTCCGGTGCAGGTGTATAGAGCTTATCCATCACCTCGCGTATCCAATACTGGGCTTTCCAGGGTTGGCCGGAATAGTTGTACAGGTAGAGCATATGCTGGATAGGCTGGTTGCCATGTGCATACTGCCCCATGTTCATAATCTGCATTTCGCGTATCTCGTGGATAACACCTCCGTAATAACTGTCGTCGAATACCGGTGGCAGGATAAATACGGAGTCCATCATCTGGTTGAATCCATCCTTTCCTCCCATCAGGTCTATCAGCCCTTGCGGGTCATGGAATACAGACCACGTATAGTGCCAGCTATTTCCTTCGGTAAAGGCATCTCCCCACTTCAAGGGATTAAAGGGCGACTGGAATTGTCCGTCGGCATTCTTGCCACGCATCAGTTTGTGCTCTTTATCGTAGAGGTTCTTGTAGTTCATGGCGCGTTTGGCATAAACGGCAATCTCCTCTTCCGGCTTGTTCAGCGCCTTGCCCAAGCGGTAGATGCACCAGTCATCATAAGCATACTCCAACGTACGGGCGGCATTCTCATTGATACCGACGTTATAAGGAACATATCCCAACTTATTATAGTATTCATATCCCAGTCTTCCGGTAGAGGGAATCTGCGGATGAACGGCATTCGCTCCATGCTGAACCGCCTCCCAAAGGGTTTCGATATCATATCCTTTCAGCCCTTTCAGATAAGCGTCGGCAACGATAGAAGCCGAATTATTGCCCACCATGCAGCCTCTATGGCCGGGACTTGCCCACTCCGGCAGGAATCCGCTTTCTTTATATGTATTGGCCAGCCCTTCCTGCATCTTCTCGTTCATAGAAGGATACATCAGATTCAGGAACGGGAACAGGCAACGGAAGGTATCCCAAAAACCGGTATCCGTAAACATATACCCCGGCAACACCTGTCCATTATAAGGGCTGTAATGTATCGGAGCGCCTTTGGCATCCAGTTCGTAGAAACTGCGGGGGAACAGAACCGAACGGTACAGGCACGAATAGAACGTGCGCAGGTGATCCCAGTTGTCATCTTCCACCTCGATGCGTCCCAGCACTTTGTTCCATTCCTGGCGGCCTTTGGCAGTCACTGTTTCCAGGTCATCTTTTTTCAGTTCTTTCAGGTTCTGTTCCGCCTGCTCAAAGCTGATAAAGGAAGAAGCTACCCGCACATTCACCGTCTCCCCTTTCTTGGTAGAGAATCCGATGATACCGCCTGCATGCTTGTCGTTGGCTTCCAACTCTCCCGGACAGATATTGCCATTGCTGACTGCCGCCGTAAAAGTAAACGGCTTGTCGAACACCAGTACGAAGTAGTTCTTAAAATTCTCGGGCACACCGCCGCTATTCTTCGTAGTATAGCCGATAATCTTGTTTTCTTCGGGAATCACCTTCAGGTACGAACCTCCATCCAGTGCATCCACCACCACATAAGAGTCCTTGCTCTCAGGGAAGGTGAAGCGGAAAATGGCAGCACGGCTGGTCGGTGCAAACTCAGTGGTTATGTCATGGTCTGCCAGGTATACCTTATAATAATAGGGTTTGGCAATCTCCGCCTTGTGCGAAAACCAACTGGCACGCTGATCCTCATCGAATACCACCTTCCCGCTGACGGGCATAATGGCAAATTGTCCGTAGTCATTGATCCACGGACTGGGCTGGTGTGTCTGTTTGAAGCCCCTTATCTTGTCGGCATCGTACGTATATGCCCAGCCATCTCCCATCTTTCCGGTTTGCGGCACCCAGAAGTTCATTCCCCAGGGCAGAGCGATGGCAGGATACGTGTTACCCGTAGACAAAGAATGCTTGGACTGTGTGCCCACCAGTGGACTGACATAGTCCACCGGTTCGGTCACAGTTTTAGCCAAAGCACTGAATGCAATACCCAGCACACCTATCAATAACAGTGCTATCTTTTTCATTTATTCAATTTCTTCTCAAGCAGTTTGATATAATATCCGCCTACTACCGAACGGGCCTGGAATCCTCTTTGGTTAGGGCTATCGGTGAATACCCAGTCGGACATCGGCACACGGTCTGTCGTTTCATTCATGAACAGGTAAACCGGGTCGATGAATTTCTCGAAGGTAGCCTTATCCGAAGCCATTGTAGCCGTCCACATAATCCAGTCGGTCTTGGTATATGTCTCGCGGTTGTCCAAAGGCAAACCATATTTGTTCTGCTTGCCGAGATAGTAAGGAATCTCCTTCTGGGCGATTGTTTCGGGGAATATACCCATCTTCATCAACTTATCCCATACCAGGTTATACTTCTGGCTCCAAGTGCCCGCCTTGTCGAAGGTCAGGCGGTAATGATCACCGCCATCGGCCATCTTCACCCATTCGGCAGCCATCTCTTTAGCTTTCTGCGTATACTTTTCAGCAATATCTTTCTTGCCCAGCATATCAGCCATATAGCCATAAGAAGCAACACCAAGGATAGCCTTGATAGAGAGGTTGGCATTGTGTGCAAAGTGTCCGGCAAAGTCGTCCGTACACAATTGGTTCTCCGGGTCGAGTCCGTATTCTGCCAGGTAATCGGTCCAGATAGTCAATACGTCCCAATGCTTCTGTGCATAGTCGGCATTCTTTTCTACAGCGGCAATGGCAGCAGTCACAATAAGCATATTGCCTGATTCTTCTATCGGCATATCGCCGCCATAAGTCTGGCCGTTTGCCATCGGATAGGTACCTACATCGTGGGCAGCAAACGGTTTATTCCATTTTCCGCTTTCGCTGTAATAGAAGATATGGTTCATCAGGCCTTTTGCCAACTCGGTGTTGTAGACCAGGAACATAGGAGAAGAAGGATAAGTGATGTCTACCGTACCGATAGAACCATTACTGAAGTTTTCTTTTGAAAGGAACAACAGGTCTTTGTTAGGAGCCTCTACCAATTTATGAGCGGCAATGGCTTGTCTGTAAGCCAATGCACAGAGTTCTGCATATTTGCGTCCCCCCGCTTCGGTAGCTTCTTTCATCAGTTTGGCATCGAAGGCAGCACATTTGTCCATCAGAGTTTTATATTCCTTCTCAGCTTTCTGGAACTGGGACAGAATGGTTTCGCTGCCGCTACGGTTCCAGTAAGGACGCAGGTTCTCTCCGAAGTATTGGATGGAATAGATATCGTCATATCCCAGCAGTAAGTGTCCTTCCGCCTTTTGGGTTTCGCCCAGCGTGTATACCAACGCCAGTTTGTCATGGCCTTCAGTTGCAGATGAAGCCAGTGCGCCGTCGATGAAACTCTTTCTCATCGCCTTTCCATCACCTGTGGCAGATGCGCTGTTTGCCTTGTCGGCTGCCATATAGAAGTAACCCCAGTCGATGCGTACATCGTCGCCTTTCTTACCCAGGATTTCCTGGTTGCGGCTTCCGGTTTTCAGATAAGTCATGTCGCCTTCGGTGAAGGTTTCGGCTACTGCTTCCTGATAAGGCTGGTCGAGTGCCCATTGCGGAGCAGCTTCAAAGTAGAACTCTACATTGTGCTTCTTGCCGTCATTGGCAGTCACTTCATACGTCAGGTAGTTCACCGGACGAGACATCAAGTCCAGATTATCCATGAAAAGCGGAGCGGTGAATGTCAGGTCCAGGTCTACCGGGCCGCAAGTGAATGCGTACTTCGTCTGCATCGCCTGCACATCTACCGATTTCTGAACGGCAGTCTGCGGGAAGTGCTGGGTGTTATCCTGCTCTACCAGCAAACCGAAGTCTATCAAACCATTACCTACACGGTTGTTGCAATAAGCTGCAATCAGGTTCTTGCCCTGCTTCAAGGTAGCTACGGCTTCATCCGACAGTTTGGTGCGTACATGCTTCTTTGCCGAGTTTCCGGTATCGGCCACCTTCACACCATTCACGTAGATGATGGCGTCATCATCGTGCGAATATTCCAGATATACGTTCTTGCCTTGCAGGTCGTCCTGGATATCGACGTCACGGCGCACCCAGATGTATTCTTCACCCCACTGTGTCTTGGCGGTGCTTTCATTCTCCATTGTACCGAAGGCAGCTTCGCCCTCTTTCCAGGCAGCATCGTTGAAGCCGGCATTCTGCCAGCCGTCCGCAGGTTTCTTGGTAGTATATTTACCTCTCCACTGTCCTTGTTCGGAGGTTTTTACGATTGGAGTAAGTTCCAGTTCTTCGGTTCCCATGAAGCGATATACCTCGCCATCTACCTTGACCACGCCAATCAGCGGGAAGTCTTTGCCGGTCCAGTGTTTCACAGAGCCGTCGTACAGATTGTCGGTAAACGCCCATGCACTGGTATATGGGTCGATCGTTACCAACGGGTAAGCCGGTGCACGCAGCTCACTCTTTTCACTTGCAGTGTTTTGAGGTGCTCCACAACTGCTTAATACAGCGGCTGCGCCCAAAAACAGAGTCGATAATCTTAGTTTCATAATCTCAAAGGTTACATTTATATTTATAATTAATATCTTTTGTATATTACTATTTCAAAGGAGAAACCACCTGCATCAACGCCGGGCATCCGCTTGCATCATAACTCTCCATCACTCCGTCGGGACAGGGCACGGCGGCATTCTTGAATGTCAGGTTGCGTTTCCGGTCACGGTGCTGCCAGGCAGTATCGATGTTATGGCGCAGCCACTCCATATACTGAGGTTGGTTTCCGTCTTCTATCAGGCGTATGATGTATTGTGCAAAGATGGCTGCGTAGATTCCCTGCTCTATTCCGTTCTTAAAAGGCAGCAGGCCGTCGGCATCGCACATCTCATTGCGTACATGGTCGGCAGCCAGAATGGCTTCCTTCAGATAAGACTCTTCACCCGTTGCTTTATAAAGCATCACGGCTGAACCGATAAAGGTAGCCTGGTTATAAAGCTGTGTTGTCCAGTCGATGTCCATGCTGTTCTGCCGTTGGAAGTGATAGTGCATATTGTCCGCCACGCGTCCATCCTTCTTGTCGAAGAAAACATTCAGCGACCAGGCATAGATTTCTTTTGCCTTTTCCAGATAATCCGGGTCATGAGTGATGTTATAAAGCGTCATGGCACCTACTACCGTGGGATAATTGATGCAGGACATCTTGCCGTCGTGCTTGAAGTTCCACCACATTCCTCCCCGTTCCTTGTCGTACGATTCTTTCCAGACATGATAGAAGCCGGAAGAAGCATGGGCGAGGTATTTCGGTTCGCCGGTAATCTCGTAGGCACGTGCCAGCGAGATAATCCACCACATCATATCGTCGTAGATGAACCATTCTATTTTATTGTCCCAGTTGTATTTATCGTACTGTTCGTATCCGCCCTGATAAATATCTTCCATCAGCCGGCGGTATTCGGGAGACTTGGTACGCTTGTATGCATTCATCACCATATCCCAGTAGATGGCCTGTACCCATATAGCGGCACGGCCTTTCATATCCGAGGAGATGGCATACAACTTCATTTCCGGATTATAAAAGGCTGCGTTGAAAGCATCGAGGGCGGCAGTAGCCTCTTCCTTTGCGATGGACGGGGCATCTGCTTTCAGTGACGGGGTACCTCCTACCACGCTGGGCCATCCCTTCTGCCAGTCGATGCGGTCGAGCATCAGGACTCTTCCTTCGGGATTGGCAACGCTCACGGCATGATAGAACATCCAATCGTTTCCTGCGTCATCGGTCACAATCTCGGAGTTGTGTCCTGTTCCTACAAATGCTTCGTTCTTCTGAATCAATATTTCGTGATGATTCTCCATCATCGGCTTTCCTTTCTTGTCCACATAGGGACCGAACAGGTTCTTCGATCTGCCGACAACCGTCGTATAAGTGCTGTTCAATCCTTCACAACAGCGGCCGACGGAAGCGAACAGGTAGTAATACCCGTCGCGTTTATGTATGTACGTACCCTCATAAGCATCACCGGCTACCTGCACCGGGCGGCTGTCTTTCTTCAACGCCAACCCGTCATCGGTCAGTTCGGCGCCGTATATTCCGTGGAAACTCCCCCAGAACAAATACTTCTTACCACCGTCTTCTATGTAGAAAGGGTCGATACAATTTTGAATACCTATTTCATTACTCCGGAACAGTTTCCCTTTATCCGTGAAAGGTCCTTCCGGTTTATCGGCTTCGGCCACGCCGATGCCACAAGTCCATTCCCCTCCCCAAACGGACATAGAATAATACATTATATATTTATTACCTATTTTATTTATATCGGGAGCCCACAGATTTCCTTTAGGCTCAAAGGTGGGACGGGTTTCATTCGTAAAAGCAGTGCCGACCATCGTCCAGTTCACTAAATCCTTAGAACGATGAATCGGAAGATTTCTTATATTCTCTGTCGCATAGAGATAGTAATAGCCATCATCCGCCTTGATAACGGTAGGGTCCGGCAGGCTGTAGTTGACGACAGGGTTGGAGTATTGCTGCGCAGTGGCAGAAATGCAGAAGAAGAGAGCAATGGATAATAACAACTTGTTCATGGTAGAAGTATTAAAAGAGGATAGATACTTTAGTAGCATATAAAAGTTCCCCTCACTTAAAAATATAAATAAGAAAGGGGAACCCCTTTTTTAGTATGATCTCCACACTAAATTATAATAACGAGTTTCATACTGTACTGTACTGCTACTACTACTATCACCATTATAATTAGCTCCTATTACAAAGTTTTCAGTCCGAGCTTGGAACTCAAAAGTTTTACTATTTGCTGTATTGAAGAGTTCAGAATAAGCAGACCCACTACCGCTCACCATATGATCAATTCTTACAGAAGTATTATAATGACTTGTCGTAACTCTAATTGTCTTACTACCGCTGTCTATCAATTCAACAGACTCAATGACCCCCATTCCTCCTTGAGTAGTTAAAACTAACTGATAGCCACTATATGCAGCTTTATCAAGACCGCTAACTGATGATACTTCTGCTTTCTCATCTTTCGATGTCCCAGCCATTACATTTGTCATCCCTACGAATACAAATGCCAACATTGCAATGATAATTTTCTTGTTCATGATAATAAGGATTAATGGTTAATAAATAAAGGAAGGGTACCGGAAAAGCCGATACCCTTTTCCCTTTCAAATGCTAAATTATTTACTTCAAACGGAATACCTTAGAGTAGATACCCTGGTCTGATCCTTGCGGCCACAAGCAGATACGACCGAACAAAGTTCCTCTCTTCAGAGCAGTTTGGAACATTTGATTATCGGTGTAATCTCTTGAAGCAAAAGTATAGACTTTACCGGTTTCATCAAATTCTCCCAAGTTGTCAGTTTCGTCATAACGATCTACGTTATGTTCACCGTCACTGAGGAACTGAGTGGTTCCCAGCATAATAAATACGCGGTCGATACCTGTACCTGCTATTTTGTTTACAGTGAACGAAGCATCAATCTTATTGCCGTTCAGAGTCATTTGGGCATTGTCTACCAGATAATAAGGCATAACCTCTACATCCTGCGTAGCATGTCCTTTCAAGCTAACTTCGATTGTATCACGTCCGGCAGATGACCAAGGGCCGTTGCCGGCTTTCGTAATCAACTGATATTGTCCATCAAAAATGCAAATTGAGAATTCGCCATTCTGATTAACAAATACTTCCACGGGGTCGTGTTTCTCATATCCACGCTGGTACAACTGTAATCTCACAGCTTCATTACCGCGCAATTGCAGAGGTTCCCCCTGATAGACAACACGTCCTGATATCATAGAGGTCGGTGCGTCATAATTATCTTTTGTACAGCTCGTCAATATCAGAGCAGACAATATAATGGTTGATAAGATTTTAGATATTGTTTTCATATTCATTATCTCCTTTCGATTATTGATATGGATTCTTCACTAACTTAGGATTATTGTTAATCCAGCCGTTATCTATTTCCGAATAATACTGTGCATCAGTAAGCTTCAACGGACGACGCCACAAACCTAAGTCTTGCATATTCTTCTCAATGAAAACCCATTTGCCATCGTTCGCATCACCCGGAGCTACTACTCTGTAAGGCCACAAACCCAAGCGTTGTGAACTGCGTACGGTCTGTTCGCCTGTCCAGATGTTGCTTGCTTCCATCCAGCGTTTCAGGTTCCACCAGCGATGGCCTTCGAATGCAAACTCAACTTCGTACTCGTGCATGATCTTCTTGTGGTCTATCGTATTCAACGGTTGAATACCGGCACGGCTACGAACTTCGTTGATGTACTTCAGAGCTTCTGTATCACCATCGTTGCGAGACAATTCCCAGCTTGCTTCTGCTGCTATCAAATAAGCCTCAGCTATGCGGAAATATACATTCCACATCTCAGAGCCACGACCGATAGTACCGGCTGATGGAGTAGCATCCAAATATTTGCGAATATAGAAACCGGTACGGTTAATCTCACGTTGGTTACCGCCGAAAGGACCGTTATTGGCTGTAATCAGACGACCTTCCGAGTCATGAGAGTTACGGTCTGCTGTCAATTCTGTCCATGCACCACCTTCTTTTCTCAACTGGCCGGCTTGCAATTCAATCACCTTACTGTCGAAAGTAGCACCCGGAACAATAATAGAACCCATCAAGCGGGGATCGCGTTCCATAAATAAGTCAGTAGTGTTCTCGAAGAACTTCGGATTGCTTGGTGTACCTACTTCAAATGGTACAGACGTACCCTTTTGGTCTTCTGTTGCATTGATCGGTTCGAATGCCTCTACCAGATTCAGCAATACAGACAAGCGGTCACTACCGGTATCTTGCTCAATGCTCTTCGGTAGATTATTCGTAGTGAATCCATGTGTTTGTCCGGGAGATACATAGTCGCGGCACCAGATTACTTCCGTGTTACCGTCTTTCTGACAAACGGCTTTATAGAAGTTATCAGCGTATGCCTTCGGCGTATTATCAGAAGCCTTCATCAACTTGTAAGGTCCATTCTCAATAATGTCCTTGGATGCAGCCAATGCTGTTTCATAATAATCCTTTGCCCTTGAAGCTGGAATGCCGACTTCACCACCGGTAGTACGCAACTGCGGATGAGCAGCCGTCGTATTGTAAGTTGCCAATGAAGCGGCTGTGATAGCAGCACGGGCTTCCAATGCCTTAGCTACCCAATAGTTGGCACGTGCCGAGTTCTTATTAGTACTCTTAGTCAACAGCTTTGCAGCCTCCCGACACTCAGAGATGACGTAATCATACAATTCCTCTTCTGTGGAACGGGGTACCTGCAGAGTTGTAATATCCATACCGGGAGTGTAGTTGAAAATTTGGTCGCCTACAATAGGCACACCACCCAAGCCACGTCCCATACAGAAGTACAGCCATGCGCGGATATAACGAACTTCGCCTATATAGGCTATTTTAGTTTCCTCATCTACCGCTTTAGAGTCCTGGATACCTTGCAAGAACTGATTCAAATCGTGCACCAAAGTATAGTCGTACGGGCGCCATTTATTACGGTCTACGTTGAACTCACTGTCATTGTTATCATAAGTAATCACTTCATCCAGCATCGCCCATTCGTCTCCGTTGTCAATACGTTGTCCGAAAGTGATGCGGCCATAGAAGTTAGCCAATACAGATTTCACCAAAACCGGGTCTCCGAAAGTCTGGTCCTGAGTTAACAATGTATCCGGCTTTCTATCCAGGAAACCTTCACAGCTGCTGAACGCAAACATCGCAGCAGCCATTGCTGCAAATAAATATCTCTTTCTCATTGTTTACTTAAAATTTAAGGTTTACACCAAAGTTAAACACTCGCATCGGCGGATAATCCAAACCGTTATCAGATGCACATTCGGGGTCCATGACGGACAGGTTGGAAATAGTCAGCAAGTTCGTACCGGAGAAGAACAGACGCACACTGCCGACACCCGTATTACGCAACCACAACTTAGGCAATGTATAACCAAATTCCAGATTACGCAACTTCACGTAAGTTACATTGTGCAACCAATAAGAACTCTTGTCATAAGCACTGGTTTCGTCTGTATTCAAACGAATCATCGGATATTTACCCGGAATTATTTCGCTGTCTGCATTCCAAATATCAGAGATGTGCCATGCATCCTTCAATACTTCATCGGGACTGTTACCATCATTCTGGAACGGGCGAGCCGTTTCATAGCATTGATTCCATGACGTCATACCTGAACCGGTCCAGTCCATAGCCAAATCAAAGCCTTTCCATGAAGCTGACAGATTAATACCGAAGTTTATAGTCGGCGTACTATCCACACGATAACCAATAGGACGTTCGTCCAGATAGTTGATTACACCGTCTTTGTTCTGATCTTTATATTTGATATCGCCCGGAACAACCGTACGGTTACCTTTTCTATCAGTATCAATTCCATAGTTGGCAATCTCTTCCCAGCTGGTGAATCGGCCTACGGCTTCATAACCCCAGTTTACATAACCTACACGATGCCAGATGCTATTGCGGTATTCATCCCATGAGTTGCTGAAACGCGGTTTGTATTGTTCCCAGTCCCAGAAACGTGAATAAGTAATATTACCTCCTACACTATAGTTAAAGTCATTGATATGATCCGTCCAAGTGATAGAAGCATCGAAACCTTTGTTCATATCTGATTTCAAATTCTCCTTCGGCAAACTGAAACCTACTTCATTCGGAATCAATACATCATAACGAGATTCGGGAATACCTTCACGAACACGGCGGAAGTAGTCGAACTGTACATTCAAGCGGTTATTCAAGAAACCTAAGTCGAAACCGATATCAAGTATCTTTGCAGTCATCCAAGACAGAGTCTGGTTAGGCAGACCACGTGTTGAAGTACCTGCAACCCAGTTGCCATCCAATACGGCACCACCATCGTTGTACTTATATCCGGGCAAATAGTCAAACGGACTATAGTTGTCGGTCAACGCCTTATCATTATCATCACCCACTTCACCATAAGAACCACGCAACTTGAAGTTAGTTACAATCTCACCCACTTTACTTTCTTTCCAGAAACTTTCCTCAGATACGCGCCATCCCAAAGATGCAGAAGGGAAAAAGCCCCAACGGTGTCCCGGTCTAAACTTCCATGAACCATCCCAGCGTCCAATCAATTCCACCAGATATCTATCAGCATAGCTATAATTAAGACGGCCCAGCCAACCCATACGAGCTTCTGTTCTATCGCCTTCATCTGTAAATTCTTGAATTTCTTTGATACGAATCAAGTCCATACCATTAGAAACCGGAGTTGAATGAATCCATGTTCTGGGACGCTTGCGCTGACTTGCCTCAAAACCGGCTACAGCCACAATAGCATGATCACCAAACTTACGGTCGAAATTCAACTGGAAGTTAGAAAACTGATCTTCTACTTTCTCACGATTACGTTCACGGTATGGGTTTGTCATACGGTCAGTAACATAATATTCATCGGTCTGCTCATTATAACCATACAAGTCGAAGGTGAATTCCTGATTATCCAGTTCATTGTATGCATAGTAGTAACCCATCATACCCTTGAACTTCAAGCCTTTCAGTATTTCATATTCAGCATTAGCATTCATCTGGATTACACGCCATACATCTGATACTTTACCGGAAGTATTGTAATTCAAAAGACCAAAGTTCGTTTCTTTCTGGTCTGATACCAATTGCGGATACTTAGGATTATCATTTGCAAAAGGACGCTTGGTAGGCTGATTCTTCATCGTGGCGAAACGAGGTAACCAAGTATCATCACCGCCCGGAACACCAGGGTGGCGACGGTCTTCAATACGACCATTCATGTTTGCACCTACTTTAAAGCGGTCGTTTACATTCATCTCAAGGTTCATCTGAACATTGGTACGACGGAAACCACCATAGTTGCGAATAGTTGCATCCTGGTTGATGTGAGATACTGCAACATAATAATTAGCCTTATCCGTACCTCCTGAGAAGTTTGTATTGAGATAATATTGAGGACCTGTTACCCAAATGTAGTCTTCCCAATCCCAACCTTGATATTTAGGTTCGGCACCTGCCATCCACTTATCATATTCTTCCTTATTATAACGACGGTCGCCGCCGGTACGTCCGGAGAATGTTTCTGCCATTGTGTAGGCATGGACATAGTCTTTTGCCTTGGCAGGGCTTACAAATTTTGCATTCTTCTGCCAGCCGTAGTAGGCATTAACTGATACCGTATTCTTTGTATTACGCTTTCCTTTCTTAGTGGTGATAACTACAACACCATTAGCAGCACGTACACCGTACAAGGCTGCCGAAGCATCTTTCAACACAGAGATAGACTCAATATCGTTAAAGTCCATTTGGCTGAACTGTCCTGAATCTGAAATAATACCATCAATAACAAACAAGGGGGCACCCATGTTACGGATTTGCAGAGCAGTTTCAGCACCCGGACGTCCGTCCTGCTGACGAGTATTTACACCGGCAATCTTACCAACCAATGCACCGCCGGCAGTGGTAGCCGAAGAACGGGCAATTTCATCCGAGTTTATCGAAGATACAGCTCCGGTCAATGTAGCTTTCTTCTGAGACATACCGAAACCGGTAATCACGACCTCATCCAGCACTTTAGAGTCTTCCTTCAAGGTAACGTTAACTGTGTTGGACGCTCCAACAGTCACCTTTTTGGTTTCATAACCGATGAAAGAGATTTCGATCGTGGCATTTCCGTTTACACTCAACGTAAATGCACCGTCGATGTCGGTAATAGTACCGGTGGTACTTCCTACCATTTTCACATTAGCACCAATTACCGGCTCACCATTAACATCGACAACCACACCCTTTACGGTACGTTGCTGTTGAACCGAATTTACTGTCAATACAGTTTCCGTGGCAGGATTGCCCGCACTGGCGAAACTGTACGTACTTGGCAAGAGCGAGAAAGCAACCATACAGGGTATGCTCCACATTTTGCTACGACTTGTGAGCCAAAACAATTGTTCCTTTTTACACATAGTACATAAATTTAATTATAGGTTTATTCAAAAGAGTCTAAAGTATAAAAGCGTCGTACATCATCAATCGCTGCTTTATAATAAGGTAGGCAGGGGGGATGCGTTCCATAGTATTTGCTTCATAAATTAGAGACGCTGCAAAGGAAAGAGATTCTTCATTAATGATGCAAAAGAATCTGTTCAATAAACAAAAGAAACTAATCTTTTCATTTATTAAAAGGCTGCCACAGATAACCCACGGGCATATCTGAACAGATTCTTTTGTTTATTGAACAGATTCTTTCATACACTTACCCATGAATTGGTGACCTTTGTAACATACAATCTAATTTATTAACAAACAAAACAGCTGCACATGAAATTACACATTGCAATGTTGTTATCTGCCGCCATGCTGTCCGGGGGAGCTTCGTACGCCCAGGACACCGCACCGGATAAACCGAAGGCGAAAGCCTATATGGTGGCAGATGCACATCTCGACACCCAGTGGAACTGGGACATTCAAACCACCATCAAGGAGTACGTATGGAACACCATCAGTCAGAACCTTTTCTTGCTGAAGAAGTACCCCAACTATGTATTCAACTTTGAGGGCGGAGTAAAATACGCTTGGATGAAGGAGTATTATCCCGACCAGTACGAGGAAATGAAAGAATTCATCAAGAAAGGCCGCTGGCACATCTCCGGCAGTAGCTGGGATGCCACCGATGCACTGGTGCCTTCCACCGAATCGTTCATTCGCAACATCATGCTGGGACAGCAATATTACCGCAAGGAATTCGGCGTGGAAAGCACGGACATCTTCCTGCCGGACTGCTTCGGATTCGGCTGGACGCTCCCCACGATTGCCGCCCATTGCGGACTGATAGGGTTCTCCTCGCAGAAGCTGGACTGGCGCATCAACCCGTTCTACGGCAAAAGCAAGCACCCCTTCACCATCGGCCTGTGGAAAGGAGTCGACGGTTCTACCATCATGCTGGCACACGGCTACGACTATGGCAAGCGATGGAATGACATAGACCTGTCGGAAAGCAAAGAACTGGAAAACCTTGCGGGACGCACGCCGCTCAACACCGTTTACCGCTATTATGGTACGGGAGACATAGGCGGCTCACCCACCATCGGCTCCGTACGCTCGGTAGAGAAAGGCTTGAAAGGCAATGGCCCGGTAGAGATTATCAGCGCCACCAGCGACCAACTGTTCAAAGACTACCTTCCTTATAACAGCCATCCCGAACTGCCCGTCTTCGACGGCGAGTTGCTGATGGATGTTCACGGAACAGGCTGCTACACCTCTGAAGCCGCCATGAAGCTCTACAACCGCCAGAACGAAAACCTGGGCGATGCCGCCGAACGGGCTGCCGTAGCCGCCGAATGGATGAACCGCGCCGCCTACCCCGCCCATACGCTCAACGAAGCCTGGAAGCGCTTCATCTTCCATCAGTTCCACGACGACCTGACGGGTACCAGCATTCCGCGCGCCTACGAGTTCTCCTGGAACGACGAACTGATTTCCCTGAAGCAGTTCTCCGGCGTACTCACCGCCTCGGTGGACGGAGTGGCTCGGGCACTGGACACACGCGTAAGCGGCATCCCCGTCATACTGTATAATGCACTGGGATTCCCCGTATCGGACATTGCCGAAGTAGAAATAGACCTGCCGAAAGCTCCGAAAAGCGTCACCGCCTACGATGCCGACGGCAAGAAGGCAGCCGCACAAATCGCAGGCTACCGGGACGGAAAAGCCCGGATACTGATAGACGCCACCGTTCCGGCAACGGGATATTCCGTTTATGATATCCGCACTTCCGGGAGCGCCGCAGAGCAGACACCCGTCAGCGCCCGCACCCTGGAGAACTCCCTCTACAAGCTGACCCTGGACGGGAACGGCGACATCACTTCCCTGACGGACAAGCAGGCAGGCAAGGAACTGGTGAAAGCAGGCAAAGCCATCCGCCTGGCTCTCTTCACCAAGAACGAATCCTATAACTGGCCCGCGTGGGAGATAATGAAAGAGACCACCGACCGCGAACCGGTGTCCATCACCGACGACGTGAAAGTGACGCTGGTAGAGAACGGCGACCTGCGCAAGACGCTTTGCGTAGAGAAGCGTTACGGTGAATCCGTCTTCCGCCAATACATCCGCCTCTACGAAGGCAGCCGTGCAGAGCGCATCGACTTCTACAACGAAGTGGACTGGCAATCGACCAACACCCTGCTGAAAGCCGAGTTCCCGCTAAGCATTGCCAACGAGAACGCCACTTACGACCTGGGCATAGGCAGCGTGCAACGCCCCAACAACACCCTGACCGCCTACGAAGTATATGCACAACAGTGGGCCGACCTCACCGACCGCGACGGCAGCTACGGCGTATCCGTGATGAACGACAGCAAGTACGGCTGGGACAAGCCCAATGACAACACCCTGCGCCTCACCCTGCTCCACACGCCCGCCACGCGCAACAACTATACGTACCAGAACCGTCAGGACTTCGGTTTCCACACCTTCACCTACAGCCTGGTGCCCCACCGGGGAGCGCTGAACAAGCCCGCCACCGTGGAGAAAGCCGAGATGCTGAACCAGCGTCTGAAAGCCTTTCGCACCGCCAAGCACCGCGGCACAGCCGGACGCAGCTTCTCATTCGCCTCATCGAGCAACCGCAACGTGCTGATTAAAGCACTGAAGAAAGCGGAAGAATCGGACGAATACGTAGTACGCGTCTACGAAACCGAAGGCGAGAAGGCACAAACCGCCACCCTCACCTTTGCCGGAAACATCCTTGCCGCCACCGAAGCAAACGGTACGGAAAAGACCATCGGCAACGCCCGCTTCAACGGCAACCAGCTGCAAGTAAGCATCGCCCCCTACTCCGTAAAGACCTTCAAGGTACGCCTCGCGCCGTCCGGCTATGCTGCCGACGAGCTGAAGCAAACCGTGCTGCCCCTTCGCTTCGACCGCAAGTGCGCCTCATACAACGCGTTCCGCGGCGAGGGCGACTTTGAATCGGGCTATTCCTTTGCCGCCGAGCTGCTGCCCTCCGAGCTGACCACCGACCGCGTAGTCTTCCGCCTGGGCGAGAAAGAGATAGCCAACGGAATGACCTGCAAGGGAGACACCCTGCAACTGCCCGCCGGATACAACCGCCTCTACTTCCTCACCGCCTCCACCGAAGGCGACAACACCGCCGAATTCCGCGCAGGCAAGCAGACGGCTACGTTCGTCGTGCCGTCCTACACCGGCTTCATCGGCCAATGGGGACATAAAGGACATACGGAAGGTTATCTGAAAGAAGCCGAAATAGCATACGTAGGTACCCACCGCCACGCACCGGATGGTGACCATGCGTATGAATTCACCTATATGTTCAAGTTCGGCATGGACATTCCCAAGGGAGCTACCACCGTCATCCTGCCACGCAACGAAAAAGTGGTATTGTTTGCCGCCACGCTGACGCAGGAAGCCGAGCCTGCCGCTACACCCGCCTCTACACTGTTCCGCACTGCCAACCGTGGCAACGCCGCTTCCGCTGCCGGCAGCCAGACCATCACAGGAGAGAATCTGCTGAAGGGTGCCCGCATCACAGGCTACTCCGGCTTCACCAACGCCGAGGAAAAACCCGAATTCATGATAGACGGCGACACGGACACCAAATGGTGTGACGTTTCGCAAACTCCCAACTACGTGGACTTTGACCTGGGAGAAGCGCGAGCCCTCAAAGGCTGGAAGATGGTGAATGCCGGACAGGAAGACCACTCGTACATCACCAACGCCTGCTTCCTGCAAGGCAAGGCCGACGCCAACGATGAGTGGACCACCCTCGACCTGATAGACGGCAATCATGCCAACATCATCGCCCGCCCGCTGAATACCGAAGCCCCCGTGCGCTACCTGCGCCTGCTGGTAACCCGCCCCACACAGAGTGTTGGCGGCAGGGACACCCGCATCTACGAGCTGGAAATATACTAATCACTTGCTCATAAAACCGAGTTTCAATCGGTTCCCTATATTGGCACTCCCAGTTTCATACGTTGGAACTGGGAGTTTCATTTAATGAAACCAGGAGTTTGCTATAATGAAACTGAGAGTGCCAACCGTCGAAACTGTCGGTTCCAAACGTTGAAACTGAGAGTGCCGCCTGTTGGCACCACACGGATAGACGTGAGATAAAAAAAAGATGTGCCGCTTGCGCGACACATCTCCCTTACTTACATCGTTATCCTGCAACAACGGTTCATCTGAAAACTTACCTTTTACCGATACCTATTATTTCTTCAACGAGTTACAAATCTGCGTATTGATAGCTTTTACCTTCTCTTCATTTACCTTGATTACCTTGCGGTCGTAGGTCATCAGTCCGTTCACTTCCATCTCCACGTCCGTGGTCTGGGTGTAGACGGCAGCCGAGAAACCGCGCGGAATAAGGCGGTAGAGCTGGTTGGCATAGTCCACATACTCCTTGGTCACTTCTTCGGGAGTGTTGAACTTCACATATCCCCAGTTATGGTTAGGCTCCCACAGGTGGCCTTCGAGCGCCATGCCTATGCCGCCATACTCGCCCAGCACCGTGGCACGGCCTGCATCGTAGAAGTCGAGCGACGGATTGGGATAGTGGTGCAAGTCCAGTATGTCGCCGCAAGGGAAGTGATTGCCACCGCTGGCAGGGTTCACCAGGCGGCTCGGGTCGTGCTTCTTGGTCCATGCCACAATTTCTTCGGTCTTGAACTGTCCCCAACGTTCGTTGAAGGGAATCCACACGCCGATGCACGGGTAGTTGTACAGGCAGTCCATAATCTCTTTCCACTCCTTGCGGTAGTGGTATTCCGACTCTTCCGAACGGTTCAGTTCGCTGCCGGTGAAGTAGTTGTACATCTGCCATTCCGGTTCGCGGTCGCCGCTCGGCATATCTTGCCACACAATCATGCCTATCTGGTCGCAATGGGTGTACCAGCGCGCCGGTTCCACCTTGACGTGCTTGCGAATCATATTGAAGCCGAAGTCTTTGGTCTTTTGTACGTCATACGCCAGCGCCTCGTCCGTGGGAGCGGTGTAGAGTCCGTCGGGCCACCAACCCTGGTCCAGAGGGCCGAACTGGAAGATGTCTTGGTTGTTCAGTTGCAGACGCACGATGCCGTCGGCGTCGCGACGGGTGGAGTACTTGCGCATGGCAGTATAGCTGTCTATCTTGTCGGTCACCCGGCCGTTCTCCTTCAGCACTACTTCCATAGAGTAGAGGAAGGGAGAAGCCGGACTCCATAGCTTGGCATCGGCAGGCATACGGATGTCGATGGTCTGTCCGTTCAGTCCCTTGCCGGTGGCCACGAGCTGCTTGCCGTCGAATACTTTCACTTCGACTACGCCCTGGGGGCAGCAGGTGCTGGTGGAGACGTCTACCGTCAGCCGGTTGTGGTCGATGTCCGGCGTGGTGCGGAGACTGGTGATATGGCTATCGGCTACCGGCTCCATCCATACGGTTTGCCAGATGCCGGACACGGCGGTGTACCAGATGCCTTCGGGACGATTCACCTGCTTGCCGCGCGGCTGAGGGCCGCGGTCGGTGGGGTCCCATACCTTTACTACCAGTTGGTTATCGCCTTTGGCGGCAAGGGCAGCTGTGATGTCGAGCGAGAAAGGGGTATATCCGCCGGTGTGCTCGCCCACCTTTACGTCGTTCACCCATACATCTGCTTTCCAGTCCACTGCACCGAAGTTCAGCATCACCCGCTTGCCGCGCCAGGCAGAGGGCACGGAGAAGGTGCGCTGGTACCAGAGTTCCTTGTTGGGCCCGCACGTCTTGCCTACTCCCGAAAGGCTCGATTCTACGGCAAACGGAACCAATATCTGACCTTCGTAGGCAGAGGGCGCTGCGCCTCGCTCGGTGATGGCATAGTTCCACAAGCCATTCAGGTTCTTCCACTCGCCGCGCTCCATCACGGGACGCGGATACTCGGGAAGTACATTCCCGGGGTTCACTTGTTCCGCCCACGCGGTTTTGATTTTGTCGCCCGCCGGATGCCACTGCGCCTGTGCCGAGATGCCCAGTGCGGCGGCTAAAACTGTAACTAAAATACTCTTCTTCATTGTATTAACTTTATATTAAATTGTTTGATAAAGGCATATAATCTCCCTGACAGGTGGATTTCCACTTGTCTGTCTAAAGACATTTCCTGATAAACTTACTTATTTCACCGGCGTTCCCGATGGTTTGGGCAAGGGGACGTCCAGCGCAACCGGCGTTCCCAAGTCCGGCATTCCTTCCGCATCCCAGCCTATCTTCTGCAATCGTATCGAACGGGTTTCGGGACTGCCGGTGTCGCCGTTCGTCACCCGTCGGGCATGATAGAGCATATACCACTCCGTGCCGTCGGGTGAAGGAATGAAGGAAACACCGCCCGGGCCGTAGACTTCTTTCTCCGGCGACTGCCCGAATACCGGAGTGGGATGTTTGGTCCACGATGCGGGGTCGAGTAAATCGCTGTCGGCATCGGCGGTAAGCATTCCCAGGCAGTAGTAGGGCGACCATGAGCCGCTGGCTGCATAATATACGATTACTTTCTTATTGTCTTTGGAGTGGAAATACTGCGGGCCTTCGTTCACATAGATGGGATAGGCGGTGCGGGTGCCGTCGGGGTTTACCCACTGGCGTTCCCATTCGTATTCCGGCTTCGAGATCATCACGCGCGGGGTGTCCAGCGTCCAGGGATCTTTCATCCGGGCAATGTAGATGCACTGGGTTTCGGCATTGCTCCGGCGCTTGGGCCAGCCCGACCACAGCAAATAGCGTTCTCCGCGGTGCTCGAAGGTGGTGGCTTGTATGCCCCAGTTCCATTCGGGGTTGGTCATGATGCTGCCTTTCAGCTTGAACTCCCCCTTCATCGGGTCGGGAGAGGTATTTTCCAGTACATACAGTTGGTGATTGTCCGTGTTGCCGTCGTCGGCAGCATAGTATATATACCACTTATTATCTATATAGTGTATCTCGGGCGCCCACAGATGGGATGCCATAGAAGGGTCTTCGGGTTTCCACACCACCTTGCATTCGGCATGCTCCATGTCGGTGATGTCCGGCGTGGCCCAAAGCATAATCATGACTTCCGTGCCATGCGTATAATAATAGGTGCCGTTATGGAAAACAGCACTGGGGTCCGTTCCTTCTGAAAACAGAGGATTCACATAAGTGTCTCGCTTCGCTTCCGCATCTGCGTTCTTGCTGCCCTTGTTTCCGCAAGAGAAGAAGAGGAATAATGTGATCAATAGAATGCATGTTCTCATAGTTCGATGTTTTAAGATGCTACAAAGAAAGAACTTTTTTATCAGACATAAGAGTAATATTGATTCAAGAAACGAAAGAATCTGCTCTTTTTTAGGTTCAAGGCTGTTTGAAGCAGGGAATTAAGGGGCAATTGGTTAGCAATTGCTATTTATTGAATGGTATGTGTTACGCTTATCTTTCTGAAATTCGCCAACTTTGTGGTGTCCCAATAAGTAAAGATTGCGGACTATCTAATAGTAACCATCGTAAAAACACTTCAACAGATGAAAAACTTGAAAGTAAGGCTGGCCGGCGTCCTGTTTACCACCGGAATACTGGCAGCCTCCTGTACCACCGACCGACTATCGTCGGAAGTAACCATCGTCAATCGCCCCGATTGCACACAAACCAATACCAGTTATGTAGGAAACCGCCAACCGCTGAAACCTATGAACTTCCTGAAGCTCCCGGTAGGAAGCATCCAACCCGAAGGATGGCTCAAGAAGTACCTCGAACTGCAAAAAGACGGACTGACCGGACACCTGAACGAAATCAGTGCCTGGCTTGCCAAAGACAACAACGCCTGGCTCACCACCGGCGGCGACCACGGCTGGGAAGAAGTGCCCTACTGGCTGAAAGGCTACGGCAACCTTGCCTATATACTGAACGACCCCCAAATGATAGACGAAGCCAAAGTATGGATTGAAGGCGCCTTTGCCAGCCAGCAGCCCGACGGATACTTTGGCCCCGTGAACGAACGGAACGGAAAGCGCGAACTCTGGGCGCAGATGATTATGCTGTGGTGCCTGCAATCTTATTACGAGCACTCCAACGACCCGCGCGTCATCAACCTGATGACCAACTACTTTAAATGGCAGTTGACCGTGCCCGACGAACAATTCCTGGAAGACTACTGGGAGAACAGCCGCGGCGGCGACAACCTGTTGAGCGTGTACTGGCTCTACAACCGCACCGGCGACGACTTCCTGCTGGAACTTGCCAAGAAGATACACCGCAACACAGCGGACTGGACACGCCCTTCCTGGCTACCCAACTGGCACAACGTGAACATAGCCCAATGCTTCCGCGAACCCGCCACCTACTACATGCTGACCGGAGACTCTGCTATGCTGAACGCTACCTATAATGTACAGCACCTGATTCGCCGCACCTTCGGGCAAGTTCCCGGCGGTATGTTCGGAGCCGACGAGAACGCCCGCATGGGATTCATCGACCCGCGCCAGGGAGTAGAGACTTGCGGAATGGTAGAGCAGATGGCTTCGGACGAACTGCTGCTCTGCATGACCGGCGACCCCTCATGGGCAGAGAACTGCGAGGACGTAGCATTCAATACTTATCCCGCCGCCGTGATGCCGGACTTCAAAGCACTGCGCTACATCACTTCGCCCAACCAGACCGTCAGCGATGCACAGAACCATCATCCGGGCATCGACAACCGCGGCCCCTTCCTGGCAATGAACCCCTTCAGCAGCCGTTGCTGCCAGCACAACCATGCACAGGGCTGGCCCTACTATGCCGAGCATCTGATACTTGCCACCCCCGACAACGGAGTAGCCGCCGCCCTCTACGCCGCCTGCAACGCAACGGTGAAAGTAGGAAACGCAGGCAACGAAATCACCCTGCACGAAGAAACGAACTACCCCTTCGAGGAAAGCATCCGCTTCACCGTGAATACACCGAAGCCCACCGCCTTCCCCTTCTACCTGAGAATACCGTCGTGGACGGAGAACGCTACCATCCTTATTAATGGAAAAGAAGTAGCTTCCAACCCCGAAGCCGGCAAGTATGCCTGCATCCGTCGCGAATGGAAGGACAACGACCGGATAGAAATCCGTCTGCCCATGCAGTTGTCTATGCGCACCTGGCAGGTGAACAAGAACAGCGTAAGCGTGGATTACGGTCCGCTGACCCTATCGCTGAAGATAGACGAAGACTACGTGCAGAAGGACAGCAAGGAAACCGCCATCGGCGACTCCAAATGGCAGGAAGGTGCCGACGCAAGCCAGTGGCCCACGTATGAAATCTATGCCAAGTCGCCCTGGAACTATGCCCTGGTGCTGGACAAGAACGATCCGTTGAAGAACTTCCAGGTGGTGCACAAGGCATGGCCCGCCGATAACTTCCCCTTCACCGTAGCCAGCGCACCGATCGAGGTAAAGGCTGTCGGACGGAAGATACCTTCATGGACTATCGACTCATACGGCCTGTGCAGCGAGCTCCCCGAAGCCGACGCACCGAAAGGCGAAAAAGAAGAAATCACACTGATACCGATGGGAGCAGCAAGACTCAGGGTATCGGCTTTCCCCAATACAAGAGAATAAATACTTAAAACGATAACATCATGAGAAGAATTTTAGCAGCAGCAATGCTCGCCGTACTGAACTGCCTGGCTTGTTTCAGTGCCAACACGCCCCGCCCGGAGTACCCGCGCCCTCAGTTTGAGCGTGCACAGTGGATAAACCTGAATGGTACATGGACCTTCGACTTTGACTTCGGCAAGTCCGGCAAAGACCGCAACCTCCAGTCTGCCGGGAAGTTCGGCAAGAACATCACCGTTCCCTTCTGCCCGGAAAGCAAACTCTCGGGAGTGGAATACACGGACTTCATCGAACAGATGTGGTACCAAAGAAATCTCTCCATCCCCTCGGACTGGAACGGAAAGAAGATTCTCCTGAACTTCGGCGCCGTGGACTACTGTGCCGAGATATACATTGACGGCAAGTTCGTGCAACGCCACTTCGGCGGCTCGTCCTCGTTCTCCGTAGATCTGACGCGCTACGTGCAACCCGGAAAGACCCATAACCTGGTGGTATGCGTAAAGGACGACCTCCGCTCCGGACTGCAAACAGGCGGAAAGCAGTGTGGCAACTACTACTCGGGCGGATGCTCATACACCCGCACCACCGGCATCTGGCAGACAGTATGGCTGGAAGCCGTAGCTAAGAACGGACTGAAGTCCGCCTTTGTACGCCCCGACATCGACCAGCAGCAACTCGTCATCGAACCGGAATTCTATAACGAATCGGACTATACCCTGGACATCGTGCTGAAAGACGGCAACAAGACCGTTGCCAAGAAGAGCGTGAAGTGCTGCAACAGTTCGGTAGTGGTGCTTCCGGTGAAGAACATGAAGCTGTGGTCGCCCGAATCTCCGTTCCTCTACGACCTCATCTACCAGGTGAAGGATGCCGGCGGCAAGGTAGTGGACGAGGTGAAGTCGTACGCCGGCATGCGAAAGGTGCATACCGTCAACGGACGCTTCTACCTGAACAACCAACCTTACTTCCAACGCCTGGTGCTCGACCAGGGTTTCTATCCCGAAGGCATCTGGACCGCCCTGTCTGACGAAGCATTGAAGAATGACATCGTGCTGGGGAAAGAAGCCGGCTTCAACGGTGCCCGCCTCCACCAGAAAGTGTTTGAAGAGAGATATTATTACTGGGCCGACAAGCTGGGTTACATCACCTGGGGAGAATCGGCAAGCTGGATGCTGGACGTGAACCGGGAACTGGCCGCCCGCAACTTCCTGAGCGAATGGAGTGAGGTGGTGGTACGCGACCGCAACCATCCTTCACTGGTGACCTGGACTCCGTTCAACGAAACATGGGGCGGCGGACCGGATGTATATGTACGCCTGATTCAGGACGTTTACAACATCACCAAAGCCATAGACCCCACCCGTCCCGTCAACGATGCCAGTGGCGACAACCACGTACTGACTGACATCTGGAGCGTGCACAACTACGAGCAAGACCGCGCCCGACTGACCGAACAACTGAAAATGACCGAAGGCGTAGAACCTTATCGCAACGCACGCGACCGTGATTACCTGGCGGTTTACGAAGGACAGCCCTATATGGTGGACGAGTTCGGCGGCATCCCCTGGATGGCAGAAAAAGACCGCAAGGATTCCTGGGGTTACGGTGGCATGCCGGAGAATGCGGAAGCCTTCTACAAACGACTGGAAGCACAGATCGACGCATTCATCGACTCGCCCCACGTATGCGGCTTCTGCTACACGCAGCTGACGGACGTGGAACAGGAGAAGAACGGTGTATATTACTACGACCGCACTCCGAAGCTGGACATGAAACGCATCAAGGCAATATTCGAGAAGATAAAATAATCCCACAACAAGATGAGAAAGATTTTCATAACCTTCACTCTATTACTGATACCTCTTTTCCTCTCAGCCCAGCTGGGAGGGAAGTTGTATCAGCAAAGAGCTGATTCACTGCTACAACGTATTCTTTCACTCTACGAGGTGAAGAAGTACGGGTTGCTGATGGAGACGTATCCACGCAATCCCAAACAACAAATCACTTATACCGCTAACACGGGTAACGAAATCACCCAGCAGGAAGTTTCTTTCCTTTGGCCCTACTCGGCGATGGTGTCGGGATGTGTCTCACTCTACAAGACGTCGGGCGAGAAGAAATACAAGAAGCTGATGGACAAGCAGATTAAGCCCGGACTGGACCGGTATTGGGATGACACCCGCCTGCCGGAATGTTACCAGTCGTACCCTGCTTTTGCCGGGAAGAACGACCGTTACTACGACGACAACGACTGGGTTGCCATCGACTTCTGCGACTACTACACAGCAACGAAGGACAAGGAGTACCTCAACAAAGCCATTGCCCTGCACGATTATATCTATTCAGGATGGTCGGACGAGCTTGGCGGCGGCATCTATTGGTGCGAACAGAAGAAGGAGTCGAAGAACACTTGCTCTAACGCGCCGGCTACCGTACTTTGCATGAAGCTATACAATATAACGAAGGACAAGAAGTATCTGGAACAGGCGAAAGAGACTTATCACTGGACGCGCGACAACCTGCGCGACCCGTCGGACTTTGTTTATTGGGATAACGTGAACCTGAAAGGCAAGATAGGCTATGCCAAATACACGTACAACAGTGGGCAGATGATTCAGGCGGGTGTGCTGCTCTATCAGGCTACCGGCAACAAGCAGTATCTGACCGATGCACAGCAGACCGCACGCGGCGCCCACCGGCATTTCCTGAAACCCCAGCCTACCGTCCGGGGGGAGATGCTGTTCTATCCCTCCAGCCCGTGGTTCAACGTCATCCTGTTTCGTGGGCTAAAGGCTCTCTACCAAGTAGACAAGGACGACACGTATGTGAAGGCAATGATTGACAACGCCGATTATGCCTGGAGATACACACGCGATGGGAACGGACTGCTGAACAACGACTGGTCCGGCAATCGCAAGGACAAGTTCAAGAGCTTGCTGGAGAACTCTTGTATGATTGAGTTGTACTCGGAGATAAGCGAGCTCTAACCCCCCGGACCCCCTAAAGGGGGCGGGGGATACTCCGCACTATATATTCTAAGCTGACTATTCCCCGCCCCCTTTAGGGGGTCCGGGGGGTGGGAAGTCCTTCGGCAACACCCCGAACTGTGCCTTGAAGCACTTGGCAAAGTAAGACGAGGAGTTGAAGCCGACCTGCTCGCAAACCTCTATAATCCGCATCCCGCTCTTCAATAACTCGGCGGCTTTGTTCAGACGGATGGTCTTGAGGTAGTCGTTGGGCGCCATGCCGGACAGCGCCTTTATCTTCCGGTAGAAGTTGGAGCGGCTCATGTTCAGTGCTTCGGCAAGGGTATCTACCGAGAAGTTCTCGTTAGAAAGTTGCTCACCTATTGCTTCCTGTACCTTGGCGATGAAGTCACAATCCCGTTGGGAGAGCGTGAACTCGGTAGCCAATGCCTGAGGCACGCTGTCGCTTAAGGCAGCCATCATCTTATGGAATGCCTGACGCAGCTTCAGCAGGTTCTCAATCTGCTTATGCAACTGGCGAATGGAGAACGGCTTTTCTACGAATGCATCCGCACCGCAGTCGAAGCCTTCCACTTTCGCTTCGAGGGTTGTTTTGGCAGTAAGCAGGATTACCGGAATGTGGGAATAGTCGATGTCCGATTTCACCCGTTCCGTCAGTTCCATGCCATCCATCTCGGGCATCATCACATCACTTACTATCACGTCTACCACCTCACTTGCCAGCACTTCCAATGCCTGACGACCGTTATGGGCTTTGAGCACCTTGAACCAGGTGCTGAGGGACTCGCGCGTCAGGTTCAGCAGTTCTATATTATCTTCTACCAACAGCACGGTGAACTTGCGGGCGGAGAACTCCGCCGCGTCCGGGGTGGCAGTTTCAATGACAGTATCTTCCACTATCTCGGGGAGCGGGGCGGGCTCAGTGCTCTTCTCTCCGATGGGAAGGGAGAGGATGAAGGATGAACCTCCGTAGCTGCTGTCCACCACCATAAGCGTGCCGTGATGCACCTCTGCCAACGATTTGGAGAAAGCAAGCCCTATGCCCGTACCTTTCACCCGGGACTTGGCATCGTCCACCTGGTAGAAGGCTTCGAAGATGCGCTGCTTCTCGGTATCGGTGATACCCGGGCCGTCGTCGTCCACAAAGATGCTGAAGTCGTGCTCCGTTGCTACCAGGCGGATGTCGATGCGGGTACGGGCGTACTTCACAGCATTGCTGACGAGGTTGACGATAATCTTGCACACATTCTCCGAATCTACCTGGGCATATACTTCCTGCCGCGGCACATCGAGCGTCAACGACAGGTTATTCAGTTCGGCAGGGCTGGCAAACTGCTCGTACACCACCTTCAGCAGTTCGCTGATGTTGCATCGCTTCAGGTTCAGGCGGATGCCGCCGTTCTCCATCTTCTGAAAGTCGAGTAACTGGTTGGTGATACCCAGCAGATAGTTCACGTTGCGGTCTATCACCTGGAGGTATTTGGCATCGCGCTCCCCTCTCCGCTCGTCGAGCAACTTCTCCAACGGGAGACGTATCAGACTTAGCGGGGTGCGGATTTCGTGCACCAGGTTCACGAAGAAGCTGATCTTGGACTTGTACACCTCTTCCTCCTTCAGCACCTGATACTCCTTCATCCGCTGCTTGTACTTCATCTTGACGAAGCGGTTCCAGCGCCATGCGATGTAGACGGCCGCTCCCAGCAGGCACAGGGCGTACAGGCAGTACGCCCAGATGGATAGCCACCAGGGAGGGGTGATGACGATGAGCAGCGAAGCATTCTTCTCGTTCCACAGATGGTCGTTGTTCGAGCCGCGCACTTCAAACTCATACTTGCCCGGAGGGAGGTTGGTGTAGGAGGCGATGTTGAGGTTGGGGCTTGTTACCCAGTCCTTATCCACACCCCGCAGCCGGTAGCTGTACCGGTTCTTCAGAGGATCTTCGTAGCTCAGGGCAACGAAGCTGACGGAGAAGCTGTTGCACTCGTATGGCAGGGTGATGGTGCGGGCCAGGTAAAGAGGGCCTTCGAGTCGCAGTTTCTCCTTTGCAGCACGTTCATCGCTGAGGTAGGACAGGCGGATGTCTGTGATGTAGACGGGGGGGATGTACTGGTTGTCCGTAAACCGCTCCGGCAGGAAGGCGTTGAAGCCGTTGATGCCTCCGAAGTAGAGTTTTCCTCCGGACGCTTTCAGAGAAGACTGTGCCGTGAACTGGTTGCCCTGCAAACCATCGTCCACCGTGAAGCGGCGGAAGTGCTGCTTCGTTACGGGATTGATGGTAACCAGCCCGGTATTGCCGGATATCCAGAAGTCGCCCGTCCGGTCCTCTTCTATGGAGTAGATGACGCGGCTGGGTAGCACCGTGCCGGTGGGGTCGAAGTCGATAAACGTCTCCGTCTCGGCATTGAAGGAGCAGAGCCCGCCGCCGTTGGTACCGAACCACATGGTGCCCTTCGCGTCCTCGAATAAGGTTATTATTGAATTGTTGGTGATGGTGGTGGAGTCGGAACTCTCGTGCAGGTAATGCTTCCAGTGGTCGTTACGCGTACTGTAACGGAACACGCCGCTGCTCGCGGTGGCTATCCACAGGTTCTCGTACAGGTCTTCCGTAATGTCTACCACGGAGATCATGGAGCCGATGGTGGTGATGGTGGAGAAGTTGTCTTCGGCTGCATTGTACTGGCAGAGGCCCCAACTGGTGCCGACAAAGATATGGCCGCTCCGGTCTTTGTGCAATGCCAGCACATCATCGCTGCAAATGGTATTGGGGGTGTCCTTCAGATGGTTGTACGACTTCAGCCGGCCGGTGGGGATGTCCAGCACCTTCAGCCCTTCGCCGTAGGTGCCTATCCATAGCCGGCCATCGTCCAGCAAGAGGGAGCGGATGTCACACTTCAAGCCAGTGTGTCCTCCTATCGCATAGCGGGAGAGCTGCCGGGTGCTGACGTCGAAGTGGCAGAGGCCGTTGCGGGTTCCCACCCAAAGGTTGCCATCCCTGCCTTCGCAGAAAGGGCCGATAACTTTGCCGGCGTACACCACCCCTTCGTGATAGACCGGGGGATAGTAGTCGAACTGCTTCGTCTGCTTGGCCTGATAGTTAACACCGCCCAGGCTGGTGAGTATCCACAGTCCGCCTTCGGCATCGCGCATCATGGCGTTGATGGACTGGTCACTGAGGCTACGGGGGTCGCTGGGGTTATCCAGGCGGGCGAAGGTCTTATGGGTGGCATCGAAGAGGTAAAGCCCGTTGTCCGTGCCCAGCAGCAACCGGGTATCGGAGTAGCTGAGCAGGCTGTGGATAGCGCCGAAGTTATAGGCGGAGGCGTTATAGCAGTCCAGTTGCCCGGTGGCCTCGTCCAGACGGTAGAGCAGGTTGCTGCCCGCACCGAACCATACGTCGCCCCCCGTGGGGAGCAGGCAGTGGATGCGGTAGTTATCGGGATTGTTGCCGGCGGCGGTCAACGGGAAGGAGCGCAGGTAGTGCCCCTCTTTGTCGAAGCAGAGCAGGCCTTCCTGTAGGGAAGAGGAGTAGATGCGCGTGGGGCTTTCACAGACGTCCCATGCAAAAGAGGATTGCAGGCTGTGCTGTTGCAGTGTGTCCGTCGCGGGGTCGTAGACGAACAGCCCTTGCCCCAGGGTGGCAATCCACACCAGCCCCGAGGCGGACTTTATCACCCGCTTTACCTCGCTGCTGACGAAGACGCCGTAGGACGTCCGGCGGTCGAAGAAGCTGAACCGCCCCGTCTTGCGGTGGTAGATGTAGATGCCGGAGTTAGTTCCCACCCACAGGTCGCGGTTCTCATCTTCGAGTAGCGACTGGATGAAGTTGTTGCCCAGCGACGAAGGGTCATTCAGCACGTTGCGGAAGGTCTTGCTCGTCAGGCCGTCGTAGCAGTTCAAGCCGTCGTTCGTCCCCAGCCACACGAAGCCGTAGCTGTCTTGCAGGGCACACCACACGGTGTTGTGCGACAGTCCGTCCTCTACCTGGTATTTCTTGAATGTGAAGTTTGGGAATGCATGTAGCGACAGCAGCCAGAAAGCAAACAGTAGACATAGCAGTGCGGTTCTTTTCATGTTGTTCAGTTATTTAGGTATGGAGAGGCTTTAACTCACTGTCATCCCGGAGACAATTGTACATCTTTAGGGATGATTGGGCAAATTTAGTGAGTTTTAAGCAATAATCATAATAACTGCACAAGAAAAGAAGAGAATTACTTCTGCTGCCATCCCCCTCCCAGGGCCTTATATACATTCACCATTGCAATCAGCTCATCGCGGATGGCGTTGCTCACACCAATCTGCGCGTCGAAGTAGCCACGCTGTGCATCGAGCACGTCCAGGTAGTTGATGACGCCGTTGATGTATTGCAACTGGGCGAGTTCCACATAGCCCTTTGCCGAACGTTCGAGCTTGGCACGAAGTCGGTAGACTTCCTGTATCTTGTTGAAATCGACAATCGCATTCCGTGCTTCCTTGAAGGCACTGAGCACGGTCTTTTCGTAGCTGTGCACCTGGGCTTCGAAGGCGGCTTTCTGTGCACGCAGGGCGGCGCGGTTCTTTCCCCAGGCAAAAAGCGGGGTGAGCAGGGCGCCGTTCAGCAGGGAATAAGGCGATTGCAGGAAGTTGGAGAGGACGTCGCTTTCCAAGCCGAACTGTCCGGTGAGGGCAAGGCGGGGGAACATATTGGTGTAGGCCACCTTGACCCGGGCATGCTCGGCGCGGAGTTGCTGTTCGGCAGCGCGGACGTCGGGGCGGCGCTCCAGCAACTGCGAGGGCAGACCTACGGGCAGGGACTGTGGCACATCAAGTTCGTGCAGGAAGCCTGCGCGCCGGATGCGGGTGGGAAACTCTCCGGCAAGGAAGGCGATGTCATTCTCTTTGAGGGAGATGCGGCGCTCCAAGTCCGGCACGAGCGTGGCGGTACGTGCCAACTCTACCTGGGCTTGCTGGTAGGACGTCTCCGAGGTGAGCCCTCCCTCGAAACGGAGGCGGGCGAGGCGGACGCCTTCTTCACGGGCGCGCTGCGTCTGGCGGACGATTTCAAGTTCGGTGTCGAGGGCTACTAACTCATAATAGGCTTGCGCCACTTCGGCAACGATGGTCATGCGCAGGGCACGCTGGGCTTCCAGGGTTTTCAGGTAGTCGGCCACGGCGGCGGCTTGCTTCCAGCGCAGGTTGCCCCACAGGTCGACTTCCCAGGAGAGCAGGGCTTTGGCTTCGTAGGTGTTGCCCATGTCGCGGCTGTGGCCGCCGTAGTTCTCGACTTCGCGCTCGGCTTCTACCCTGCCGGTGAGTTGCGGCAGCAGGTTGGCAACGCTGATGCGTTTCTGCGCCGCCATCTCTTTGACGCGGGCGGCGGCGATGAGCATGTCTTTGTTGTACTCCAGGGCGCGGGCTATCAGGCTGCGCAGGGTGCTGTCGGTGTAGACCACCTGCCACTGTTCGTCGGCAACGCTCGTACTGTCTTGGTGTTGTGCCAGGCTATCGGGCAATGCCATTTCAGGACGGACGTAGCTTTTGCCCACTTTGCAGGATGCAAAGACAAACAGGCTTAATAACAGAAGTATATATATGTTTCTTTGTTTCATAACGTTGTTCTTTAAGTTCAGTCTTTCTTAATCTTGTGCTGCACCTTCGCCTTCGCCTTATAGACCATAACGAAGAAGAACGGTACCAGCACGATGCCGAAAACAATGGCGAATATCATTCCGAAGAATACGCCTGTACCGATAGCCTGACGGCTTGCCGAACCCGGCCCGCTTGCCAGCACCATAGGCAGCATGCCCAGCACGAAGGCAAGGGAGGTCATCAGGATGGGGCGGAAGCGGAGCTGTGCCGCATGGATGGCGCTCTGCACCAAGTCGGCCCCTGCATCTACCTGCACCTTGGCAAACTCTACGATGAGGATGGCGTTCTTCGCGGCGAGCCCCACCAGCATTACCAAGCCTATCTGGAAATATATGTCGTTCTCCAATCCGCAGATGACTACGCCCAGGTAAGCGCCCAGGGCGGCGACGGGCAGGGACAACAATACTGCGATGGGCACCGTCCAGCTTTCATACTGCGCCGCCAGAAAGAGGAAGACAAAGAGGAATACCAGTGTCAGCACCAGTCCCGTCTGCCCACCTGCCTTCTTCTCCTGATAAGACAGGCCGCTCCATTCCACTCCGATGTTGTCCGGCAGGTGGTCGCGGGCTATCTGTTCCATAATCTCCATTGCCTGCCCGGAACTGTAGCCCTGGGCGGCGGAACCGCGGATAACGGCGGTGGTGAACATATTGAAACGCTTGATGCTGCCCGGACCGGTGGTGTACGTAGCGTTGCCCAGTGAGGTGAGGGGCACCATCGCACCGTCTTTGGCTTTCACGAAGAAGAGGTTAATGTTGTCCTTGTGCTCGCGGTAAGGGGCTTCCGCTTGGATGTACACCTTATATATACGGTTGAACATGTTAAAGTCGTTCACGTAGACGGAACCGGTGTAGGCCTTCATCGTAGAGAATACATCGGCAAGGGGGACGCCGAGCATCTTCACCTTGTCGCGGTCTACGTCAAAGTAGAGTTGCGGTATCTCCGATTGCAGGGAGGATGAAAGACCCGTCAGTTGCTTGTGGCGCTGGGCATAGAGCATCAGGGTGTCGGCAGCCTGCACCAGGTCGTCGAAAGTGGCATCGCCACGGGCTTCGAGCTGCATCTCGAAACCGCCCGAAGTACCCAGCCCCGGAATGACGGGAGGCGTGGAGAGGTAGACTTTGCATTCGGGGTATTCCTTCAGGTCGCGCTCCACGCGCTCCATAATCCGGTCAATGGAAATGGCTTTGCGGTCCTCCCACGGTTTCAGGATAACTGTCAGTTCGCTACGCGACTGGCTGCTGCCCACACGGGGGCTGCTGCCCGTTACGTTCTGTACGTAGGCGACGTAGGGATTCTGTTCCAGATACTTCACGGCGCGGTCGGTCACTACGCGGGTACGTTCCAGCGTGGCGCCTTCAGGCAATTCCAGTTCTATCTTGAAATAGCCCTGGTCCTCGGCAGGCAGAAAGCTGGTGGGCACCAACCGATGTATAATAAAGATAGCGACAATCACCATTCCGAACGCCGACATCAATCGGCGGGGATTCTTGATGACGCGACTGATGACACCTACGTAGCGGTGGTTACCGAGTGCCAGCCAGTGGTTTATCTTGCGAAAGACGATGTTCTTCTTCTTGCCGCTATCGGGGCGCAGAATAAGGGAGCACATCACGGGGCTGAGCGTCAGCGCCACCACCGTAGACAGCAGCACGGAAACGGCAATGGTAATGGTGAACTGGCGATACAACTGCCCGGTAATTCCACTTAGGAAACTCACCGGCACGAATACGGCACAGAGTACCAGCGAAGTGGCTATCAATGCGCTTGCCAGCCCATTCATTGCCTTCTTGGTGGCTTCGTAGGGGCTGAGTTTTTCGGTCTCCATCAGGTGCTCCACGTTCTCCACCACCACGATGGCATCATCTACCACGATGCCGATGGCAAGAATCAATCCAAGCAAAGTCAGCATGTTCAGCGAGAACCCGAAGATAAGCATGAAACCAAAGGTACCAACCAGGGAAATCGGTACCGCAACAATCGGTATCAGCGTCGCACGCCAACTTTGCAAGGAAAGAAATACTACTAACACAACTAATATTAATGCTTCGAACAAGGTCTTGTACACCTCGTGGATGGATTCGGAGATATAGGTCGTCATATCGAACGGGATCTCGTAACTCACTCCCTCCGGGAAGTTGGCACTGATCTCTTTCATGGCTTCCTTTACGTTCTTTGCCACTTCCATCGCATTGGCGCCCGGCAGCATATAGATGCCAAGTACGGCGGCGTTCTCACCGTTGATGCCGCTCTCCGTGCTGTAGGAAGAGGCTTCGAGAGAGACACGGGCCACGTCGCGCAAGCGGATGATAGACCCATTGGAGTTGGCGCGGACTACGATGTCCTCGAACTGTTTCACGGAGCTCAGTCGGCCCTGCGTGGTGATGGGGATGGTGATGTCCAGTCCCTTCACCGGCTGCTGACCCAGGACGCCGGCGGCGGACTCGCGGTTCTGGTCTTTCAGTGCATTCTGCAAGTCCTGCACGGTGAGGCCGAAGTTGGCGAGTTTGTCGGGCAGTGCCCATATCTGCATGGCGTAATAGCGGCTACCTATATTGGAGACGCGGCCCACGCCGGGGATGCGGCGCAGCAAGTCGAGCACGTTGATGGTGGCAAAGTTGCTCAGATAGATTTCATCGAACTTGGGGTCACTGCTAGTGAGGCAGAGCGTCATCAACTGACTGGGCGCCTGCTTCTCTACCGAGATACCGTTCTGAATGACTTCGGCAGGCAGGCGGCTCTCGGCAAGCTTCACGCGGTTCTGTATCTCTACCGCCGCCAGGTCGGGGTCGGCAGATACGTCGAAGGTGACGGTGGCGGAGAAACCGCCGGAGTTAGAACTGTTGGACTCCATGTAGAGCATGCCCGGAGTACCGTTTATCTCTTGTTCGATAGGGGTTGCCACCGCTTGCGAAACTGTCAGCGCACTAGCTCCCGGATAGGAAGCGCTGATCTTCACCACGGGCGGCGTTATCTGTGGGTATTGATCCACCGGCAGCATGGTCAGTCCGATGATACCGACTATCACAATCACAATCGATATCACCGCCGAGAATACCGGGCGGTCTATAAAGAAACTTACTTTCATAATGTCGTTACTTTGAAGAGTTAATATCCTTGGCTTGTGCACGCACCTTCATTCCCGGAGTCAATTTGTGGAAACCTTCCGTCACCACTTGCTCACCGGCTGCCAGACCACGTTCAACCACCCAGCTATTTCCAAACTCTGGCCCCAACTCTATGAAGCGTTTCTCCACCGTAGAGTCACGGCGCATCACAAAGGCATAAGCACCGCCTTTCTCAATGGTCACCGCCTTCTGGGGTATGGCTATTGCATCTTCGCGCACATCCAGCAACAGTTTCACTTTCGTAAACTGCCCCGGTAACAGTACACTGTTAGGATTCGGCATCTCTGCACGTACCGAGAAGGTACCCGTCTGCGGGTCTACCTGTGGTTCGGCAAAGTCTACATATCCTTTAAAAGGATAAACCGTGTTGTCCGCTAAAGTAATCGTAATGTTAGGCTGCCAGGAGCGTGTAGAGTCTTGGCGGCCGATGTCGATATTACGTTCCTTACTTTTCAGGTAATCCAGCGCCGTCATATTAAAGTCTACCAGGACGGTATCGCTCTTCACTACGGTAGCCAGCAAGGACTTACCACCCGGTCCGACTAAAGTACCCAAGTCCACATTTCTTTCACTGATATGTCCCGAAAGCGGCGAACGTACCAGCGTATAACCTAATTCCAGTTCAGCCTGATCCAAATCGGCCTGGCTCATTGCCACAGATGCCTCTGCCGTTTCATAGGCTGCCTGGGCATTGTCAAGATCCAACTGGCTGGCAGCATTTTGTGCATACAACGGGCGGATACGTTCCAGGTCGCGCTTCGCCTTCAGTGCCTGCGCCTCGTCTTTCTTTAATTGTGCACGGGCTTTATCGGCCTTAGCACGGTATTGATCTTGGTTGATAACAAAAAGTACCTGGTTCTTCGTCACGTACTTTCCTTCGGCAAAAAGCATATTCTCCAGATAGCCTTCTACGCGCGCACGTACCTCTACAAACTGTTGTGCACGGATGCGACCTACATATTCGCCATATATCTCTACATCACCTTTTGCAGCAGGTTCCACAATAACGGTAGGAGCTTCAGGCTGCACCTTCTTGGGCCAGGTCAAGATAAAATAGCCAACCAACAGCACTGCCAGGCAGGCTGCTATTATCAGTATTCTTTTCTTGTTCAATTTCAATTCTCTCTTGAATAAAAATAGTCTCATGCTTGTTCGTTTATTAAATTTAACCCTGTTTCTATTTGTAAATAACAAATGAGATGCCAAACATGTTGACACAATATTCCCTTTTTGCGTAATGCTCTATATATCAATGGATATAAATCAGCAGAAAATCGTTCTTTCTTTCGGGAATCCCTCCCTTTCATGTAGAATGCGTCCACATTTTGTGGAATTATTCCACACCCCTACTCCCATTAAAAACACATAAAAACGGGCTTTTCCTATACAGTAATAAAGAAAAACTGTATCTTTACCGGATACAATTCACAGTATTCATTTAAAATGTAAAGATTATGGCAAGTAGAAAAGAACTAAAGAAGAACATCAACTATATTGCAGGCGAACTATTCACAGAGTGTCTTGTGCACAGTTTATACGTACCTGGAACCGACAAAAAGAAAGCTGACGAGCTGATGGCAGAGATTCTGAAAACGCAAGATGAATTCATAAGCCGTATCAGTCACACAGAACCGGGAAATGTAAAAGGTTTCTACAAGAAATTCATGACTGACTTCAATGCGAAAGTGGACGAAATTATTGATGCAATGGGCAAATTGAAGTAAAATGAAGAAAGCCCTTTATAGTTTCATTTATTATCGCCTGCTGGGCTGGAAAACAAATGTGACGGTGGAAAACTATGATAAGTGCATAGTTTGTGCGGCGCCACATACTTCTAATTGGGATTTATTTATCGGCAAGCTGTATTATGGTGCCATCGGCCGCAAAACCAGTTTCATGATGAAGAAGGAATGGTTCTTCTTCCCACTGGGACTTATATTCAAGGCTGTGGGCGGTATCCCTGTAAACCGGGGACGCAAGTCGTCTTTAGTAGACCAGATGACTGAGAAGTTTGCAAACAGCAAGCACTTCCATCTTGCCATCACCCCGGAAGGAACCCGCAAAGCCAATCCTAACTGGAAGAAAGGTTTCTATTACATAGCACTCAAGGCGCAAGTACCCATCGTGCTCGTCGGAATCGATTATCCCACAAAGACTATTTCGTGCACCAAAGCCATTATGCCCACCGGAGACATGGCGAAAGATATGCATGAGATAAAGCTCTATTACAAGAACTTCAAAGGGAAGAATCCCAAGAACTTTGACTTGGGAGAAATTTGATAAAGTAATGATGCAGTAGATAAGGTATTAATGCGGTAATGTAATATGCGCGTAAGTATTCTACAAACAGATATCGTTTGGGAAGATAAACAAGAAAATCTCCGTCGCCTCCGCGAAAAGCTTGAAGCTCTTCGTGGGACAACGGAGATTGTTGTTTTACCTGAGACCTTCTCTACCGGCTTCAGCATGGACACAGAGCATCTGGCGGAACCGGTAACGGGAGAAACCATCACTACATTGCGGCGATGGGCCGGAGAGTATCAGCTTGCCATTGCAGGCAGTTATATTGCGTGCGAAGCATCATCCTACGATGACCGGCCTTCCTATTACAACCGTGCCTTCTTCCTTACGCCCGAAGGCGATGCCTACTATTACGACAAGCGCCACCTCTTCCGCATGGGGCACGAAGTGGAGCATTTCACTCCGGGAAACCAACGCCCCATTATCTGCTACCGGGGCTGGAACATATTACTGCTTGTCTGCTACGACCTTCGTTTTCCGGTATGGAGCCGCAACACAGACAATGAGTACGACCTGTTAATTTACGTAGCCAACTGGCCCGTTCCCCGCCGCAAGGTATGGGACGTATTGCTGCAAGCCCGTGCATTGGAGAATATCTGCTACGTCTGCGGTGTCAATCGCGTCGGCACAGACAACCATAAGCTGCCCCACAGCGGAGGCAGCGTCATCTATTCTCCCAAAGGCGAACTGCTCGCCACCGTGCCCGACAATGAAGAAGGAGTCGCCACGGCAGCGCTCGAACTTACTTCATTGACAGACTTCAGGCAGAAGTTCCCCGCATGGAAAGATGCGGATCACTTCACTATTTCTTCAGATAATAATTCACGGTAGTCACTACGCGCACACTCTTTATATAAGGAGTATTGGCGTCTCGGTCGGAGATAGAGAACCGCCCTTGTGAAGCGTTCCTGATTTTACCCAGGCTGCTATCGGAGTCTTTTGCAAATTTCTCGGCAGCAGCACGGGCATTCTTTGTGGCCTCTTCTATCATTTGTGGCTTGATGCCGTTCAGTCCGGTAAATTCATAAGATACATTATACTTATAATCACCACCGGTGATGGCGATGCCCTGCTTCAAGAGTTCGGCTTGCTCGGACATCAGCTTGCGCACTTTATCTACATTTTTCGAGGTTACCGTAATAACGGAAGTGGCATTGTAGCGATAGGATATATCCCGGTTTCCATAACGTTCGGCTTGCAGGTCGATGATCTCGGGCGGCACGATACTGATTTCGTCTTTTGCAACGCCGTTCTTTTCCAGAAAGTTTACGATAGCTTTATTCTTCTGCTCCATATTAACATACAGCAAGGCGGGATCGTTGCCGATATCCTTGTATACCAATGGCCAGATGACCTTATCGGCAGGTACTTCCATCTCTGCCAGACCTTTTACACTCACAATACGATCTTTGTCTTTAAAGTCGTTGATACCGTTCCTTATCATCACGCCCAGCATAATGATACCAATGGAAATAATGATTGCTTCTATTCTCCAGTTCTTCATACGCGTACTATTTTTAGTTAGTAGTTTAGAGATGAAACAAAGATAAGGAATAGTTTGTTTGGTTCCCGGTAATATCTATTAAAATTATCCTCAACAAGATATGATCGAACATTGTTTTTTGTATCTTTGTTGTCTCTAAGAAACAGCAATTGTTTTAATCAATTTATTATTAATACATATTTTATGAAAACCAATTTAAGCTCTCAAATCACTCTCAACAGAGTCTCCCCCAGGTACTATCGACCTGAGAATGCATTTGAACGGTCGGTATTGACCCGACTGGAAAAAATTCCGACAGACATCTACGAGTCTGCCGAAGAAGGTGCCAACCAAGTTGCCCTGGATATTGCACAGCTGATCCGTGACAAACAAAAGGCCGGACGTTTCTGCGTATTGGCATTGGCAGGCGGAAATTCTCCCCGCAACGTGTACTCGGCTCTCATCCGTATGCACAAGGAAGAAGGATTGAGTTTCCGCAACGTAATCGTATTCAACCTCTACGAATACTACCCTCTGACACAGGATGCTGTCAACAGCAACCTCAACGCCTTGAAGGAAATGTTGCTCGACCATGTGGACATCGACAAACAGAACGTCTTCAGCCCGGACAGTACAATTGCCAAAGACACCATCTTCGAATACTGCCGCTTGTACGAGCAGCGCATCGAAAGTTTCGGCGGACTGGATGCTGCCCTGATAGGCATTGGACGCGTGGGTAACATCGGTTTCAACGAACCGGGTTCACGCCTCAACTCCACCACCCGCTTGATTTTACTGGATAACGACTCGCGCAACGAAGCATCCAAGATGTTCGGCAGCATCGAGAGTACTCCTATCAGTTCTATCACGATGGGTGTTTCTACCATCCTTGCCGCCAAGAAGGTATACCTAATGGCATGGGGTGAAGAAAAAGCCCAGATGGTAAGAAACTGTGTGGAAGGTCCGGTTACGGATACCATCCCCGCCTCTTACCTGCAAACGCACAACAATGCACACGTTGCCATCGACTTGTCTGCCGCCGCTAACCTGACGCGTATCCAACGCCCCTGGCTGGTGACTTCCTGCGAATGGAACGACAAGCTGATCCGTAGTGCTATCGTCTGGCTGTGCCAACTCACCGGAAAACCCATCCTGAAGTTGACCAATAAAGACTACAACGAAAACGGTTTAAGCGAACTGCTGGCATTGTTCGGCTCGGCATACAACGTGAATATCAAGATATTCAACGACCTGCAACATACCATCACCGGCTGGCCGGGTGGCAAGCCGAACGCAGACGACACTTATCGTCCCGAGCGTGCCAAACCGTATCCGAAGCGCATCGTAGTATTCTCTCCGCATCCCGATGACGACGTTATCTCGATGGGTGGCACTATCCGCCGCCTGGTAGAGCAGAAGCACGATGTACACGTGGCTTACGAAACTTCGGGTAACATTGCCGTAGGCGATGAGGAAGTAACTCGCTTCATGCACTTCATCAACGGATTCAACCAAATATTCAACAACAGCGAAGACCAGGTTATCAATGACAAGTACGCCGAAATACGCAAGTACTTGAAGGAAAAGAAAGACGGTGATATGGATACCCGCGACATCCTGACCATCAAAGGTCTGATTCGCCGTGGCGAAGCACGTACTGCCTGCACCTACAATAACATTCCGCTGGATCATGTACACTTCCTCGACCTGCCGTTCTACGAAACCGGTAAAATTCAGAAGAATCCTATCAGCGAAGCAGACGTAGAAATTGTACGCAACCTGCTGCGCGAAGTGAAACCTCACCAGATCTTCGTTGCCGGCGACCTGGCCGACCCGCACGGAACGCACCGCGTTTGTACGGATGCCGTATTCGCTGCCGTCGACCTGGAGAAAGAAGAAGGAGCCAAATGGCTGAAAGAGTGCCGCATCTGGATGTATCGCGGTGCATGGGCAGAATGGGAAATTGAAAATATCGAAATGGCTGTGCCTATCAGTCCGGAAGAATTGCGCGCTAAACGCAACTCTATCCTGAAGCACCAGTCGCAGATGGAAAGCGCTCCGTTCCTGGGCAATGACGAACGTCTGTTCTGGCAACGCAGCGAAGACCGCAACCGTGCTACGGCTGCACTGTATGATAGTCTCGGCCTCGCATCTTATGAAGCAATGGAAGCATTCGTAGAATACATTCCACTGTAATAACGGGTTAAAACTTTAAGCTGGCTGCATCGGAATGGAACAGAATCCATTCGGGTGCAGCCTTTTTTTCAGGCATTTTCTCTTCCTGTTTCCCCCGATGTAACCTCACCAAAGATAGATGTAACCTAACAGAAACGATATGTAACGCTGGCATAAGGATATGAAGCAAACAGACTTTCATAAATACAAATTATAAGCTACTTTTACAGCAGAAATATTGTATAATCATTATATCAAGAGAAAAAACACATGAATAAAAAGAAATTCTATTTATTGGCAGCAGTCCTGTATTGTAGTTCTGCTGTATTCGGACAACGCACGTTGGCAGAACAACGCGCGCAAATCTTATTAGGGCAACTCACCCTGGATGAGAAAGTAGCTTTGATGCAAAACAGTTCTCCCGCCATCCCGCGACTGGGCATTAAAGCCTACGACTGGTGGAGCGAAGCATTGCACGGCGTAGGACGCGCAGGCATCGCCACTGTTTTCCCGCAAGCCATCGGTATGGGTGCATCGTTCAATGACGATCTGCTTTATCAGGCATTTACAGCCGTATCGGACGAGGCACGCGCCAAGTCTACGGAATTCTCCAAGAACGGCGGTTTGAAAATTTATCAGGGACTGACCTTTTGGACTCCGAACGTGAACATCTTCCGTGATCCTCGCTGGGGACGCGGACAGGAAACCTACGGTGAAGATCCCTATCTGACCGGCCGTATGGGAGTATCCGTAGTAAGAGGATTGCAGGGCCCGGAAGATGCCGAGTATGACAAGCTTCACGCATGTGCCAAGCATTTCGCCGTACACTCCGGCCCGGAATGGAACCGCCACAGCTTCGATGCCAAAGACATCGACCCGCGCGATTTGTGGGAAACCTATCTGCCCGCATTCAAAGAGCTTGTGCAGAAAGCACAGGTGAGAGAGGTGATGTGTGCCTACAACCGCTTTGAAGGGGATCCTTGCTGCGGAAGCAACCGGTTACTGACGCAAATATTGCGCGATGAATGGGGTTATAAAGGCCTGGTGGTTTCCGACTGTTGGGCAATCTCCGACTTCTATCGCCCCAATGCCCACCAGACCCATCCCGATGCTGCGCACGCCTCTGCCAGTGCCGTATGGAACGGAACCGACCTGGAGTGCGGACCGGAATTCGGGCATCTGACGGAAGCCGTAAAAGAAGGTTTGATTGACGAAGCACGCATCGATGCCTCATTGCTGCGCCTGCTCACTGCCAGATACCAACTGGGCGAGATGGACAACGGAAACGCCTGGCCTATCCCCTACTCGGTAGTCAACAGCAAGCCTCATCAGGACCTGGCACTGCGCATGGCACGGGAGTCAATCGTACTGTTACAGAACAAGGATAACATCTTGCCTTTGGATAAGAATCTGACTGTAGCCGTAATGGGTCCTAACGCCAACGACTCCGTGATGCAGTGGGGCAACTACAATGGTTTCCCTTCCCATACCGTTACCTTATTAGAAGGTATTCGTGCCAAGCTGCCGGATAGCCGGATTATTTACGAACCGGGTTGCGACCACACCACAAATCAAACGGTACAGAGCTTGTTCCATGAATGTAGCTTCAATGGCAAGCCCGGTTTCCAGGCAGAATACTGGAACAATGTTAAGGCTGAAGGCGCTCCGGCTGCCAAAGTATTCATCACCACTCCTTTCAAGTTCACTACCATGGGGGCAACGACATTTGCCACAGGTGTGAATATCCGCGATTTCTCGGGAGTTTATAAAACAACTTTCCGCCCCAGCAAGTCGGGCAATGTTGCTTTCCGCTTCCGCGCCGATGGCGATGTACAACTGAAAATCAACGGAAAAGTGGTTGACAAACGAAGAAACATACGCCAAGAGACAGACATCTATACACTGAAAGCCCAGAAGGGTAAATCTTATGATATCGAAATCGACTTCGCATATATCAATGGTAATACATCCCTGCAATTCGATATGGGAGCTATTGTTCCGATGAATCTTCAGGCAGCTGTCGACAAGGTGAAGGACGCAGATGTCGTTATCTTTGCCGGAGGTATCTCTCCTGCCTTGGAAGGTGAGGAAATGCCGGTTACCATCCCCGGATTCAAGGGAGGCGACCGCACCAGCATCGAATTACCCGAAATACAGCGTTCATTGGTAAAGGCACTGGTAGATGCAGGCAAGAAAGTGATATTCGTCAACTATTCAGGTTCTGCCATTGCACTGACGCCCGAAAGCGAGAGATGCGAGGCTATCCTCCAAGCATGGTATCCGGGACAAGCCGGTGGTACAGCGGTAGCCGATGTACTCTTCGGTGAATACAATCCAGCCGGTCGCTTGCCTATCACGTTCTATAAGAACACCGAGCAGCTGCCCGACTTTGAAGATTATTCCATGAAGGGCAGAACTTACCGTTACTTCACGGATGCACCTTTGTTCCCCTTCGGTTATGGTTTGAGCTACACCACCTTTGCATACGGTGATGCACACATCTATCGTGCCGACAATGCCAAGAATGATATGTTGCTTTACATTCCCGTAACCAATACAGGGAAGCGTGAAGGCGAAGAAGTGATACAAGTTTATTTGCGCAAGCCCGGAGATAAAGATGCTCCGCAACGTACACTGCGCGGATTCAAGCGTGTGAAGTTGGATGCCGGTCAGAAACAGGATGTCTGCATCAGCCTGACGGATGAAAGCTTTGAATGGTTTGATACGAATACCAATACGATGCACCCCGTAGCAGGAAACTACGAGTTGCTGTATGGCGGAAGCTCCCGACTGGAAGATTTAAAAGTATTACCGGTCACTATTAAATAATAAAAAAAGACTCCTCTTACAGTTATTGTAAGAGGAGTCTTTTTTTATGTTCTTATTTATAAGTCTCTTCCAACTCCTTATACCACTTCTGTAGCACAAAGAATGCTTTCTTCTTCTGTCCCTTGTCCGAAACCAATCCCTTACGGTTGAAGTCGTCCTGTATCTCCGGCACATGGCGGCGTGGAGAACGGAAGTCTTTCAATATCCACGGTGTAGTACCCGCCAATCCGGGAATACGTTTCAGCATTTCCACGTGATGAATATAAAGATCTTCCTGATATTCTTCCGTGAAGCGTTCGTTCTTAGCGCCGTGACGTCCGTAGAGCGCACCGCCACCCAACTCACTGATGAATACCGGCTTCTGAGCATTGAACGTCCAGTTCACCCGGTCGCACTTCTCCGTGTCACCGTCATACCATCCCACATATTCGTTGAAGCTGATAATATCCAGCAAGTCGCCCAGCGGATCATTTACTGTCATCACTCCCGGTTGCACTTCTTCCTTCTCCATCGCTGCACCAATCAGGCGGACATTGTCCAAGCTCCGTGCTTTGTTTGCCAGATTGGTAAGGAACGTCAGGCGGGAATCGCTGTGGGGAGTTTCGTTGGCGATGGACCAGATAATGACATTGCAGCGGTTCTTGTCACGGTCAATCATATCGCACAGTTGCTGCTCGGCATTCTGATACGTATCTTTATTATCCCAATGAATCGTCCAGTAAACCGGAATCTCCGACCACACCAGGAATCCCATGCGCTCGGCTTCACGAACCATCTCTTCATTGTGCGGATAGTGTGCCAGGCGGACGAAGTTGCAGCCCAACTCCTTTGCCCAACTCAGCAAGGTGTGGGCATGGTCTCTTGAATAGGCACGGCCGCTATAATAAGGAGTCTCTTCGTGGATGCTGATGCCCCTGCAGAAGATTTCCTTGTCATTCAGCAATATCTTGGTGCCTTCCGTGCGGATGGTGCGGAAACCGACTTCATCCGATACCTTATCTGTCTCGGAAGAAAGGTTCACGGCATACAGTTTCGGATTCTCCGGCGTCCAAAGCACAGGTTTGGTCTTTACCTCGAAGGCAGCACGCCCGTTGGCATCGGTAGTCACTTCCTTCTTCACTTTCAGTTCGGGGATATCCAGTGTTATCTTCTGTTCCTTGGCAGAGCCATCCAGTTGCACCCAGCCTTCGATGATGTTCTTGTCGTTCTTCTTCAACTGCACGTAGTAGTCGCGTATATAGGTAGAAGGCGTCTCCACCAGAGTGACGGGGCGCGTGATGCCGCCAAAGTTCCACCAGTCGGCATTCACCGTGGGCACGGCTTCGGGACGGCGTTTGTTGTCCACCTTCACCACCAGACTGTTCGTACCCTCTTTCAGCAGATTGGTGATTTCATAATTAAAAGGAGTGAATCCACCGATGTGTATTCCCAGGCGTTTGCCGTTCAGCCACACGATAGCCTCATAATTGGCCGCACCGAAGTTCACGAACAGGCGCTTGCCCGGTTGCAGGGAATATTCAAAATGCTTCCGGTACCATACGGTTCCTTCATAATAATACAGTTGCGGGCGTTGCGTATTCCAGTCGCCGGGAACAAACAGCAGCTTATCCGTTTCAAAATCATATTCCTGAAGCTGGGTCTTGTCGGAATAGGTTTTGTCCTGGGCATATCCGCCATCATAGGGTTTCAGGCGATAGTCATAGTAGCCGTTCTCAAACGGGTCGACAATTGTTTTCCATTGCCCGTCGAGCGATGTCGTCTGGCGTGCACCGACATTTATTATCTGGGGATTTTGTTGTCCGAAGGACAAGACCGGCATCATGGCCAGGAAGAAAATTAATGCGTTTTTCAAGAGTGTTCTCATAAGACTTGTTATTAATATGTGGTCCACAAAAGTATAAAAAAGATAGTAACTTCAAGAATCAACGGGGCTTTCTTTTACTTAATCAAAATAAATCCTATCTTTGCTCCTAAAGTAACCCAAGTATTAATCTTTAAAATAAAAATAACATGTACACTATACAAGCCAATCCCAGCGGAACCCGCAGTTTAGAAGTTTCAGAAGAAAACCTTGCCACCATCGAGAAATACGGACTCTTCCGCCATCTCATCGACAGCAACGGCATCGTAGACGAAGACGTGCTCGAGAAACTGAAACTGAACATCCGCTCCCTCATTGCCGCGCAAGAGGAAGACAGCAAAGACCTGCTCGACCTCTGCATCGACGTTATCTATCACAACAACATGAAGGCCTTCGGATTGCAGCAACTCATCAAGCTCTATCTGCAATGGTTTTCTGCCCAAGAAACCATAGAAGAAGAATAAATGAAAACCATCGACACCTGCGGACAAAAGAATTACAGTCCGCTCATCCCCGCCGTCAAAGCCATGTGCGAAGCACCAAAGGGAGAAAAGCTGGAAATCATTATGGACGATGCCACTGCTTTCAACGACCTGAAAGAGTACCTCGCCGAACAGCAAATCGGTTTCCGTGAGATTTACGACGGAGAACAAATGACATTACAGTTTACGGTATAATTTTATTCTCTATCTTTGCGGCATGAAAGAGTATCGGTTGACTGATTGGTTACCCACCACTAAAAAAGAAGTAGAGCTTCGTGGATGGAACGAATTGGATGTAATTTTATTTAGCGGTGATGCTTACGTGGATCATCCTTCTTTCGGGGCGGCTGTTATAGGACGCATCCTCGAAGCAGAAGGACTGCGCGTAGCTATCATCCCCCAACCCAACTGGCGCGACGACTTACGCGACTTCAAGAAACTGGGACGTCCCCGCTTGTTCTTCGGCATCAGCCCCGGATGCATGGACTCGATGGTCAACAAATATACTGCCAACAGACGCCTGCGCAGCGATGATGCCTATACGCCCGACGCGCGTCCGGATATGCGCCCCGAATATCCTTCCATCGTCTATACCCAAATACTGAAGAAAATCTATCCCGATGTCCCCGTCGTACTGGGCGGCATCGAGGCAAGCATGCGCCGCCTGACTCATTATGATTACTGGCAGGACTGCGTGCGCCCCAGCGTCCTTGTAGACAGCGGCGCCGACCTGCTGATATACGGCATGGGCGAGAAGCCAATCGTTGAATTGGTACAGAAGATGGAAAAAGGCGAATCACTATCCGACATCCCGCAGATAGCCTACCTCAGCCGGGAAGCGATAACTCCGAAAGAAGACGACATCACCCTCTTCTCCCACGAAGAATGCCTGAAAGACAAGAAGAAAGAAGCCGCCAACTTCCGCCATATCGAGGAAGAAAGCAATAAATATGCAGCCTCACGCATCCTGCAAGCAGTAGGTAAACAGACCGTTGTCGTCAATCCGCCTTACCCACCCCTGACGGAAGCGGAACTCGACCATTCCTTCGACCTGCCCTACACCCGCCTGCCCCATCCCAAATATAAAGGGAAGCGCATCCCGGCCTACGACATGATTAAGTTCTCCGTCAACCTGCACCGCGGCTGCTTCGGCGGTTGCGCCTTCTGCACCATCTCGGCGCACCAGGGCAAGTTCATCGTGAGCCGCAGCAAGGAAAGCATTCTGAAAGAAGTGAAAGCCGTCACCGAACTGCCCGACTTCAAAGGCTACCTCAGCGACCTGGGCGGACCGTCCGCCAATATGTACCGGATGAAAGGGCGGGACGAATCGCTCTGCCGCCGCTGCAAACGCCCGTCGTGCATCCATCCCAAGGTATGCCCCAACCTGAATACCGACCATCGCCCGCTGCTGGACATCTATCACGCAGTAGACGCCCTGCCCGGCATCAAGAAATCCTTCATCGGTAGCGGCGTGCGCTACGACCTGCTGCTGCACCAAAGCAAAGACCCTGCCACCAACAAGAGCACCCAAGAATATACCCGCGAACTCATCGCCCGCCACGTCAGCGGCCGCCTGAAAGTAGCGCCGGAGCACACCTCAGACCGTGTACTGAGCATCATGCGCAAGCCCCCCTTCAGCCAGTTCGGAGAGTTCAAGCAGATATTCGACCGCATCAACCGCGAAGAAGGACTGCGTCAGCAGCTCATCCCCTACTTCATCTCCAGCCACCCCGGCTGCAAGGAAGAAGACATGGCGGAACTCGCCGTCATCACCAAGCGCATGGACTTCCAGTTGGAGCAAGTGCAGGACTTCACCCCCACCCCGATGACCGTTGCCACCGAAGCCTGGTACGCCGGTTTCCATCCTTATACCCTGGAACCGGTATTCAGCGCCAAGACGCCACGCGAAAAACTGGCACAACGCCAGTTCTTCTTCTGGTACAAGCCGGAAGAACGCAAGAACATTATCAATGAACTGCGCCGGATAGGCAGGCAGGACTTGATAGATAAACTATACGGGAAGCGGTAATAAAATCTTTCCCTGCCAGCCATTGGGAAAGAAACAGTCACAATCCCTTAACAAAATACTCTCTCCCTACGACAAAAGCTTGCTCATATAGGGAATAAACTGTATCTTAGCAGCCAAGATATGAATCTCGGCTGTTAAGATATACATCTTGACGGCTAAGATGTACATCTGACGATGCAAGATAAAGTTTAAAGTATAGATCAGACAGGTTCATTAAGCAACTGAGACTACCTTCCAAAGGGACCTTAAGTACTTCTTCCCTAACCTCTTATTACTAAACATCAGTACACTATGGCAGAATATCAAATGCAAGAATTGACACTTCCCAATGAGGAAGACAAAAAGATACTTTACCCCCGCATGAAGCTATGGGGACAAGTTGACCTGGATTACCTGGCTTCGCACATCAACTATGCCAGCACCTTCACCCCCGGTGATATTGTAGGGTTAACCAAAGCGCTGACACAGGCCATAGCCCACGAAATGGCGGAAGGACACTCGGTAAAAATTGACGGACTGGGCGTATTCTCCCCCTCACTGGGGCTGCGCGACGGTTTTGAACGGGAAAGTGCAGAACCCGGTGGACAAAAACGCAATGTAATGAGCATCTGTATAAGAAATATCAACTTCCGTGCCGACAAGGAGTTCATACAGGAAACAGGGAGATATTGCCGGTTGGACCGCTCCAAATGGAAGTTCCGCCGCTCGTCCCAACGATACCCGGCAGAGCAACGGCTAAAGTTAGCACAGAACTACCTGGAGCAGCATCCGTTGATGAAGGTTAGTGACTACTGCGAACTGACAGGGTTGCTACGCGACGCCGCGGCACGCGAATTGAAACGGTGGGCAGAATATCCCGAAACGGGTATCGACTACACGGGCAGAGGGTCGCACAAGGTATATATAAAGAGAATTATCCAACAGAAAATGCCTTGACATCCGATGATGCAAAGGTAAAGTCAAAGTATTAATGAATTATTTTTAAACGCGGATTTTGCAGGATTTCGTTTTTAAACGAAAAACATCTATATTTGCATCAAACTCCGCCACCGCGAAATTAGCGGCGGCGATAAAAGCAAAGAAGCCGTATGAAATTTTATAATAGAGAGAAAGAACTGGAGCTACTGGCTCATACCAGAGATGTTGCATTCAACAACCATTCTCAGATGACGGCCTTAACCGGACGCAGACGTATCGGCAAGACAAAGCTGATTTTGAAGAGTTGCGAAAATACGCCTACTGTATACCTGTTTGTAAGAAGAAGTAACGAGGCAACTCTATGCTCCCAGTTTGCCGAAACAGCAAGCCGCGCACTTAATACCTACATTCCATCCGAAATCACCTCTTTCGTCAGCCTCTTCGAGGCATTGATGACGGTCGGTCGAAATTTATCATTCAATTTAGTCATAGACGAATTCCAAGAGTTCTTCTATATCAATCCATCCGTATATAGCGGCATACAAGACGTTTGGGACAGATATAAAGATACCACCCACATCAATTTCATAGCAAGTGGTTCTGTCTTCACACTGATGCACCGAATCTTTATGGAATACAGAGAACCCCTATATGGGCGCTGCGACAGCATTGTCAAATTAAAGCCCTTTACTACGGCTGCTCTCAAGCAGATACTCTCCGATTATCATCCCGACTACACGAATGATGACCTTCTGGCTCTTTATACGCTGACCGGGGGAGTTCCCAAATATATTGAGCTTTTACTGGATAAGGGATGTTTCACTATGCGGAAGATGATAGACTCTGTTGTACAGGAAAATTCCATCTTCCTCGAAGAAGGGAATGTGTTGCTCATTCAGGAATTCGGCAAAAAATACGGAAATTATTACGCAATCCTTTCGGCTATTGCTTCAGGAAAGAATACAACTTCCGAGATATCAGAGTCCATCGGCAATGCAAGTGTGGGCGGTCTGCTGCAACGTTTAGAAGAGGACTATGAGGTAATAGCCAAGAAAAGGCCCATACTGGCCAAAGAAGGCACTCAAAGCGTACGATACGAAATCACCGATAACTTCCTGCGCTTTTGGTTCAGATATATTATTAGGCATCAGGACTTTGTGCAAGCCGGATTATACACAAAACTTGCCGAAATCGTAAAGGCTGATTATCCCACCTATTCTGGCTTGGTGTTAGAGCGATACTTCCGTGAACAACTCAGGGAAAAACAGATTTACAAGAACATAGGTTCATGGTGGGAAAGCAATAAAGGAAAAGAGGCAGATCAGAATGAAATAGACATCGTTGCCATTTCAGCAGAGTCGTCAAAAGTATTCATTGCCGAAGTGAAACGTCAGCGCAAGAACTTCAAGTCTGAACTATTTCAACAGAAAGTGGAAGTGATACGCACCAAGTTATTCTTTAAACATGAAATAGAGACGGCTTGTCTGACTCTTGAAGATATGTAATAATTAAAACCCGACACAATGAAGCGACTCCTTCTATTCTTTGTTCTCCTGACTTGTTTGGGAACAAGTCTGCAAGCCCAAGATTATCTGCCGCAAGACTACAGCATCATATTGGGCGGCGGACTGACACTGCCTCACGTAGAAGGAAACCGCAACGACTTCTTCAGCAAGAACGGTAACCAGGTAGGATATGACTTGATGGCAGAAGGTCGCTATTACTTAGTTCCGAGCTTTGCCCTGGGGCTTCAATACGATTATCTGAGGATAGCGCACACACCGGACAAGATGCACCTGCACTACCTGCGCCCCAACATCATCTTCCGCCAACTTTGGAACAACGGAAATCAAGGGGCATTCTTATCCTTCGGCATCGGATATATGAGCTACCAGGAACGGACGTATAAACGGGGTGCACAGAGCGGGCACCGCTTTCAAAGAGGATATTGCGGGATATCACTGGGAGTGGGTTATGAGTTTCGCATCACCCGGAAGTTATCGGGCATGCTGCGTGCCGATATGCTCACTGCGGACTGGTTTGCCAATCCCGACGCCCGTCTTTACAATACGGACGGATATGACGATGGCATTGACCACAGTTGGTTCAAGAATAATGTTACATTCTTCAATTTAGGATTCGCGGTACAGTTCGGACGGTGATTGAGATATATCACAATGAAAGCCAAGCTTATATCCTATTATTCCTCCTGCATCGCCACAGCCTCCTGAAGCGCATAAACCGCCTCTTCCACCGTCCTTACATCCTTCACCACCATGCTCCGCCGGTTGTTCTGCTCGCGCAGGTCGCAACGGCGGGTGTACTTCATCATGAAGGCTATCATCTTGCCGAATGCCTGGCTCTGGTAATAAGGACTGTCCGGATTGGAGACGAAGAACAGCGTCATGCGCCCACCTTTCAGGAACACCTTTTCCGCACCGAGACGGGCGGCGAGGCGGCGTAATGGAACAATGCGGAGCAACTCTTCCGTTTCGGGGGGGATGGGGCCGAAACGGTCTTCGAGACGGGAGCGGAAGGCGGCTACATCCGCGTCCAGCGTCATGCCGTCCAATTCACGATAGAGCAGCATACGCTCGCTGCTGCCCGTCACATAGTTGGCAGGGAGCAGAAGTTCGAGGTCGCTCTCCACCTGGCATTCATCGACAAACTGCTCACCACTGATGACACCGCCATCGGCTTTCAGTTCTTCGGCATAAAGTTCGGCAAACTCGTCGGTCTTCAGTTCATGCACGGCTTCGGAGAGTATCTTTTGATAGGTTTCGTAACCGAGGTCGGCAATGAAGCCGCTCTGCTCGGCTCCCAGCATATTTCCTGCACCACGGATATCAAGGTCTTGCATGGCGATGTGGATGCCGCTGCCCAGGTCGGAGAAATTCTCGATAGCCTGCAAGCGGCGCCTTGCCTCCGGGGTGAGCGAGGATAGGGGCGGTGCCAGCAGGTAGCAGAACGCTTTCTTGTTGCTTCGCCCCACGCGGCCGCGCATCTGGTGAAGGTCGCTCAAGCCGAAGTTCTGCGCCTGGTTGATGATGATGGTGTTGGCATTCGGGATGTCGATACCGCTCTCTATGATGGTGGTGGCAAGCAGCACGTCGTAGTCGTAGTTCACGAAGTCCAGGATAATCTTTTCCAGTTCCGCAGGTTCCAGCCGTCCGTGACCGATGGCGACACGGCAGTCGGGGATATGACGTTCAATCATCGCTTTCAGTTCCACCAGGTTGGCGATGCGGTTGTTCACGAAGAACACCTGTCCGTTGCGGCTCATCTCGAAGTTGATGGCGTCGGTGATGATTTCTTCGTTGAAGGTATGCACTTCCGTCTGGATGGGATAGCGGTTGGGGGGCGGAGTCTGGATGACGCTCAAGTCGCGCGCACCCATCAGCGAGAACTGCAAGGTACGGGGAATGGGCGTGGCGGTCATTGTCAGGGTATCGACATTCACTTTCAGTTGGCGGAGTTTCTCTTTAACGGAGACACCGAACTTCTGTTCTTCGTCGATAACCAGCAGACCGAGGTCTTTGAACTTCACGTCTTTGCCCAGGATGCGGTGGGTGCCGATGAGGATATTTACTTCGCCATCGGCAAGTCCTTTTATTGCAGCTTTGGCTTGCGCGGCACTACGGGCACGACTCAGATACTCGACCCGGCAAGGCAATCCCTTCAGGCGTTCCTTGAAGGTTTGGAAATGCTGGTAGGCAAGCACCGTAGTAGGCACTAAGACGGCTACCTGCTTATTGTCGGCAACGGCCTTGAAGGCAGCACGCACAGCCACTTCCGTCTTTCCGAAGCCTACATCGCCGCAGACCAGGCGGTCCATCGGGCGGGCACCCTCCATATCGGCTTTCACATCGGCAGTGGCCTTGCTTTGGTCGGGAGTGTCTTCGTAGATGAAAGACGCTTCCAGCTCCCGTTGCAGGAAGCTGTCGGGGCTGTATTGGAAGCCTTTCTCCTCACGCCGTTGCGAGTATAGTTTTATCAAGTCGCGGGCTATGTCCTTGATCTTGGTCTTGGTGCGGTCTTTCAGTTTCTCCCAAGCACCGGTGCCCAGCTTGTTCAGGCGGGGGGCTTCCCCTTCTTTTCCTTTATACTTGGAAACTTTGTGCAGGGAGTGGATGGAGACGAACACCACGTCTTCGTTCTGATAAACCAGCTTCATCACTTCCTGGGTGGTATCCCCGTTGGGGATGCGCACCAGTCCGGCAAAACGCCCCACGCCGTGGTCGGTATGCACCACATAATCGCCCGGAGTAAACTGGTTCAATTCCTTCAAAGAAAGAGCCACTTTTCCGCTACGCGCCTTGTCACTCTTCAAGTTGTACTTATGGAAACGGTCGAACAACTGGTGATCGGTGAAGATACAGAGGCGCAGCGCATTATCGGCAAAGCCTTCGTGCAAGGTACGCTCTACGGCAATAAAAGAAATGCTGTCCCCCCGGTCCTCAAAGATGGCACGGATGCGGTCGGTTTGTTTCAAACTATCACTACATATATAGATGGTATAGTTCTTGGCAAGATACTCCTGAAAACTCTCTGCCACCAAGTCGAAGTTCTTGTGGAAGATAGGTTGTGCGGTAGTATCGAACGAGATGGTGGCATCGGGTGTGCCGGTAGGTTTGTTGCCCATCTCCATCCGACGGAAGTCGAGCGCCCGCAGGGTGAACTCGCTACCGTCTATCAGCTTGCCGTCCAGGCTGATTGCCCCGTTCTCTTCCGCTTCGCGGGCGGCAATGGCTTGCGGGGTAAGGGCTTCATCGTGCACGATTTGAATGCGCTCGCGCAACCAAAGGAAGTCCCGCATCGCCAGCACCGTGTCGGGCTTCAGAAAGTCCAGGAAAGATACCATCCCTCCGCTTCCTCCTTTTTCCAGGCTGCGGCTCAGGTCGGGCACAATCGCAATGCTCTCTTTCTTTTCTTTGGAAAGCTGTGTTTCTACCTCGAAAGTGCGGATGCTTTCCACTTCATCTCCGAAGAAGTCGACGCGGTAGGGGCATTCGGAAGAAAAGGAAAAGACGTCGATAATGCTACCACGCACGGCATATTGCCCCGGCTCGTAGACGTAGTCCACATACTCAAAACCGTAGCTGCGCAGCACTTCGGTGATAAAATTCATATCCACCCTTTCACCCGTATGCAGTTTCAGCGTCTTGTCTCCCAGCTCCTTGCGCGAAACCACTTTCTCGGCCAGCGCATCGGGATAAGTCACTACGCAAAGTCCCTCTTCACCTTTCTGCAAGCGGCTCAGCACTTCCGTGCGGAGTATCTCGTTCGCTGCATCCTTCTGTCCGTACTTGATGGCACGGCGGAAAGAGGACGGGAAGAACAAGACCCGTTCTCCACCCAGTATCTGCGTAAGGTCATGGTAGAAATAGCCGGCCTCTTCCAAGTCTCCGAGAATAAAGACAAACGGACACTCCGCCCGCTGCACCAGCACGGATGAGAACAGCGAGGCGGCGGAAGCGCACAGGCCTCCGCAATACAGATGTCGGACAGAAGTATCTTTAAGCAGGCGGCTCATTGCCTCCACATTGGGATGAGCGGCGTAGCGTTGTTGCAGTTCGGTGATAGTCATAACAGGATATGATGGTAATTCCGCCGCAAAAATACATAAATAATCCTTAGTTTTATCCGTAAATAATAGAAAAGCATTACATTTGTCCCAATTACAATCCCCCACGTGTATGAATATGCAGACACCCGATAGTATTGTCATTATCCCCACCTACAACGAACGGGAAAATATAGAAAATATAATCCGTGCCGTCTTCGCCCTGGAGCACGGTTTCCACATCCTTGTCATCGAAGACGGTTCGCCCGATGGAACGGCAACCATCGTTAAAACTTTACAGCAAGAATTTCCCGAACGCCTGTTTATGGTAGAGCGCAAAGGGAAGTTGGGATTGGGAACGGCTTACATTGCCGGCTTCAAATGGGCGTTGCAACGCAACTATGAGTACATCTTCGAGATGGATGCCGACTTCAGCCATAACCCCCAGGACCTGCCCCGCCTTTATAAGGCGTGTGCCGAAGAGGGCGCCGATGTAGCCATCGGTTCGCGCTACGTCAGCGGTGTCAATGTGGTGAACTGGCCTATGGGACGCGTGCTGATGTCCTATTTCGCCTCCAAATACGTGCGCCTCATCACCGGACTGCCGATTCATGACACGACCGCCGGTTTCGTGTGTTACCGCCGCCGCGTATTGCAAACCATCGACCTGGACGGCATCCGCTTCAAAGGTTACGCTTTCCAGATAGAAATGAAGTTCACCGCCTACAAATGCGGTTTCAAAGTTAAGGAAGTTCCCGTTATCTTCATCAACCGCGAGCTGGGCACTTCCAAAATGAACAGCAGCATTTTCGGCGAAGCCATATTCGGAGTCATACGGTTGAAGTGGAACAGTTGGTTCCATAAATACCCGCAGTTCAACGAAAAATGAAGAATGAGCAATGAAAAGAAGACTGATAGATAACGCCACGATTGTAAACGAAGGCCAGTCCTTCAAAGGCTGCGTGGTAATAGAGAACGGGCGTATCGCCGAGATCGCAGCAGACCGCGACTCCCTTTCTGCCCCCTGTGACGAAACCATCGATGCCACCGGCTGCTACCTGCTGCCCGGCATCATCGACGACCACGTGCACTTCCGCGATCCGGGACTGACCGAGAAAGCGGACATCTTCAGCGAAAGCCGTGCCGCCGCCGCCGGTGGCGTGACGTCCATCATGGACATGCCGAACACCAGCCCGCAGACCACCACACTGGATGCGCTGAACGCCAAGTTCGACCTGCTGAACGAGAAATGCGTCGTCAACCATTCCTGCTACTTCGGGGCAACCAACAACAACTGCGCCGACCTTGCCAAACTGGACAAGCGCCGTGTTTGCGGCGTCAAACTCTTCATGGGTTCCAGCACCGGCAATATGCTGGTGGACAGAATAAGCAGCCTGCGCAACATCTTCCACGGTACCGATATGCTGATTGCCGCCCACTGCGAAGAACAGGATATTATCAAAAAGAATACCGCCAAAGTCAAGGAACTGTTTGCCGGAAAGGACGATATTCCTATCAGTGAGCACCCGCATATCCGTTCTGCCGAGGCTTGCTACGCCTCTTCCGAACTTGCCGTGCGACTGGCAAAAGATGCCAATGCCCGATTGCATATACTCCATATCTCCACCGCCGGCGAGCTCGAACTATTCAGCAACGCCCCGCTTTCGGAGAAACGCATCACCGCCGAAGCCTGTATTCCCCATCTGCTCTTTACGGACAACGATTACCGGACATTCGGCGCACGCATCAAGTGCAACCCCGCCATCAAGACGGAAGCCGACCGCAATGCCATCCGCAATGCCGTAAAATCGGGATTAATAGATGTAATCGGCACCGACCACGCCCCGCACCTGCTTTCCGACAAGACGGGCGGCGCCTTGAAAGCGATGTCGGGCATGCCGATGGTACAGTTCTCGCTTATCAGTATGCTGAAGCTGGTGGACGAAACTGTCTTCACGCTCGAAACCGTAGTCGAGAAGATGTGCCATGCGCCCGCCCGGTTGTTCCACATCGAGAAACGCGGCTATATCCGCGAAGGCTATCATGCCGACCTCGTACTGGTACGCCCCACCGAGCGTTGGACATTAACCGACGACGATGTATTGAGCAAATGCGGATGGACTCCGCTAAACGGCATTGACTTCAATTGGAAAGTAGAAAAAACCTTTGCCAACGGGCATCTGATTTACAGCGATGGCGTTGTAGACGATACCTACCGGGGCGACGAGTTGAGATTCAATGATTAACGAACAGTAAATGATTAATTCCCAACCGCCGGTAATCCTCAACTATCCCGTTCACGACGTAAGCCCATATATCAACTGGATTTACTTCTTCCATGCCTGGGGCTTTCAGCCGCGTTTTGCAGCCATTGCCAATATTCATGGCTGCGACGCTTGCCGCGCCTCCTGGCTGGCCGCCTTTCCCGAAGAAGAACGTGCCAAAGCCGCCGAAGCGATGCAACTGTTCAAGGAGGCCAACCGGATGCTCAACCAACTGGATGAGGACATTACCATTCAATGCATCTTCAGGCTTTGCCGGGCAAATGCCGACGGTGACAACCTTCTGATAGAAGGAACCGTCTTCCCCCTGCTCCGCCAGCAAACGCCGCATCCCGACGGCAGCCCTTTCCTCTGCCTGAGCGACTTTATACGTCCGCTATCCTCGGGTATCCCTGACACCATCGGGCTATTCGCCTCGTCCATTAGCGAGGAAACCGAAGGATACTATAAAGACGATCCTTACAAACACCTCCTCGTGCAAACGCTGACCGACCGCCTGGCCGAAGCCGCTACCGAAAAGATGCACGAGTATGTGCGCAAGGAGGCTTGGGGATATGCCCCCGACGAATCGCTCTCCATCCGGGAGTTGCTGATTGAGGATTACCAGGGCATCCGCCCGGCTGTGGGCTACCCTTCCCTGCCCGACCAATCCGTCAACTTCCTCCTGGATGAACTGCTCGACATGAAGAAAATCGGCATCACCCTGACCGAGAACGGAGCCATGTATCCGCACGCTTCCGTCTGCGGCCTGATGCTGGCACACCCTGCATCCCGCTACTTTGCAGTTGGCAAAATCGGTGAAGACCAGTTGGAAGACTATGCCCGTCGCCGCGGAATGCCCGTCAACGAAATGCGAAAGTTCCTGGCAGCCAATCTGCCTAAATAAAATATGCCTTTGCGCTGTGATTTATCGCCATCCTCTGCGACTAACAGTACAAAAGCAATTCGAACATAGAAGCCAAAGAAAATGGATAATGTAGAGCAAGAGTTTGTGTCCACGGTACGAGAGTACGAGCGCGTCATATACAAGGTGTGCTACCTGTACACTACGCCCAATGCTACCCTCGGCGACCTCTATCAGGAAGTGGTGCTCAACTTATGGAAAGCATTTCCCAAGTTCCGGCGGGAGTGTAAAATGTCTACCTGGATATACCGCATTGCACTGAACACTTGCATCAGTTTTATCCGGAAAGAAAAGAACATCCCCGAAATCGTCACCCTCACCCAAGAGGCCGACCGAACGGAAGAGACGGACGAAACCCAAGCCATGCTGAAGCAACTCTACCGGATGATTAACCGGTTGGGACAATTGGAGAAATCCATTATCCTGCTCTATCTGGAAGAGAAAAGTTACGACGAAATTGCCGAAATCACCGGACTGACCGTGACGAATGTTGCCACAAAACTCAGCCGCATCAAAGACAAACTTAAAAAAATGAACAAGGAGGATTAATATATGGAACTGGATGAACTGAAGAAATCATGGAACGCACTGAATGAACAGTTGCAGAAAGAGCCGATTGCCGACGAAAAGCAAATTACGGAACTGATTGCAGGTTACAAAATGAATACCCGCAAAAGCCTGGGACGTATTGCTGTACTGCAACGCTTCTCCATCGGGATCGGTGCCGTCGGACTGGCTGTCCTTCTCCTGATATGGCTGTTACTGCCTACTTGGGGGTTCAATGAACATATACAGAACAAGATTGTTGCATTGCTGGGCTTTATTGCCGTCAGCATTCTGGCAGGCATGTGGTGGGACTGGAAAACCTACCGCTGGAGCAAAGCCACCCGCATCGACGAAATGAGCGTAGCCGAAGTAAGCCGCCGCATGACCGTATTCCGCCAATGGACCAAATACGAGGTGATAGCTATTTCCGTATGGGTCGTGCTCTTCAATGCCCTTAACTATTGGGTGATGGAGTATCATCTGGCTTCTGCCGGTACGCAAGCCGTCCTTATTGCTTTCTTTGTAGTAATTGATGCGCTGATAATCTATATCCTTTATAAAAAGGTAATTTATAAATATCTCAATGACATTAAAAAGAACATCGAAGAATTGAAAGATATATGCACCGAATAACTTTGCTTTTCATCCTGTTTCTCCTTATTCCCGACGTATACATCTACTTTGTATATATAGTACGAAGAACGAAGAGTCTGCTTCTTCGCAGTTTATATTGGCTTCCTACCGTTCTGCTGATAGCGGGGTATCTGTACTTCATGACGGGAGATAATGCCATGTCCAACCATACGCAGGGCATAGGCAGGTTGGCTGTTGCCATTATCCTGTTTGTCGTTCCCAAGACCATCCTCATGCTCTGCTCCCTGATAGGCGTGCTGGTGCATTTCATCATCCGCCGCTGTCCCCGCAGCCCGTTCACCGCCATCGGGCTGGTATTGGGCGCTATCAGTTTCTGCAACATCCTTTATGGCACGCTGGTCGGTGTCTCCCGTTTTGAAGTGAAAGAGGTGGAATACCGTTCCGCCAACCTCCCCAAAGGATTCAACGGCTACCGCATCCTTCAGATTTCAGATCTCCATATCGGCAGTTGGCAAGGCAACCCGGAGCCCATCAAGCGCCTGGTCGATTTAATTAACGCCCAGAAGCCCGACCTTATCGTCTTTACCGGTGACTTGGTGAACCAGCAAAGCCACGAATTAGACGGCTTCCAGCAGATACTTTCGCAACTCCATGCTCCCGACGGCGTCTACTCCATCCTCGGTAACCACGACTACGGAAGTTATTACCATTGGCCCTCTCCCGAAGCAGAAGCCCAAAACATGGTTTACCTGAAAGAACAGCAAAAAGCAATGGGTTGGAAACTGCTGAATAACGAACACGATATTCTTCATCATCGCGGCGACAGCATCGCCCTTATCGGTGTAGAAAACGACGGCGAACCGCCCTTCTCACAATTCGCCGATTTGCCACGAGCCATGCAGGGCACAGAAGGTATGTTCCAAATACTACTCAGCCACAACCCCACGCATTGGCGGCGCGAAGTACTCCCCAAGTCCGATATCTCCCTGATGCTTGCCGGACATACCCATGCCATGCAAGGCATCCTCTTCGGGCACTCCCTTGCCGAGCTTCTTTATCCCGAATGGCGGGGAATGTACTACGAAGGCGACCGTGCCCTGTATGTCAATATCGGCATCGGCTACGTAGGACTCCCCTTCCGCTTCGGAGCGTGGCCGGAGATTACGGTGCTGACGCTGCGCAACGGCCAGTAACTTCACGGTGCGTTTTGGCACCTCCCTTTTGACCGTAAAAGGCTAATCTGCAATCGTCAGCTCCTTGATGATATGCGAAGCTCCCGCATACTTCTCGATGATGAACAGCGTATAGCGGATATCGACACAAGCGGCACGCTGGGAAGAGGGACGAAAAGCGATGTCGCCCGTCAGACCTTCGTAGTTGCGGTCGAAGCCGGTACCTATCAACTCGCCTTTGGCATTGAATACCGGGCTGCCGGAGTTACCGCCGGTGTTGTCGGTGTTTACAATGAAGCAGATGGGCATTTCACCGTCGGGCATAGCATAGCGTCCGTAGTCTTTGGCTTGATAGAGTTGTTTCAGCTTGGCAGGGACTACAAACTCCCAGTTATTGGGATCTTCCTTTTCCATCGCACCTTTCAGTGTGGTATAGTACCCATATTCTACTCCGTCGGCGGGCGAATAAGGCAGCACTTTTCCGTACGTCAGGCGCAGCGTGGAGTTGGCATCCGGATAAATGGGAATACCGGCTTCCTGCTTCATATCCATCATGCCCTTTACCCAGACTTTGTGGGCGGCGTCGTAGTTCTTGTTGGCATCCATCATGGCGATGGCTGTTTGCAACAGACCGTCGGTAATGGAATATTTCAGCAGCACCATCCAGTCATTGCTAATCTTGTACAGGCTGGGCTTGCGGATAAACTTATCAAAGTTCTCTTTATTGCCGAAGATGGAATAGTCGAAACAAGCATCGACGAAAGCATCACTATTCCCCTTGAAACGTTTGTCAATGATCTGGAAAATACCGATGCGTTGTTCGGCAGGGATGTACTGCACATACGTTTGCAGCATCTTCTTGCCGACGATGCGCTCCACTTCGGGGAAGGGAACGGAAGCAAAATAGTTATCGGCAGCCAGTTGAAGACTGTCGGCAGCAGCCTGGATTCTCGCTTTGTCCTTGCTTTTCAAAGCAGCTACCAGCCCTGCCGTGCTGGGAATGCGCATAAAGTCGAGTCCCGTAACCAGCGCTTCCTGAATGGCTTGCTGGTGATAGAGCGCCGGACGGCGGTGCTGAACGATGCTACGTATTTGGTCGAACGCTTTCTGATAGGAATCGTCGCCTTTCTCGCGTCCGCGAGCCAACAGCGCTTCTTGCTGTGCACGCTTGGTATCGAGCACTTTCAGGCGGACAAGACCTTCGTTCATGCCGATGGCATTCTTCCAATAGTTGGCCGACGAAGCATACTTGCTGGCATAATGAATGCGCACGGCATCCTCTTTCAACATCTGCTCCATCAGTGCTTTTTGGCGGGCATCGCGCACGTGGTGACGCATGAAGTTGGTGGTCTGCATACGCTCTTCCACCTCGTCGGAAATCATATAACGCCAGTTGCGGCCGGGAAAACCCATGATGAAGGTAAAGTCACCCTCGCGATAGCCGGCAAGGCTGATGGTGAGGTGCTTCTTCACTTGCAAGGGCACGTTGTCTTTGCTGTAAGCGGCGGGCTGCCCGTCCTTGTCGGCATAGATGCGGAAAAGGGAGAAGTCGCCCGTGTGGCGCGGCCACATCCAGTTGTCCGTGTCGGCGCCAAACTTTCCGATAGAGGAAGGAGGAGCGCCTACCATGCGGATATCGCTGTAAGTAGTCTTTACAAAGAGATAGTATCTGTTTCCGCCGTAAAACGCTTTCAGTTCCAGTTTGCGACCGGGGGTCAGGGCGATGTTCTGCTCGGCGGCAAAGCGGGTAGCTACCGTAGACAGGTATTTGGGAGACAGATAGTTGGTTCCGTTAGGGTCGTCATCTACCTTCAGTTGGGCGTTCACATAGTCGGTCACGTCCATTATCCGGTCGATATAGGTGATGGTGAGTCCTTTGCAGGGAAGCTCTTCCTCGCGGCTCATCGCCCAAAAACCATTGGTCAGATAATCGTGCTCCACGCTACTGTGCTGCTGTATGGAGCCGTAACCGCAATGGTGGTTGGTCAGCACCAGACCTTCTGCGGAAATTACTTCGCCGGTACAGCCACCACCAAAGTGTACCACGGCATCTTTCAGGGCAATGCCGTCGGGATTATAGATTTGTTCGGCGGGTATCAGCAGTCCCAGTTCCGTCATGGCGACCTCATTTTGCTTTTTGAGGTCGGTAAGCATCCACATGCCCTCGTCGGCAAGAGCCGAGAGGGTAGTGAATGTAAGGGCTGTCAATAATAATAGTTTTTTCATACTTATTCTACAATCGTCATTTCATCAATCAAGTGCTTGCAGCCGCCCAGCTTTTCGAGGATGAAGAGCATATAGCGGATATCGAGATTGATGCAACGCTGCATATTATTGTCGAAGTTGATGTCGCCGCTCAAAGACTCCCAGTTGCCGTCGAAAGCAGTACCGATAAGTTGGCCTTCACCGTTGATGACGGGACTGCCGGAATTACCACCGGTGATGTCGTTCGTCGTCAGGAAGCAAACCGGCATTGTACCGTCTGCCATGGCATAGCGTCCGAAGTCCTTGTTCAGAATCAGTTCTTTCAGCTTGGCGGGAACTACGAACTCACTGTCTTCCGGGTTCTCCTTCTGAAGAATACCGTCAGTAGTGGTGTAATACTTATAATGTATGGCATCGCGCGGGTTGTACGACTTCACATTACCGTAAGTCAGGCGCAGCGTGAAGTTGGCATCCGGATAAGAAGGCACCGGTTCTTTCATCTCACCCAAGCCGCGGATATAAGACTTATGAAGCAGGGGCAGGTCGGCAATCAATCCTTGAAGTTCCATAGCCACAGCCTTCAACTTTTCGTTCTTTGCTTTTGAATAGGCCGTTGCCGGATCTTTCTCTATCGCCTTTACGGTAGGCTTCTTCAAGAATTTATCCAGACTCTCGCGACTGCTGAGGATAGAATTATCGTAAATATCGTCTACATAAGCATTGTAATCACCTTTGAACTTGGTTTGAATCGTCCGGTAGAAGTCGGGCAATTCCTCCGGTGACAGTGCCTTGGCAAGAGCCGGCAAGATGGCTTTAGCCACAGCACGGTCCACTTCATGGTCATAGTCTTTATCCTGAATGCCTTCAAACACCTCTACCAATAACTTCTTGGTGGCATCGAGCAGAGAATCGTTCTTTTCTTCCAAGGCTTTCTTCATGTTATCCATCACCATGTAGGGACTGCCAAATTCAATGGCGCCGTTCAAGCCTTCGTACATATAGTACATCTGACGTTCCAGTGGGAGTGACTTCTCCACAACAGCATTAATCTTGTCTACTACCCCTTCGTATTCGGGCTTTCCTTTGGCAAATTCATTGAAGTTCTTCTCCTGTTCGGCTTTGGCACCCAGCACATTGTTGTCTACAATGGCCTGATTCATACCGATGGAGTTTTTCCAATAGTTGCTGCTGCGGGCAAACTTGCTGGCATACTGGATGCGAGTTTTGTCGCTGGCAGCCATTGCCTCTCTCAGCACTTCCAGGCGGGCGCCGCGCATATCAATCATAGCCTGGTTGTCGGCTTGCATACGCAATTTCACTTCCGATTCCGTCAGGTAGCGGCTGGTGCTTCCGGGAAAACCCAGAATCATGGCATAGTCGTTCTCCTGCAATCCCTTGATGGAGATAGGCAGGAACTTGGGAGTTTTCAGAGGCACATTCTCGGCGGAATAGTCAGCCGGATCACCGTTCTTGTCGGCATAGATGCGGAATACCGAGAAATCGCCCGTGTGGCGCGGCCACATCCAGTTGTCCGTTTCACCGCCAAACTTACCCACGGAAGAGGGGGGAGCAGCTACCATGCGCACGTCGCTGTACACCTTGTAATAGAAAAGGTAGAAGCGGTTGCCGGCATAGAAAGGCAATGCCTGCACGATGATGCCCGGTTTGCCTTTCAAGTCGCTCTTTTCCAGTTCTTCCTGTGCCAGTTTGCTAAGGAAGGGACGGGTCTGCGCGGTAACTTCGGTGGCTTCACCGGCTTTTATTTTGTCGTTCACCAGGTCGGTGATGTCTACGATGCGGTCTACAAAACGGAACTTCAATCCCGGAGTGGGCAATTCTTCGCTGCGGTTCATCGCCCAGAAGCCGTCGGTCAGGTAGTCATGTTCCACGCTGCTGTGCTGCTGAATGGCGTCATATCCGCAGTGGTGGTTGGTCAGGATCAGTCCTTCGGGGGAGATAATCTCACCGGTGCAACCACCTCCGAATATACCTACGGCATCTTTCAGCGATACGCCGTTGGGGTTGTATAGGGCATCGGCTTCGAGCTTCAACCCTTGTTTCTTCATCATGTCGATGGAATTCTGCTGTTTCATCAGTTGCAGCAACCACATCCCTTCGTCTGCACGTGCAGAGCCGATTGTCAATGCAGCAACGGCTGCAATCAAACACCTTTTTACTGTAAATTTCATGTTGTTTTCTGTTTTTATAATATACTGTTGTTTACATCATCCAATACCTGATAATTATGCAAAAATACGTAAACCAAATGAAAAATCCTTTCTTTTTGTCCGGTTTATAAGGATTATTAATACCTTTGTTCCGTGTAAATCAAAAATCGTTTCTGCATGATTAGAATGAGTGTGAACCACATTTTGCCTCTTTTACTCTTACTTGTGTTCTTTTCTTCGTGTAGTCGTAAGTACAAGATAGAGGGTAGCTCTTCGGTAACCAGCCTTGACGGAAAGATGTTGTTTCTTAAAACACTTCAGAACGGAGAATGGGTGGCTATCGACTCGGCGGAAGTGATTCATGGCCTTTTCAAAATGAACGGCAAAGCCGACTCCGTGATGATGGTGACGCTCTATATGGACAATGAAGGCATCATGCCGCTGGTTCTTGAAAGTGGAAAAGTGATAGTTTCCATCACCAACGCCCAACTGACAGCCAAAGGCACTCCGCTCAACGATAAGCTCTACGAGTTTATTGACAAACGCAACGGCATGGAAGTGAAGATGGAAGAGTTGGAACGCAAAGAAGCGCGTATGGTGCTGGACGGCGCTAACCTGGAAGACATCCGCCAACAGTTGACAAAAGAGGGAGAGGCACTCGTCAAGGAAACAAACGACTACGTCAAGCAATTTATCACCGATAACTTTGAAAATGTATTGGGTCCCAGTGTCTTTATGATGGTGTGCAGCACCCTGCCCTACCCCATTATAACCCCATTGGTGGAAGATATTATGAAAACAGCTCCCCAATCTTTCAAAGAGACTCCATTGGTAAAAGACTTCCTCAGCAAAGCTAAGGAAAATATGAAACTGATAGAAGAACATCGCCGCATGGAGCAGAGTACATCGGCCATGCCGTAACCGGGTTATCTGTCCTGATCCTCGTTTTTTACCATTCCTTTGTACTTCTCCGGCAGTGCACTTTCCACAGCAATATATGCTTCCTCCATGGTAGCTTTCACATTCTCCACTCCTTTTCCCTTAGGAGGGATAGGGTCGTGAATAGTCAGTATCATGCGATGGCGGTGCACCCACTTCCCGGTGCGCGGCAAAATATCGAACGAACCGTCGATGGTGACGGGCACCACTTCCAACTGCAACTCGTCTGCCAACTGGAAAGCTCCTCGCTTGAAGTAGCCCATATGTCCGGTGAAGGTACGCGCCCCTTCGGGGAATACTACCAGCGACACCCCGTCCTTCAAGGATGATTCTGCCTGACACATGGTTGCCAATATCTTCTTGGGGCTGGAACGGTCTACGAAAATATGTCCCGCACTCTCGCAAGCCTTGCCTACAAACGGCAGTTTCCGCAAACTCTTCTTCATCATCCACTTAAAGTTACGCCCCAGGAAGCCGTAAATAAGAAAAATATCGAACGAGCCTTGGTGGTTGGGCACAAAGACGTAAGAGGTACGTTTGCCCAGCTTCTCCCTGCCACGCACTTTCACCGGGATAAGCAGTATGTAGCAAATGAGTCGCGACCATACCTTTCCGGGATAATATCCCCATAAGTGTGCGCCTCCAATCAGGGAGCCGATGATAGTGACCAATGCCGTAAGGATAGTCAATACTAATAGGATGGGCAGCGCAAAGCATACCTGATAAATCACGTAAAGTATCTTCATAGGTGTAGGGACTTCGTTGACGCAAAGATAGGAATTATCATTTGATGACAGAATAACAAAAGAATAAAAAAGAAAGACTACTGATTATTTTTTTCCCAACTGGAGAAAAATATTTTCCCAACTGCCCATTAATAATATGCAGGAACAACTGACACAATAAGTCATCCCGCTAAGATGTTTAAAAGATTAGATGCGCAGAAGAATTTCTTGAACCTTTTTCCCTATTTAAACGTTATACATTTGAACTAATTACAAGAAAGGAAATAGATATGGAAAAGTTTGAAGAATTAATACAATCAGAGACTCCCGTTTTAGTTGATTTCTTTGCTACCTGGTGCGGACCTTGCAAGGCCATGCATCCGGTACTGGAGGAACTGAAAGGCGAAATAGGCGACAGTGCCCGCATTACCAAAATAGACGTTGACCAGCACGAAGAGCTTGCAGCACGCTATCGCATACAAGCAGTGCCCACGTTCATCGTATTCAAGAAAGGTGAAGCCGTATGGCGTCATTCGGGCGTAATCAGCGGCAAAGAGTTGAAAACCGTTTTAGAACAAAATACATAACGTAAAGAGATGAAGAAAGTAATGACTATGGTTGCTCTGATCCTTGCAAGCACATTGACTTATGCTTGTGCAGACGGAGCCAAACAACAAAACTCGACAGAAGCAAAAGAAGCCGAAGCCGGCGGGAACGTAATCGTGATGAACAAGGATCTGTTTCTGAAGGATGTATTCGACTACGAGAAATCTCAGGAATGGAAATATAAAGGGGACAAACCCGCCATCATCGACCTGTATGCCGACTGGTGCGGTCCCTGCCGCCTGACAGCTCCTATCATGAAGGATCTGGCTAAAGAATACGCCGATAAAATTGTGATATACAAAGTAAATGTGGATAAGGAGAAAGAACTGGCTGCCCTGTTCAATGCCACCAGCATCCCCCTCTTCGTATTCATCCCCATGAATGGAGAGCCACAGCTATTCCGCGGAGCCGCCGACAAAGCGACTTACAAGAAAGCGATTGACGATTTTCTGTTGAAAAAGGAATAAGTTACAATAATATCGGCATCGGCTGCCACTCGCCGCCGTGCAACTCCATAACCGCCCCGTAGCCTGCCCGCTTCAAAGCCCGCAGTGCTTCGGGGCGGCTGTTGTTGATGCGTTCGGGATAGTGCGAGTCGCTGTTCACCTGCACCCGGATGCCGAGCTCGCGAAGCAGCGGGAAGTATCGTTCGTTGGGATAGAAGGTGCCCAAATCGCGATAGGCTTTCGTATTGATTTCCACCTGATAGCCGCGACGGGCTATCTGGGAGAAATATTCGCGAACCAGCCGGTCGTACCACGGTTCGTCGAGCAAGCCGGGACGATAGCACAACGCATTGTAATGCATCTTGTCTGCATGGCCTACGATATCAAAACCACCCAATTCCACCATCCGCATCAGGCGTTCGTAGTAGAGGCGAATCACCCGGTCGAGGTCTCCACCGAAATGCTCGTCTACAATCTTCCGAAAGGTGGTGGCGGGGACATCAACGTCTACCACTTCGCCGAGGTCGTTGTACAGCAGATGGACGGAACCGATGCGATAGTCCAGCGGAAGTTCCTGGAAACGGGCGATAGACGGATTGCTCTCTTCGTTCAGGTAATCTATTTCGAGGCCGATATACAGCTCGATGCGATCGGCGTATTTCGCCTTCAAACGGCGAAACTCAGACAGGTAATCGTCCATGCAGTCCCACTCCATCGTCCATGCGGTGGAGAATGGCAACGGGGCGTGAGAGGAAAAGCCGTAAGAGGTGAAGCCTTCGCTCAAGGCAAAACGTACAAAGTCCTCTAACCCGGCGCGTCCGTCGCAGTAGAGACTATGGCTATGGTAATTTGTCAGATTCCCTGTTTTCATATTTATCATTATTATATCACCCTATCACTTTATCACCCTATCACTCTTCTATCTCGCTCAATTCCAGCCAGCGAAGTGTTTTCTCATCAATCAAGTCAATGACTTCGGGCAGGCGTTTCGACTTCTCCGTCAGCTCGTCCACAGAGAGGGAGCCGCTGCACAAAGCGTCTTCTATGGCTTTCTTCTCGGCTTCCAGTTCGGCTATCTCCTGTTCCAGTTGCTCAAACTCACGCTTCTCCTTGAAAGACATCCGGCGTTTCTCGTTCAGGCGCACTTTGGCAGTCTTATCATCCTGGGACTTGACAGCTTCTTTTTCCTTCTCCTGATGTGCTTTCTGGTCTTTCCAATCACGATACTGGGTATAGTTGCCGGGGAAGTCGCGGATATCACCCTGGCCGTTGAACACGAGTAGATGGTCTACCACCTTGTCCATGAAGTAGCGGTCGTGGCTCACCACGATGACGCAGCCTTTGAAGTTCTGAAGATACTCTTCGAGCACGTTCAGCGTCACGATGTCGAGGTCGTTGGTCGGCTCATCCAGTACCAGGAAGTTGGGGTTGCGCATCAAGACGGTACACAGATAGAGGCGGCGGCGTTCGCCACCACTCAGTTTATAGACATAGCTGTGCTGGGTTTCGGGAGTAAAGAGGAAGTGCTGAAGGAATTGCGAGGCGGTCAGCTTCTTGCCGTTGCCCAGTTCAATGACCTCGGCAATGTTCTGCACCACGTCTATCACCTTCATCTGCTCGTCGAACTGCAAACCATCCTGCGAATAGTAGCCGAAACGAACCGTCTCGCCGATATCCAGCGTACCGCTATCTGCCTGTTCCAGCTTCATCAGTATCTTGATGAAGGTGGACTTTCCGGTTCCGTTGTTGCCTACGATTCCCATCTTTTCGAAACGGGAGAAGATGTAGGAGAAATCGTCCAGTATCTTCAAGTCGCCGAAGGATTTATAAAGGTGGTCTGCCTCGAATATCTTACTGCCGATGTAGGATGCCTTGACGTTGAGCTTCACGTTGTCGTTGTTGAAGCGCTGTTTGGCTACCTTTTCCAGTTCGTAGAAGGCGTCTTCGCGATAGCGGGCTTTGTGTCCGCGGGCCTGCGGCATACGGCGCATCCACTCCAACTCGGTGCGGTAGAGGTTGTTGGCACGTTCCACTTCTACGGTCTTGGCTTCGATGCGCTCTTCGCGCTTCTCCAGGTAGTAGCTGTAATTGCCTTTGTACTGATAGAGCTGCCGGTTATCTATCTCGACGATTTCGGAACAGACGCGGTCGAGGAAGTAACGGTCGTGCGTCACCATCAGCAAGCTGAGGTTGGTACGGCGAAGATATTCTTCAAGCCATTCCGTCATATCGAGGTCGAGGTGGTTGGTAGGTTCATCGAGTATCAGCAGGTCGGGTTCGGTGATGAGGGTGTTGGCAAGCGCCACGCGTTTCAGTTGCCCGCCGGAGAGGTGTTTTACCAGTTGGCTGAAGTCGCGGATTTTGAGTTGCGAAAGAATTTGTTTCGCTTTCTGCTCATACTCCCAGGCTTTCTCGTGATCCATGCGGACGAGGATTTCATCCAGACCGGGGTGCCCTTCCGTCTCCATACAGCGCTCGTACTCCTTTATCAGCTCAACGGTGCTGTTGCCATGATGGAAACAAGCTTCGAGCACGGTCAGTTCTTCGGGGTATTGCGGGTCTTGCTCCAGATAGCCCACACGCAAATCGCGCCGGAAGGAGATAGTGCCGGCGTCATAGCCTTCCTTACCGGAAAGGATGTTAAGCAACGTAGTCTTGCCGGTGCCGTTCTTGGCTATCAAGCCGACGCGCTGCCCCTCGGACATACCGAAAGAAAGATTCTCGAATAACACCAGGTCACCGAAGGACTTGGTCAGGTTCTCTACCTGAAGGATGGAATTTACTGCTGCCAAAACTTAGTTAGTTGATAGTTGATAATTGATAATTAGAAAAGGGTGTGGTAAACTTCGACCAGGTTACGGGGCTCGCCGGCTTTTACTTTGCTCCACACCAGCTTCATGGGGTCTATCCAGGTGCCGGTGGTGGTGTTCAGCAACACGGGGGCTTCGCGGTTGCCGTCTATCAGCGTGCGCCATTCCATGCCGTCCACTTCGTTGGCGAAGATGACGCAAAGGACGATGCCGAATGCCAACCAGGTATCTTTCTTCTTGGGGGAGATATCACCTTTGTCTATAATCTGTTGTACGTTGGGCAGGTCGTCTTCTGCGCCCTGGAAGTCCTTTTTCAGCAGTTCCTTCACAGTAGCGTCCACCCACTCGTAGGCTTCATTAATCTGATAAATCTCCGAAAGGCGCACGGGGATGATTTCGGCGGGGTATTTCGTTCCTTCCTTGCGTACCTCCAATGAAGCGAGCACTTGCTCGGCTTCTGTCGCCGGCTCTCCTTTCTTCACCGTGAACGAGCATTCGAGGGCCACTTCGTCGATACCCGCAATCCAAAGATGGGAAGTGTAGTATTCGCCTTCCTCCTCGAACATCTCCTTGCTATATGCACACTCCAACTGCCCTACCCTGACCAGGGTAGCCGAAGGATTCTCTTTCAACTCCTGCCGTATAGACTCTTTGCCATACGTAGCATTTCCTTTATAAGCCGAGATACGGAAATTGCCCGTCCACTCATTAGGGTTATAGAAGAGAAAAGAGCCTTCCCCGTCTTCAAATTCATTCCAGTCTGCCGGATAAATCATGGAGAACCATGCCCCCGGAGCGATAAATTTCTTGCCTTGTTCCATAGTTTATTATCTGCTATTCCTCGCAAAAGTAACATTACCGCCGTTGATATGCAAACAAACGAAACAAAAACAGCCGATTCTCACGAACCGGCTGTTCCAATCATCATCTATGAATGAAGACCGTTATAGCCTTCAATATCTTACTCAATCTAATGAAAGTCAAAATGAAAAACTCATTAAATCTTTAATTTCCCTGCAAAGATAAGGAATGAAATAAATACAAACCTAAGATTTTAAGATTATTAATTTAACATTCTATAAAGCGGGAGATTTTATCGACGAATTAACTACAGGGTTGGTTCTTGCATCAGAAAATCTCTTAAATGGATGATATGAATACCCTCAGAAGTAACACCTCCTGAAAGGAATTCATCCAGAGTCACAACATATTTAGGAAAGTGATCGGTAATCTTCAGTAAAGGTGCCACCTCCCTATCTTTTGTATTTTCAGCATCCAGACGGAAGGTAACCTGCACATACAAACGTTCTTGCAACTTTTGTGCTATAAAGTCAATCTCCAGCAAATCACTCTTTCCTACAAAAACTTGATAGCCTTGACGTATCAAATGCATATACACCACATTCTCCATCCACTTCTGAATATCGTTTATCGCATTCCATCCACTAATAGCGTTCCTAAGTCCCCAATCTTCAAAATAATACTTCTCTCCAACTTCAAACAGTTTCAATCCCTGCACTTCGGCCCGAGATACCTTATGAATAAAGAATGCCTGGGACAGGGCTGCCGTATAATCAATCACCATCTGAGTAGGCAACTGTTGCCGTTGCGACTTCAAATAGCGACTTATATTAGATGCAGAGAACAGATTCCCAACATTATCCGCCAAATATCCGACCAGGCGTTCCATAAAATCGACATTGCGGATTTGCTTTCGGGAAATAACATCTTTCAATAAGATTGTAGAGTAGAGATTCTGCAGATAATCCATTGACAACTGTTCATCCGCATTCAAATGAATCAAGTAAGGCATACCTCCTATCCGCATATATTTCTGAAGACTGCTATTTGAATCTTCCAACTTATGAAAATTCAAGAACTCGGGATAGGACAAACTATGAATCGGGAATTCCATATACCGCCCCGCCAAATAAGTAGCAAGTTCTCCCGACAACATATTTGCATTACTACCTGTGCAGTAAAGATCACAGTTGTTTTCAACCAAGAGGCTTCTCAATGTATTCTGGAAATCCGGAACTTCTTGTATTTCATCAATAAAGACATAGTTATGTCCCTCTGCACACAGATGTGAGTTGATGTATTGATATAAATCATCATCTGTCCGTATCGTAGCAAATTCTTTCAGTTCCTTGTTGATATATACGATATGAGCCTTCTCATCCTGCTTACGAATCATTTCTGCCAATTGCTTCAGAATATAACTTTTGCCAATACGACGTTGCCCCGTCAATATCTTGATTAACGGCTGACCGATAAAAGCAGAGAGCTTTTCGGTATAATAAGGCCTTTCAATAATATCACTTTTCATGAGTTATAACTAATAGTTTCCATGCAAAGATAAGATTTTTATTAGATATAAATCACAGAATCATTCAATTTACGCACTTTCATTAGATATAAATCACAGAACAGCCGATTCTCACGAACCGGCTGTTTCAATCATCATCTATGAATGAAGACGGTTAAAGTCTCCAATAATTTTTCAAATAAAAATCAACAGTTATTCTCGATTAGTTATTACCAGTGCCAAATAATCTCCGCTTCATCATATCCCACATAGTTTCCATTTTCATCATAAACAGTACAATTCAGACGAAACATTTGTACTCTTGCTGCTTTAGGAGTAATAGTTATCTGATTCCCAGAGATTAAAAAATCATAATAATTTTCTTGATTATCCCAATTCCCATCACAATCCCACACATAAGTATATGAATCGTTATTGGGAGATACTGTAAAAGTAGTAGCTTCACCTGGCCGAGGGTCTATATTTCCTTGCATAGACACCACACTATTCACTTGACTAATTATCGGCAACATAGCCAATAGAAAAGAGATAAATAAAGCTTTCATAATTCATAATTTTAAGTGAAACATATTATTTTCATTCCGCAATATCCCACCATACCGGATAAGTCCAAATATCATCAGCATTATAATTTGGCTGAATAGCTCTAAGTTGTTCAGCATTGTAATTGATTTCATGAGAACATTGCTTAATGCGACGCCATTGCTTGCCTTGAGGAATACCCTTTAAAGAAGCTGCATTTACAGAATATTCATAAGGCATTTCCCATCCCATATAATTCTTATAATCGTGGCGACGCATATCATTCCAGTTTACTGTTGAATAAAGCATCGCAATGAATTTTTGAGTCATAATCTTCTCCAGTGTAATGTCAGAAGCAGTACCGATAGCACCATTGAGGAATGCATCAATCTTAGACTGTTCCATTTGTCCCATTGAAGGACATTCAGCATAATCCGGATCACCTACCCAAATGGTCAACATTTTATTAAGTTCATCTATATTAGCTTTGATACCATCCTTGTAAGCATTGAAGGCTTCTGCTTTTTTATCTTGTTTGAAAAGCACCTCAGCCTTAATAAAACACGCTTCGGCATAAGTAGCCCATAAATAAGGAGTATTAGGACGAACATAAACATTGCCTGATGAGGGATACCAACCATCAACAGCCCTATAGAAAATATTAGGGGTGCTATAAACGCCTACGGAACCTGCATAAATACCTACATAAATAGAATCAGAAGCACGAGTTTCTATGGATGGGTTCCAACCTCCTTTTGCACGGCTAATAAAATTCGACATACCATTAGGAATACGAATATCAGATTGCATATCAACACCTGCACCACGTCTCCACACCTTGGTTCCATTTTCACTGAATTGACGCCAGGCGATAATCTTGTCAGCACGTGGATCTTCAATACCCTTATTGTCAAAATCAGTCAAAATATCAACAAGCCATTTGGTCGGCAACGTGATATGACGATTACCATTGTAGGTTTGGTTCCAATTATAATTGGTTTGCATTGGGTCAGTCGAAATAAAGTCTTTGGACGATTCTCTGATGTCTTTACATTCAATATAAGTATCGTCATCAATATTTTGTTGTGCCTTGCTTATGCAATCAAGGATAGTCGCAGAATCATAGTAAGCAGACTTCTTCGATAATTGATTGATAGTACGGGCTTTTAACAGATATGCCATCTTAACCCATTTGTTGATATCACCACCATTCCAACTATCACCTTCTGACAAAGCTGGTTGCCCTATCGCTTGAGTTTTCCCAAATTGCTCAATAGCCTCATCAATATCCTTTAAAGACTCGGTATAAATAGTCTCACCAGTATCATACTTAGGGTGAGCGCTAACACTATTAGCTTCATAATAGGGCATTTCCCCATACATATCAGCCATCAAAAGGAAACCATAAGCTTTAAGTAATTTAGCAGCACCAGCATAGTGCCATGCTTCAGAAGCAATAGCTTTATCATACATATCTACAAGGTTGGGACCTGCACCTACAAAGAATTGCTGATAGGATGTAGTACTCATCGAACTGGTCGCCTCCCACTGAGCAGAACAACCGTCACGATGTGTACGGGAAGTGGCAGTGAATGCCTGGCAAATAAATTGTGAACGATATCCATGTGAACCGGTTGCATAGGCTAAATGGTACTGTATCCACGGAAGCAGCGTAGTTACTGAAACGGCGGCTTGGGCCGGAGTATTAGGATCTTCATTGACATCCAGCCAATCGGAACAAGAGGCAAATGTCATTAGCCCTGCTACACTTAATATTATTGATTTTATAAGTTTCATATATCTTAATTTTAGCAGTTAATAAAATTAGAACGTTAAGTTAACGCCAAATGCAAAACTTGCAGTTGCCGGTACACAACAATAGTCAATGCCTACTGCACCGGAACCAGAAACGCCAGAGCCAGCAGCAGAAGATTCGGGATCACCACGATAATTGGTAAACAGAAGCAGGTTATTAGCCGTTGCAGATATGTTTGCACGTTTAACCCCCATCTTGGCCAAGAATGTCTTGGGAAGCTCGTAGTTCAGAGAGACAGTACGAAGACGAAGTGAATTAACTTTCGTAATATAGTTAGTACCTTCACGATGATAGTAATCGGTATAATATTTTTGGATTACTTCTTTACCCGAAACTTGAGCTCCATTAAGGTTGTAAGTTTCATTAGCATTAAATGTATAAGTTACATCCTTATAAGTATCACCGTCTTTCTGAGCACCTTTAATAGTCAATGATTCACGGTCATTCGTTAAATCACTAAGTCCCTTATTAACCAAATAATAATCAGTACCGTTATAGATATCACCACCTACGCGGAATTCCCACAACATATTGAAAGTCCAATTCTTATAGCTTATTGTATTATTAAAACCTCCTTGGAACTTAGGTTCACGATTACCAATAAGTACACGCGTTTCTGTATCGTACGTAGGCATTCCATATTGATCAAGTATAACTTTACCATCATCAGTATATTTATAATGATATCCGGAAATACCCAGGAACGGACCGTCATTGAATGATGCAGCTTGAGCACCACCAAATTGTACATCTGTTACATATAATACGTCTGTACCTACAGGCAAATTCTTTACAGTACCACGGTTACCATAAACATTCAAACTTGCATCCCAAGTCCAATCCTTTGTCTGTATCGGAGTACCTCCGATTGTAAGTTCCATACCTTTGTTGTAAACATCACCGATATTCTGTGCAAAGAAAATGAAACCAGTGGATTGTGGACCACGCGGAGATATAATCTGATTAAGTGAATTATTTGTATAATAAGCGTAATCCAAACGCAAACGGTTCTTTAAGAAGCGTAATTCAAGACCGATTTCTGTTGATTCCGTCATCTCAGGCTTCAGAATAGGATTACCACGGCTCCAACTTGTTCCGTATCCGGTTATTCCACCAAGCATCGTTGCAGCATTTTCCAAATAAGTAGTTGTTGCATAAGGGCTTGCATCCTTACCTACTTTGGCCCAACTTACACGAAGTTTTCCAAAGCTAAGGATACTGTCATCCATCAAGCCTCTATCTTGTAAGAATTGAGTAAAAACAAGGCTACCGCTGAAAGACGGATAAAAATAAGAACGGTTTTCTGCCGGCAATGTAGAAGACCAGTCGTTACGCCCCGTAACAGTTAAGAATGCAGTGTTCTTCCAGTCTGCACGAAATTCGCCAAATACTCCGACAAGGCGATGTTTACTACGATTCTCTACAAAATATTTATCAGATGTTGAAATATTGCCGAATGAATAGAAACCCGGAATAACAAATTTCCAACCATATCGATAGTTTGTAGTTGATTTTGTAGCATCTGTTGCAGTACCAAGCATCAAGTTAAAATTAAAGTCGCCAAACGACTTACTGAAATTTGTCATTAAGTTGGTTGACAAATATTGGTAACGAAGAGAGTTCTCACTCATCATACCATCTTGCCATAGATCTTTCACTGCAGCTCCTTCAGCAATACGATTACCATTCTCTGTAGTATATGAGTCAATGCCCATGCGATAAGAAATCCACCACCAATCAGTAATATCGGCCTTCACGCTGAAATTGCCGGTAAAACGTTCCGTATCATCTTTCAAAGAATAGTTATCGAGCATCCAATAGGGATTTTCAACATCAGCAGAAAGTTCCTGGCGGCCTTCGAAGATACGATATTTAGAACCGTCTTCATTCAAATAATGCTTCATATTATCACTACGGGCCCATCCGTAAAGGGCAACCATAGAACCTGTACCGGATGAATCCCAAAGACCTGCCGATGTCAAAGTTTTGTCTGTACGAGCTTGAGAATATGCAACATTAGCATTAAATGTCAACATCTTCCATTTCTGTTCACCGTTAAAGCGGAAAGTTGTTTTGGTATATCCTGTAGTAGGAATTATACCATCTTGATCATAAAACGAACCGGACAGAAAGAAATTACCAGTCTTATTACCACCAGAGACACTCACATTAGTATCCCATGCACCTCCATTTTGAAAGAAATCGCCGATATTATCATAAGCCTTTTCTCCCGCGCCATAGGGTTCACCCCAAGAATTGGTAGTGAAGTCATCTACAACAGCATTCCCATTTTGGTCAAGACCATTATAGAAACCTCTTTTATACCGAGATTGAGTTTTGGGAAGTGTTTTTGTCCATGAAGTAAGATATTTTGCGCTCAAATTTATCTCAACACTACCTTCTTTACCTTTCTTTGTCGTAATAAGGACAACACCGGCTGCAGCACGAGATCCATAAAGAGCCGATGCCGCAGGACCTTTAAGAATTGACATATTCTCAATATCCTCAGGGTTGATATCCATGACACGGTTAGAACTCGTTGTAGCCGAAGCTGTCATACCATCGTATGCGGAATTTCCGATTACCGATGTTGAATTATCATAGATAACACCATCAACAACAAATAATGGCTGATTATCCCGTTCGAGTGACGTTCCACCACGAAGAATAATCTGAGAGCCTGCGCCAGCGGCACCCGAAGTTTGTGTAATAGTAACACCTGCCACTTTACCTGCCAAAGAATTAATAGCATTCATACTTTTATTCTTCATCAATTCTTTCGCATTTACATCATCCACAGCATAACCTAACGACTTGCGTTCTTTCTTTATTCCCATTGCCGTTACAATGACTTCACTCAACGCTTGTGAGTCGTCTTGTAAGGTTACAGCATAAGTCGAAGCATTGGTTACTTTCACTGTAGTAGTTTTATAACCTACAAATGATATCTCCAATGTGCTACCCACCGAAGCATCCACTGTAAAAACGCCGTCGATGTTCGTAACAGCACCCGTCCCGGAACCTTTCACCAATACACTGGCACCAATGATTGGATCACCTGCTGCGTCTACAACTTTACCTGTGATTTTCTTGGCTTGCTGAGTACTTTGGGAACTTGGCACACTTTCATTGGCTGCATTGGCAGCAAAAGGTGCAGACATCCCAAACAATGCAAGCAATACTAATGATAAGCAATAATTTCTTTTCATAAGCTTTGTTATTTGGATTTGTTTGCAAATATATAAATTTATTCAGAAGTCCAATTACTTCACTGTTTAAATAATACTAAATGAATATTAAATAATTTGTTTTTATACTTCTGTAAAGTTTGAAGCACCTGCTTAACAGGTACTACACCCATGACATTCCTCACAGAATGACAGAAATAAGCGACTACACCTTTCTATATATACACTATATAGATAGTATCAGATACAAATTGTAGTATCAATTGACATTTCAAGGACTATACTTCAACAATTCAATATAGCTATATCACTATTTATCACCCTAAAAGACAGAATAACATTAACATAAAAGCCTCTTTATGAAGTTTAAAAGAACGAAATAGTTAAAACGATTCATAAGCTTAGTAAAAAACAGTGTTTGACTATTAATAAAGCAAAACTCCCATAACAACACATATTAACGTTTATTTCTTTCGGCATAAGCCAATAAGAGAGACTGTCTGTTTCAACAAGGTAAACTCCCAGTGCCGACAAAGCAAACTCCCAGTTCCACTATGGTAAACTCTCAGTTTCAAAGGATGAAACTCCCAGTTTCATTATAGCAAACTCCCAGTTTCATAATTTGAAACTGACAGTTCCAACGTATGAATCATTTTGGAACTCCTATATATGGAGAAGGGACCGGCTATATAGAGAGGCTAAGATAGGCAAAACCGACTGAATATGAATGAAATGTATCTATCATGGAGTTATAATAATTTAATGCGGGTGTAGGAGAAAACAAAAAAATTCTATGTGGTATACTTTATTTTCCTATCGGCTGTATCCTCCTTCTCACATCCTTAGAAATTTCCAGGAACATATAGTTCAGTTTGCCGGAATGGATGCCTTCTTCGTTCTGCTTATACTTCTTATTAGCATACTCCTTGGATTTATCGAAGGCAATGCGCGACATCTGGTTCTGCGACTTTCCCACCATCGTGGAATCCAGTTGTTCATCCGGAAAGAAATCATCCAAATCGACATCACCAATCATGGTCGTTTCGAGGAAGTTCATGCCTTTATGATTGGAGTCGGTATAATAACCCACAAACATGTGTCCCGGAGTACGTACCAATATAGGTTCTATATTGATGGCACGGAGCAGGGAAGCGAACAATACAGTGCCATCCACACAATTGATTTGCGAAGACTCCAACGAATCGTCGAACGTGCGCACGCGCTGCGAAAAGACCACGTTGCTGGAAAGACTTGTGTTGGACACCGAACTATAACGGAAGTTACGCTTCTGAAGCACATTCCACAATGCATAAACCTGCTTGTCCACCACCTCGGCGCCACCTTGATAGCCTAAGAAGCGATTCACAATGCGGGTATCCAATGCTTCGCGCAGCAACCGGTCGATCATAGGATTCTCTTCGTTTACATAAGCAGCAAAGAAAATACCGGTATCATGAAACTTCGTGCCATTCGTCACGTAGCCCAACAGGCATTCATTGATGCTGCGAACCGAAAAAGTACGTACCCGCTGCCCCAAGTCTTTTTCGTTCAACTCCGCCGTGATGGCTACACTGATAGGTTCAGCCTGATTATTATTCTTCAAAGCCTCGTAATTCCAGATAATGTCAGGATAGATGATGTACTCCGTACGCGGCTTGGCCAACACAAACTCGGAAACGGAACGGGAAAAGAACGGAGTTTCTGCTACCTCAACCCTCACCCGACTATATGCCTTGCCCGAACGAATACGAATGGCGATGCAGGATTTGGGATTACCCACATACATCGAATCTACCGGCACTATGACCTGGGCATCGGTAGTGGCCACCGAAAGAATGCTCGAAGGAAAGATATTACCACCCAGTTCGTCCGTAATCTCAAAACCGGAACGAAAAGGAGCCATATTCAGCCAAACGGAACCAATTACCACCAAAACCAAAACTCCCGCTATTACCGGCAAACGCCACTTACGGGAGTTCTTACCTATATATATAAGTTTGTTCATATCAATCTGCTTATTTACGAAGCAAAGATAATATTAAAAACGATTGTTCGCAATAATATTTCACCACAGAGGACACAGAGTCTCACAGGGGAGAAGAACTCTGTGTCCTCTGTGGTGAGTTCTATTCGCTCCTACGTTCCATTTGTAACCGAATTGTAATACTTGTTTCATCATTACGTAACAAATTTGCCTCACTTTTGTCGAGGAAAAGAAATAAAGCTTAACTTTGTGACAAGAGAGTAGTTATGCCTTGTCACATATAAACAAAGAAATACAATGAACGATTATCGAATTTTAGTAGTGGACGATGAAGAAGATTTGTGCGAAATCTTAAAATTCAACCTCGAAAACGAAGGATACGAAGTAGATACGGCAAACTCTGCCGAGGAAGCCCTGAAGATGGATATCGCCAGCTACAACCTCTTATTACTGGATGTGATGATGGGAGAAATTTCCGGTTTCAAGATGGCAAGTACACTAAAGAAGGATAAGAAAACAGCCCAAATCCCTATCATCTTTATCACTGCCAAAGATACGGAGAACGATACAGTGACCGGATTCAACCTGGGAGCGGACGACTATATCTCCAAACCATTCTCCCTGCGTGAAGTAACCGCCCGCGTCAAAGCCGTACTGCGACGCACCCAACAAGGAGAGACTGAACGCATACCGGAACAGATTATCTACAAGTCATTAGTGCTGGACATCATTAAAAAGAAAGTCAGCATAGACGGTGAAGAAGCCCCCCTCACAAAGAAAGAATTTGAAATATTATTATTGCTTTTGCAGAACAAAGGACGCGTATTCTCACGCGAAGACATACTGAGCCGTATTTGGAGCGATGAAGTATATGTGCTGGACCGTACCATAGATGTAAACATCACCCGCCTGCGCAAGAAAATCGGAGTATATGGCAAATGCATCGTAACTCGTTTAGGATATGGTTATTGCTTCGAAGCCGAATAAAGGTAACAAAGACAAGCATTTCTTGTCATTCAGCCGGAAATTATTCCTTTCGGTGATCTCACTGTTCATTGTATTTGCAGCCTGCTTCATCGCCTATCAGTATCAACGGGAAAAGGGGTACAAAATAGAACTGCTGGACGTGCAACTGCAAGGATACAATGACAGACTATATCAGGAACTGGGAAAGACGCCCAACAATCAATGGGAATCTATGCTGGATGACTGTGTGTCTAAATATGTAGACAAAGGGCTGCGCGTCACAATAGTAGACTTACAAGGAAACGTGGTGTACGACAGCTACCGCGCCCATAACCTGCATTTAGACAATCATATCAAACGCCCGGAAGTACAAAGGGCATTGAAAGACGGAAGAGGATATGACGTACGGCGTACTTCAGAAACAACCGGAAAGACTTATTTCTATTCCGCCACAATCTACAATGACTGCATCATTCGTTCGGCTCTGCCCTACGATATTGATTTGATGGAGAACTTAGCTGCCGACCCGCATTATATCTGGTTTACCATCATCATATCAATGCTACTGATTGTCATTTTCTATAAGTTCACTTCCAAACTGGGTAGCGCCATCAATAATCTGCGCGAGTTTGCCAAACGGGCCGACAAGAATGAGCCTATAGAAATGGACATACAGTCGGCTTTCCCACATAATGAGCTTGGGGAAATTTCGCAGCATATCATACAGATATACAAACGTCTGCGCGAAACAAAAGAAGCGCTTTATATTGAACGTGAGAAATTAATCACCCACTTGCAGACTTCCCGTGAAGGACTGGGCGTATTCACCAAAGATAAAAAGGAAATATTGGTGAATAACTTGTTCACCCAGTACGGTAACCTGATTTCAGATTCCAATCTGCAAGCAACCGAAGATATCTTCTCTGCCTATGAATTCCAAAAAATAACCGATTTCATCAGCAAAGCCCAAAAGCGCCCATCCGATAGAGAAGAAAAGAGGATGTCCATTAACATCAATAAAAATGGACGTATTTTCGTCATCGAGTGTATCATCTTTCAGGATTTAAGTTTTGAAGTTTCCATTAACGACATTACCCAGGAAGAAGAGCAGATCCGCTTGAAACGCCAACTAACGCAAAACATTGCCCACGAACTAAAAACTCCCGTAAGCAGCATACAAGGATATCTGGAAACTATTGTGAATAATGAAAACATACCACAGGACAAGATGAATGTTTTCCTGGAACGCTGCTATGCCCAAAGCAACCGTTTGAGCCGCTTGCTGCGTGATATTTCCGTACTGACCCGTATGGATGAAGCTGCCAATATGATTGATATGGAAAAAGTGGACATCAGCGTGCTGGTAGCAAATATTGTAAACGAAGTATCCCTGGAATTGGAAGAAAAGCAAATTACAGTAGTCAACTCTTTGAAACCCAAAATACAATTACGGGGAAATTACTCACTTCTCTACTCTATCTTCCGCAATCTGATGGATAATGCCATCGCTTATGCCGGGGCAAATATACACATCAATATCAGCTGCTTCCGCGAAGACGAGCACTTCTACTATTTCAGCTTTGCAGACACCGGTGTAGGTGTTCCGCAAGAGCATCTGAACCGCCTGTTCGAACGCTTCTACCGTGTAGACAAAGGCCGTTCAAGAAAACTGGGCGGAACCGGTTTAGGACTCGCAATTGTGAAAAATGCAGTCATCATTCACGGAGGAACCATCTCGGCCAAGAACAATCAAGGCGGAGGACTGGAATTTGTATTTACATTAGCAAAAGAAAAAGCGTAGTGATAGTGATTAATCACTATTTTTTCCTATCTTTGCAATGCATTGGTTTGCCGTCTTTGTTCGGAGGCGGCAATTAAAAGGGAATTAGGTGCAAATCCTAAACAGTCCCGCTGCTGTAAGTTTCGCTAATTGTTGCAGGCATTACCCTATGCCACTGGAAATTCGTTTCCGGGAAGGCGTCTGTAACAGAAACAAGTCAGAAGACCTGCCATGCACGTTTTATCATTGCTTTCGAGGAAAAAGCGTTGAGTCTAATGAACCGGACAAATCGTCCTATCATTTCATTCATCAAACCTAATTCAGAGAAAGTAAAAAGGTAAATAAACTCTGCCAAGTTTATTTGATGATGTCCGGTCGAAGTGATTTCGCCCGGACATTTGCATTACAAAAAGTCACAAATCAATTGGATATCATTCAAATAATACCTATATTCGGCACGTAAAATCTCAAAAGAGGAATTATTCATTAACTTATTGTCAAATCCTTAAATACATAGAACATGAAATTACCATTCGCCGAATCATGGAAAATTAAAATGGTGGAGCCCATTCGCAAAAGCACCCGCCAGGAACGAGAACAATGGCTCAAAGAAGCTCATTACAATGTATTTCAACTGAAATCAGAGCAAGTTTATATTGACCTTATCACCGACTCGGGCACAGGAGCCATGAGCGACCGGCAATGGGCAGGCATGATGCTGGGTGACGAAAGCTACGCCGGAGCCTCCTCCTTCTTTAATTTGAAAGAAACCATTACCCGACTGACCGGATTTGAATATATCATCCCTACACACCAAGGACGTGCCGCCGAAAACGTATTATTCTCTTATCTGGTACACGAAGGGGATATTGTTCCAGGAAATTCTCACTTCGACACCACTAAAGGGCACATTGAAGGGCGTAAAGCAATTGCATTGGACTGCACCATAGACGAAGCCAAGCAAACCCAGCTGGAAGTTCCGTTTAAAGGCAATGTAGACCCGGTAAAACTGGAAAAAGCATTGCAGGAGCACTCAGAGCGCATACCATTTATCATCGTCACCATCACCAACAACACCGCAGGCGGACAACCGGTTTCTATGCAAAACCTGCGCGAGGTCCGCGCCATTGCAAATAAATATGGCAAGCTCGTTTTATTTGACTCCGCCCGTTTTGCCGAGAACGCTTATTTCATCAAGATGAGAGAAGACGGATATCGCAACAAGACTATCAAGGAAATCACCCATGAAATGTTCGACCTTGCAGACGGCATGACCATGAGTGCCAAGAAAGACGGCATCGTAAATATGGGCGGCTTTATTGCAACCCGCCGGGAGGATTGGTACGAAGGAGCCAAAGGCTTTTGCGTACAATTTGAAGGCTACCTCACTTATGGCGGTATGAACGGGCGCGATATGAATGCGCTTGCCATCGGCCTGGATGAAAACACAGAGTTTGATAATCTGGAAACCCGCATCCACCAAGTAGCCTACTTAGCCAAGAAGTTGGATGAATATGGAATCCCTTACCAACGCCCCGCAGGCGGTCATGCCATCTTTGTAGATGCCCCGAAAGTATTGACGCACGTCCCGAAAGAAGAATTTCCGGCACAAACGTTGACTGTTGAATTATATCTGGAGGCAGGCATACGCGGTTGCGAGATAGGCTATCTGCTGGCCGACCGCGACCCGGTGACTCGGGAGAATCGCTTCAACGGGCTGGACCTGCTCCGGCTTGCTATCCCTCGACGCGTCTATACCGACAATCACATGGATGTAGTGGCAGCAGCGTTGAAAAATGTATATGATAAACGAGAGAATATCACCCACGGAGTACGCATCACCTGGGAAGCTCCATTGATGCGGCATTTCACCGTACAGCTGGAAAGATTATAAATAGGAAGCGTTGTTCCTTGCTCATTTTTGGTTAATTTCTAAAAAACAAATCAGCCTTGTCAGGTGTTATTTGATAGTAAACATTAAACACCTGTAATTATGGCGGAAGATTATGAACTAATAGACAACAAGGAACAGCGTCAATACGAGTTCCATGTCGAAGAATATACTCCCAGGATAGAGTATATCAAGTCCAGCAACGGCGAAATATACCTGACGCATACCGAAGTACCATCCGCACTAAGTGGCAGGGGTATCGGTAGCCTGCTTGTAGAAAAGACATTAAAAGACATTGAGAATCAAGGGTTGAGATTAGTACCTTTGTGCCCATTTGTTGCCGCATACATTCACAAACACCCTGAATGGAAGCGTGTTGTATTGAGAGGTGTTCACGTTTAAAAGAAAACTGTTATGGAAACTACAAAAGAATATACCAATGGCGAGTTGACCATTGTTTGGCAACCAAGATTATGCCAGCATTCAGGGATCTGTGTAAAGACACTTCCGAATGTATATCATCCGAAAGAAAAGCCTTGGATACAGATGGAGAATGCTACTACAGAAGAATTGATTTCGCAAATCAACAAATGCCCTTCCGGAGCATTGAGTTACAGACTCAACGTCAAGACAAAATCCGAAGATAAATAATAGTAAATAGTAAATTTGCATTTCTCCGCCGTACGGTATTCCTCGGCGGAGAATATGCCACTCTCGCCGACTGAAAAAGGCAGTACGCGCATATGTTCCCGAAAATCAACATCCGAAGCATTCATGCACTTGAACATCGTTTCCTTTGCCGACCAATGAAGTAATAAGGACCAAATTTCAGTCCCACGAAATAAGGATGCTTCTTCATCTTCACGCATGAACTTATGCGCTACTCTCCGAACTCTTTCGCCGTATTGCTCAATATCAATACCGACTTCTTTATCCGGTGTTCCCAAAAGTACTGCGACATAGCCTTTGGTGTGAGAAATACTAATGGAAGCAGAAGCATCTGCCAAGTAAGGTTTTCCATTGGGAAAATAAGCGATCTCCTTTTCCTCTCCCAACAATGTATATAGCAACACACGGACAGCAATCCATTCTAACCGGCGATGCTCTGACGTAAAACGCTGCATACCCTCCCGATACACTTCTTTATGGGGAAGCATAACAAGCAAATCATCCAACGTTTCGTCTGTTTTCCATATTCCCCATCGATAAGAGGGTTCCGTATGTTGCAGAAAGAGAGGCATTACTTCTTTTCTTCGGCAGTATTTCCAGCCGGTTCATTAATAGTAAACTTTACCTTCAAGATACGACGATTATCCATTGCCAGCACTTCAAACTCATAGCGGTCATAAGTAACCTTCTCATGAAGTACCGGAAATTCTCCTTTCAATTCGAGCAAAAGCCCTGCCAACGTATCGGCATCTCCCGCCACCTCATCAAAAGTTTCCTCGTCTATCTTGGTGATTTTATAGAAATCGGTCAATTGTGTTTTTGCCTCAAAGACCCAAGTACGATCATTGAGTACAGCATACGTACGCTCTTCATCATCATACTCATCATGAATTTCACCTACAATTTCTTCAATAATATCTTCCATTGTCACAATGCCCGATGTACCGCCAAACTCATCAACTACAATGGCAATATGAATTTTATTCGCCTGAAAGTCACGAAGCAAGTCATCAATCATTTTGGTTTCCGGCACAAAATAAGCAGGGCGAATCAGTGACTGCCAGCGGAAGTTATCCCCCTTGTTCAGATGGGGAAGCAGGTCCTTAATATAGAGCACACCCTTGATGTTATCATGTGTATTTGCATAAATAGGAATACGGGAATAAGCATTCTCTATAATGCATTTCAATACTTCTTTAAAAGAGGTACGGATATCCAAATCGACTACATCCAGGCGGGAAGTCATAACCTCCTTAGCAGTCTCGCCGCCAAAGCGAATAATACCCTCCAGGATGTTATTCTCTTCTGAAAGCTCCGCCTTATCTGTCAACTCCAAAGCATGCGAAAGTTCATCGACTGAAATATTATGATTCTTACGGGCAACATGTTTATTCAAAAAAGAAGTGGAATGCACCAGCATCGACGCCAACGGATAGAATACAGAACGGAACATTGTGATGCCTGGAGCAGCAAAACGACAGAAAGTCAATGTCTTTTGTGCAGAATATATCTTAGGCATGATTTCACCGAAAAGCAACAATAGAAAAGTAAGAATAACCGTCAGGATAAGGAATTCTGCAATTGGAGAATGGAATTGAAACACATTCATAAAGAAGAAATTGCAGAGCATAATAATGGTTACGTTCACAAAGTTGTTCGTTATCAATATCGTTGCCAACAAACGTTCGCTGCTGTCCAACAAATTACTGATTTTTTCATCCGAAGGATGTTTTTTCTCCGCAATTGTATTCAAATCTGACGGAGAAAGCGAGAAGAAAGCTATTTCGGAAGCTGATGCAAAGCCTGAAACAAGCAAAAGTAAGGCTGCCAGCACAATAGCTATAATGGCCGAAATAGAAGGAACTTGTACGGATATACCGTTAAAAACATCTGCCAATTGGCATAAATAAGCGTCTGGGTCCAAAGAATTTGGTTTTAGTTAAACAATTAGAACGGTAAATCGTCCGTTGGATTATCTTGTGCAGGAGCTACCTGCGGTTGTACCGGCTGTTGTGGCTGAACGCCTTGCGAAGGAGCAGTACCGGCAGGAGCAGCAGATCTGGGAGACAGCATCTCCATATTATCAATAAAAATCTCTGTTACATAGCGTTTAATCCCTCCTTGGTCATCGTAGGAACGGGTACGGATTTTGCCCTCTACATAGAGTTTATCGCCCTTATGCACATACTTCTCTACAATTTCACCCAACCGGCCACGGAATATAAGGTTATGCCATTCGGTACGGTCAGGAATTTGCGTACCATTCTGCAAAGTATATCCTTTCTCGGTAGTAGCCAAAGAAAGTTGAGCGACACAATTTCCACCTTCATAATAGGTAACTTTAGGATCTTGCCCTACATTTCCTATCAATATCACTTTATTTACTGACATAAGCTTCTATATCTTTAGATTTTGCTGCCAAAATTAAATAGAATATTCACACTATGCAAGAATACAGACAACTTTTATACATATTTCTCCAAGAAAGCATGTATCAGCCGGGGCACGGCATAAAGCTCTATATCTTCTGCTTTAACCCGATGATAACCGGAGAAAGAGCCGGATGTCTCCGGTAGAATAGCCTCATAAAAATGGGTATAAATCACCCGATGAGACAAGACGTGCTTCACATTGCGGAGCACTGAACGAACCATCGGCGCTTCTCCTTCTGCAAAAAGTGCATGCAACTGAGGACATGCCAAAAATTCTTCTTCCGATAAATCTTTTTCCGTTTCAATCAACGGTAACTCAAATAGATTTTTCCAGATATCATTCCCGGTTCTCTTATGTATTAAAGTATACGCGCCCATGCGCACGTATACATAATTAAAATAACGGTTAATGGTTTTTGTCTTATGTTGCTTCACGGGCAACTGCAAAACCATCCCTCGTGACCGTGCAAAACACGTTTCCGACAAAGGACAAAACATACAGTCAGGTGCTTGGGGCGTACATTGAATAGCTCCAAAGTCCATAATTGCCTGATTATAGTCAGCCGGACAGGCTCTATCAAGCATTTCTTCTGCCAAAGCAGTAAAAGCTTTCTTTCCTTCACCGGAATCAATAGGCATATCAATGCCGAAATAGCGGGAAAGTACCCGATATACATTCCCATCGACCACCGCATAAGGCATATTATAGGCAAAAGAACAAATGGCAGCTGCTGTATAGTCCCCCACTCCCTTCAGAGCACGCACCTCTTCATAAGTTTCAGGAAATATTCCGTTCATGCTTCGGGCCGCAGCATGCAGATTGCGTGCGCGCGAATAATAACCCAACCCCTGCCAATACTTCATCACTTCATCTTCCGAAGCCGCTGCCAGAGTTCTCACATCAGGAAAACGACGTACAAAACGAAGAAAGTATTCATATCCCTGCACTACTCTCGTCTGCTGCAAAATAATCTCGGATATCCATATCAAATAAGGATCGGTCGTATCTCTCCATGGCAGTTCGCGTTTGTTCTCCGCATACCATTTCAATAAAGTTTCACTAAATATATTCATCTCAATTACAGTATCTTAAGGAAAGCAGGCCTTTTCACTTGGATGGCGTCACTCCATACTTATAAAAATACAAGTATCCAGGCAAAAGAACACTATCCGCTCCAATGGAGCAAAAATACTGTTTTTCGGCCTAACAAAACTTAATGCCAAGACTTTTTTAGAAAATTGTCCGAAATATATTTTTTAGAGCCACGGAAAAGCTATATATTTGCAGTCCAAAAAATTAGGAAAACGATAGTAATAATATTTTTTTTAAAGAAAAATGACTAAAGCTGATATTGTAAACGAGATTACAAAGAACACCGGAATTGATAAGTCAACAGTACTTACAACCGTTGAAGCATTCATGGACGCTGTGAAGGTATCTTTATCCAAAGATGAAAATGTTTACCTCCGCGGGTTTGGTAGTTTTGTAGTGAAGAAGAGAGCGCAGAAAACTGCTCGTAACATTTCTAAGAATACTACAATTATCATTCCGGAACATAACATTCCGGCTTTTAAGCCTGCAAAGACATTCACCCTCTCAGTGAAGAAATAATAAACAATAGTATTAACCCATAAAATTTTGAAGCTATGCCAAGCGGAAAGAAAAAGAAAAGACATAAAATGTCTACGCACAAGCGTAAAAAAAGACTAAGAAAGAACAGACATAAAAGCAAAAAGTAATTTTTAGTCTGAATGACAAAATAAAGAACAAACTTGTGAAGCTAATTGTCTCGCGGGTTTGTTCTTTGTTTAAGTAACTAATTGTAGTTGATGCAGATAACCTGATCAACTAATAAACTACCTAAAGCAAATCATTGTGACAAGCGAACTCGTTGTAGACGTACAGCCCAAAGAGGTCTCCATCGCACTGCTCGAAGACAAGAGCCTGGTGGAACTCCAAAGCGAAGGAAGAAACATCTCCTTCTCAGTGGGCAATATGTATTTGGGGCGCGTCAAGAAATTGATGCCCGGCCTGAATGCCTGCTTCGTGGACGTGGGTTACGAGAAAGATGCTTTTCTTCATTATTTGGACTTAGGTCCTCAATTTAACTCGTTAGAGAAGTACGTAAAGCAAACTTTAAGCGACAAAAAGAAGCTAAATCCTATTACGAAAGCAACCATACTTCCCGACCTTGAAAAAGACGGAACGGTTTCCAACACACTCAAGGTGGGACAAGAAGTAGTGGTGCAGATTGTTAAGGAACCCATCTCGACCAAAGGACCACGACTGACTTCCGAACTATCTTTTGCAGGAAGATATCTCGTGCTTATTCCTTTCAACGATAAGGTTTCCGTATCACAAAAAATTAAATCGAGCGAAGAGCGTGCCCGCCTCAAACAACTGCTGATGAGCATCAAACCAAAGAACTTTGGTGTTATCGTCCGCACTGTTGCCGAAGGAAAGCGCGTGGCCGAGCTTGATGGAGAGCTTAAAGTTTTACTGAAACATTGGGAAGAAGCCATCACAAAGGTACAGAAAGCCACCAAGTTTCCGACACTGATTTACGAAGAAACCAGCCGTGCCGTAGGTTTACTGCGCGACTTGTTTAATCCTTCTTTCGAAAACATCCACGTGAACAACGAAGCGGTGTACCACGAAATAAAGGACTACGTAACTCTCATCGCCCCTGAACGGGCAGGAATCGTGAAGCTGTACAAAGGGCAACTCCCCATCTATGACAATTTTGGTATCACCAAACAGATCAAGTCGTCATTTGGCAAAACCGTTTCATACAAAAGTGGTGCCTACCTGATTATTGAGCATACTGAGGCGCTTCACGTAGTAGACGTGAACAGCGGTAACCGCACCAAGAATGCCAACGGGCAGGAGGCCAACGCACTGGAAGTGAATCTGGGAGCAGCCGACGAACTGGCACGCCAGTTGCGACTGAGAGATATGGGTGGTATCATCGTGGTGGACTTCATTGATATGAACGAAGCCGAAAACCGACAGAAGCTTTACGAACGTATGTGCCAAAACATGCAGAAGGACAGAGCACGCCACAACATCCTGCCGCTCAGCAAATTCGGGCTGATGCAGATTACCCGCCAACGCGTGCGCCCGGCCATGGATGTCAATACCCTGGAGACTTGTCCTACCTGTTTCGGAAAAGGCACAATTAAATCGTCCATCCTCTTTACGGACACCTTAGAGAGTAAAATTGACTATCTGGTCAACAAATTGAAGATTAAGAAATTCTCGTTACACATCCACCCGTACATCGCAGCCTACATCAATCAAGGACTCGTTTCCCTGAGACGAAAGTGGCAGATGAAGTACGGATTCGGTATAAAGATTATTCCAAACCAGAAACTGGCGTTTTTGGAATATGTATTCTACGATCCGCAAGGTGAAGAGATAGATATGAAGGAAGAAATCGAAATCAAATAGAAAAGACGGCGAAGTAAACAAAAAACTTCGCCGTCTTTTTTTATAAAGCTAAACAATATATCTCCTTACTGTCTTCTTTCGTCAGCTTCACATAATTGCCCACAAATTCTCCTTTATTGCGATGCAAGCTATCTGCCAGGCAATCTATATCGGGATTCTCGATTCCCAGTTCTTTGAAGTTGACCGGCAGGCCCATATAGCGGAAGAAGAATTTCAGGCGGGAAACTCCGGCTAAAGCCATTTCCTCCAAATCTTCCGATTCGGGCACACCCAAGACACGGGTGGCAAACTGTGCAATCTTCTTCGGGTTATGCTCTGCCATAAAGGTCATCCAGGCAGGGACAATCACAGACAAGCCCGCTCCATGTGTTACGTTGTAAATGGCGCTGACTTCATGTTCCAGGAAGTGCGAAGCCCAATCTTCTTCGCAGCCAATGCCGCACGTGCCGTTATGAGCGATGTTACCACACCACATGACGTTGGCACGTGCATTGTAGTCGCGTGGATTCTGCTTTACGCAGTAAGCCATTTTAATAATAGCCATCAACGTGCCTTCGCAGAGGCGATCGCTGATTTCCACCTCCGGTGTATTGGTGAAGTAGCGCTCCATTATATGCACCATCATATCAGCAATGCCACATGCCGTTTGGAAAGGAGGCAAGGTATAGGTCAGTTCGGGATTCATGATAGAGAAAACGGGACGCAACAGTTCAGGAGCGCGAAGACTCAACTTTTGCAACGTATCTACTTTCGTGATAACCGAGTTTCCCGAACCTTCGCTACCGGCAGCAGGGATGGTCAGCACTACAGCTACTTTCAAAGCTTTCTTAACTTGAGCTTTACCAATAAAGAAGTTCCAGAAATCACCCTCATAAGGCACACCGGCAGCAATGGCTTTCGCCGTATCGATTACAGAACCACCGCCCACAGGGAGCATCATGTCCACTTGTTCACGACGGCAAATTTCAATTCCCTCATATACTTTTGTATCTACGGGATTGGGCTGAATGCCCCCCATTTCGCAGAACTCGATGCCGGCTTCCTGCAAAGATTGCTTCACTCTGTCCAGCAGACCGCTCCGCACTACAGAACCACCGCCATATACAATCATCACCTTCTGTGCACCGTGCTTACGTGCCAGTGCACCAACTTGCATTTCGGTATCTCTTCCGAAAACAAACTCAGTAGGGCTGTAAAAAATAAAATTGTTCATACTTCTTTATTCTATAATTAGAAAACGCAGATTGGCGCAAATATACGCAGATTTTATAAGTAAAGAATAAAATCCGCACATATTTGCGCCAATCTGCGTTATAAGTATTTAGCAGATGTACCTGCTATATCTTTCGTAGAAGCGCTTGAAAGCCCCCCACTTCATCAGTCCTTTTTCAAAGACCAGAATGCCCACCAGAGCACAAGAAATACCCAGCATTACATCAATCAGATAATGATGTCCTGAATAAACCGCCGTCCACCAGATGCCGACCATGATAAAAGCAAACAGGGCAATCAGCCATTTCTTGCAACGGGCTATGATAGCATAAGCCAAAGCTACCACCATATAAGCAGCATGGAGCGAGGGGACCGCTGCAAAAACGTTGGCATTCCGCCCATAGATGGAGTTGAAGATGGAACAGCCCATCAGTTCATCAAAACGTCCCAAGCCGGCTACATTGCCCGGAGTATCAAGCACCGGCTCAAATCCGTAGTTCATAGCATACCAGGGCGGGGCTGCCGGATGGATGTAATATCCTGCAAAGCCGATAAGATTCACCAGCAGGAATACCATCGCAAAGCGGAGATAAACCTTGCGATCGCCTTTCAGATAAAGCCATAACCCGAAAGCAATGGGCACCGGCACCCAGCAAAGATAAAAAATGCCAGCAAAGAAATCGGCTACCGAACAATGGTTCAAAGCAAAGTACTCACAAGGGATAAGAGTAACGCCATCAACAGACAAACCAAAAAGGGATTTTTCCGCCTCATACAGCCCTTTTACATCAATAGGATTTACCTGATAATTAGGATATACGCGCATCCAGTCATAAGAGATGGCGAATACAATAAAAGGCAATAGGGCTACTGCCAACTTACGGGTCGTTTTTCCGGCAAAGAACAGCACAAGAAATAGTCCTGACATCAGGAAATGTTCCGGTCGTAGCCCGATACAGACCGCTGTCAAAATCAGGAAGAACGCCGTAATGCCAATAACCAAAGCAGTCTCTTTCATAGAGGGGAATAGTCTATTTCTCATTACTTATTTTTCAGTAGTTTATAGCAATGCGCCAGACGGATAAATGCCGTCCAGTTTGCCAGGATGGCAATCACGGTTAAAGGTACAATCATTATCAGCATAGGATCGAATGCCGTACAATCTCCGAAAACGCCACAGAAGATGGCGCCGAGGGCAGTCAACACAACCCGTTCGGGACGCTGCATCAACCCTACTTTACATTCCAGTCCCAAGCCTTCGGCACGAGCACGCACATAGCTCACCATCAGCGAACCAATCAGCGCAGCAAACGTAATCATGGAGCCCCACAGATAACCTTGCAGTATCAAGTAATAGAAGATACCGAACAGGGTTACCAGTTCGCTATAACGGTCGAGTACAGAATCATACAATGCACCGAAAGTAGAACTCATATTACCCAAACGCGCCACACGCCCGTCCATCATGTCAAACAATCCGGCAAAGAGTACAATTCCACCTGCCCAGCCTACATAAGCCAGGTCGCCACTCTTATACATACCTGCATAGACAAACAGGGCGGCTGCCACGATGTTCAGCACCAACCCTGTAGTCGTAATGAAGTTAGGCGTAATACCAATTTTAATCATACCACGCACCACAGGGTTGATAATCTTGTATATCACCTGCTGTAACCAATCTCTATAATTCATATTCGTCTTTTTTGTTCTCAAAATAATGTTTCAGAAATCCCTTGAAATTATGATTCCGGTAAACGAAAAACTTCTGTAAATGATAGTTCCAAAAGAAGGCCACCAGCACCGCAACAATGATCTTTGACAGAATGAACACGTTGTCAACATAATAGCCCAGCAGGCCGTTGACCCACGGCATACCTGTAAGCCACTCAGTCAGCGCAAATGTTCCCCAGGTATTCAGCAGGATGCTGCCGCCCCAAACAAAAAGGTACTTCACAGCCACATGCATCTTCTTTACATTTTCGGCATGAAACACCCAGCCATAGTTAATGGCACAGTTCACACCGCCTCCTACTACGGAACCGATGAACGTAGCATAAAGATAAAAGACACCAAAAACCTTTACTAAAAGAATAGTCACCAGAAAATCGACAAAACTGGCAAACTGCGCAGACAATTGAGCCTTAAAAAAGACCCAAACATCATAGCGCCACTTTGCGCCTTTGCTCTTTTCTTTCAACTGATAATCCATCTTACTATAATCAGAATTATAAAACCATAGACTCCGGACAAGATATCATCCATCATCACTCCTACTCCACCGGGCAAATTCTCCATACGGCGGATACCCAAAGGCTTGAGTATATCGAAAAAACGAAATAAGACAAAAGCTCCCAATGCATACCAAAAGTGTCCGGCAGGTGCTGCCAGCAAAGCGATCCACACACCGACCATTTCATCGACCACCACACGCGAAGGGTCTTCACCCCAGGATTCTTCCAAGCAGTCGGCAGCCCATATGCCTGCAAAGGTGAATACTAAAATCAATGCTACCGTCAGCCATAACAGACAGGTAGCCGAAACCAGATAAGACAGCCCGAACCAAATCAGCGTAGCCAGCAAGGCTCCTGCAGTACCGGGTGCAAAAGGAGAAAAGCCCGAGCCAAAGCCCGTACCTATTATTACAGGGAGAAGGGAGGGTTTCTTCATTTAAAAAGTGATAGGATAATTAAAGTGATAATGTGACAAAATGATAAAGTGAGATACTTAAAAAAAGAATAGAGTGATAGAACTACAAAGTATTTACTACCCCATCATTCTATCACCCTACCACTTTATCACTATTCTTTAATCCAGATAGCTTGGTGCAGTTTCACCCACCATATTGCGAAGAGTCTCCTTCACAATGCGCCATTGCTGGAACAAGTCGTGTACCGGTTGATGCTCGAAGTCATGCATCGGGCTCTTGCAGAAGAATGACAACCAAGTCTGGATGCCACACATACCTGCACGCTGGGCAAGATCACTGAAGATAACCAAGTCGAGTGCGATAGGAGCTGCAAGGATGGAGTCGCGACACAGGAAGTTAACTTTGATTTCCATCGGATAGCCCATCCAGCCGAAGATGTCGATGTTATCCCATGCTTCCTTGTTGTCTTTGCGGGGAGGATAATAGTTGATGCGTACTTTATGATATACATCGCCGTACAGATCGGGGAATTTCTCAGGTTCAAAGATATTGTCGATAACAGACAACTTGCTGACTTCTTTCGTTTTGAAGTTTTCGGGCTGGTCCAGCACTTCGCCGTCACGGTTACCCAGGATGTTGGTAGAGAACCAACCGCTAACACCCAGCATACGAGTCTTGAACATCGGGGCAAGCACAGTTTTCATCAGGGTCTGACCGCTCTTGAAGTCCTTACCGGAGATAGGCACATTCATCTTCTTGGAGAATTCCCACATAGCCGGAGTATCTACACACAGATTAGGAGCACCCATGATGAACGGAGCACCTTCTGCAATAGCAGCATAAGCATAACACATACTCGGAGAAATCACTTCGGTATTGTTTTCCTTCATAGCCTTTTCCAAAGCAGCGAGGGATTCGTGTTCTTTAGTCAGCGGAATATAAATTTCGGTACTTGCAGCCCACAATACAGCAATACGTTCGCAGTTATTGGCAGCTTTAAAGTTGCGGATATCCTCACGCAGTTGCTCCACCATGTCCCAACGAGTCTCAGCTTTCTTGATGTACGTACCGTTCAGGCGCTTTGCAAAGTTGTGGTCGAATGCGGCAGGCATCGGCTTGATAGCTTGCAACTCATCCTTTACCAGATTCAAGTCTTTCTCCTTCAGCACCTCTGCATACATAGCAGCTTCGTAGGCATTATCCGGGAAAATATCCCAACCACCGAAAACAATATCATTCAGGTCGGCCAAAGGCACTATGTCTTTGATAAGTTTTTCTTTGCCATCCTGCATACGCATAGTAGCCATTTGTGTGATTGAGCCTATAGCTTTTGCCAAGCCCTTGCGAGCTGCTAATGTTCCGGTTATCATAGTGGTAGCAACCGCACCACCTACTCCGACTACCAACACGCCTAAACGCCCGGTTGCCGGCTTAATGTTTTCTTTCATTGCCATTGTTATTATTTAGAGTTTAAAAAATTGCTCAAATTTAGGGTATTTTACTCAATTGAGATTAGTCTTTTTATCCGATTTAATGTTCCTTTAGTAAGATTTACGTTAAAATGTCATATGAAGACTAATTCTAAGCCCGGATTTATCAATATTTGGTAAATTTCGATAAGTCAAACGCCATACATAATCGACACGAAGTATCTTAAAAATATTTTCAATGCCAACCCCGGCTTCTACATAAGGAGTATGCCCCATAGTGGTACTGGTAACAGGAAAACGGAACAAGTCCTCATTATAAGCCGGATTATTTTTGTCACTCAGGTTTCCATACAAGCCGCGGCATGAAAGCACTTCACGCCATTTCAGCTTTTTCAACAAAGGAACACGGTTAAAAAGCCAGCCGTTCAGATAATAAGTCACATCCCAGGAAGCATATTCATCGTTCATAAACTCCATAGCATTCATCAGTGAATAAGATTCCGGCTGAATGGTATAAGAAAGATTGGCATTCGGGATAATGAGCAGAGGGAAAGGCACTTTGTTCCAAACTTTTCCCGCCTTCAGGATGACATCGGTATAACCGAAGGCCGAGAACCAAAAACGTTTCTGAAAGCCTGCCTCGGTATAGTGATAGGTATAATCTCCCCCAAGAAAGTCTTTAGCCGCCATCGTGTGCGTAAGCGAAAAGACGGGGGCATCCAGCGATACGGGAAAACGGTTCCACTGGGTCTGAAAGAACTTCTCATTAGGGGCATAGCGCAGCTTCACTTCCAGTTCACTGGTAGAAATACTTTTTACAAAAGTCTCGTTCGCGTCCTGCTTGACGAACGGAATGAGATGCGACGATTCATCTTTCCGCAGACGGGTAGTCAGCTGAAAAGAAAAACCGGAATGAAATTCGCTCGTATACGTTGCTTCCGCCTTGCTCTGATAGCCGATGCGATCGTCCTTCTGCCGCTTCAACGCCAGGAAAACATTATCTTGGCTGGTGTAGAGATAATGTTGTCCATATTGGTTGACATCCGAAGAATAACGGAGTTTCAGCGAATGGATAGGAAACTCATTGGCGTACTCCTTCTTCTGATGGAAAGAATACTCCAGTTCGACAAGTCCCTTCACGCGGTGGTCGCGGGTTCCATAGGCCACATATCCTTTGCCGAACAGATGCGGATTGAGCCATGCCGTCGTCATGCCACCGGCACGCAGACGTACACCCTCCAATGTATTTCCACTGATTGTAGTGTTCATCATACCGATATAAAACAGAGGCGCTTTCTCTTTTGGCGCAGGAATATACCCCGTGAAAAGTACCTTCAGCACCTTTTCAGACCAGTAATAGACGGGATAGCTGCGCAACTGCGCCATCATCTTGTCCACCGAAGTCTCCTTCTTGCTCACCTCCACGTGCCGGTTGGCATCCCAGTATTCTTCCGAATAGGAAGAAGAGGCCGTTTCTTCAATCACCTTTTCCGGCCGGCGGAATGCTTGCAGAGCCTTGTCATCCGGTTCGTACAGATAGTTCCGGTAGTACACATCCCGCTTGGCGTAGATGCCGTCGCTGTTGTCCACGATCTTAAACTCGGTAGTGATACTTTCGCTGAGAAGCTGGCGTGTACCGTCGTCCGCACGACCGAAGTTCTGCTCTATCTTCATGTAGTCCACAAAGTTCAGATTGATTTTCTGAGGGAAGTTCATCACGGCGCGACGTACAAAATAAGTACTATCTAGCATAACGTACAAATGCCCCGTGAAGCCGAACGATTCGGAGTTGAAGGGAACGAACGTCAGGTCGACGCAAGGCTTCCCGGCAATAGTAAGTGTATCCATCAGATAATACTTATAAAAAGAAGGTCCCATGGATGAAAGCGGACTTACAAACTTATTAGTGAAGAGCGTTATGTTGTTTTCATAAAGATCTACATCGGTCATGGTGACGCTGATAGCCTGTTCCATACCTTGTTGGGAAAGCATTTCATCTACTCCGGCTTGTCTGCGGGCCTGCACCCACTGCTTTTCGCTATGTGGAGACTTACGGTAATAGTCCGTAGCCAGTAGTTCGCGATTGGAAACAGCCAACACCGGCTTGCCCGTGACGGCAGAAGTGTCGACATATTCTGTCAAGAATTTGAACCTGCGGTAAAGCCATTTCTGCTGCTTCACGCTGTCAAAATTATTAATGGCAAAGGTCATCTTTTCGTAACGGTCGCGTTGCCAGAAGTCGCGTTCCTTGGGAGAATAGTCGTTCCGGTGATCTATCATCTGCCGCACAAACTCCACGGCGGGATTGTCTTTTTTCTTGTACCGCTCCCGTTTCGGCTTCACCACTACTTCGTCCAGTGCATAAGTAGCCGGTGACAGGGCTATGTTAAAACGAGAAGCACGTGCCGGATGAATCAGCCGCGCATATTCATTGTATCCTACAGCCGAAATAACCAACATGGCTTCCGGACGATGCGTTTTAAAAGAAAAACGGCCGTTATTGTCGGTCATACCTCCCTCGCTGGTCCCCTTCAGATAGACCGATGTATAAGGCAATGGCTCTTTTGTCAATGAGTCGGTGACAACGCCTTGTACCATATATTGTGCCCGCAATGGCAGAGTAATCAGCTGAACGAGTAGAAATACCTTAAAAAATAATTTCATACCTCTTTTTACCTATATTTTAGTTCGCAAAGGTACGGAAGAAAACTTTTTATTAATGCTCGGTTTTGCGGAATAAATGTTCTAAAAAACCCCTTTTACTCCAAACACTTCCTGTTAAAAGCCGTTCTATAGCGAAACGACGCCTCAAAAAGCATCGGAATAACCAATATAAACGCTTAATTATGGAATGGATATTCAATCAGCTTAGGGAACGTCCCGAATTAGCCATCTTCCTCACCCTCTTCCTGGGATTCTGGCTGGGCAAGCTGCGTATCGGCAAGTTCACACTGGGCACTGTCACCAGCGTACTGCTTGTCGGTGTGGTGGTGGGGCAGTTGAACATAGCCGTGCCGGGACCCATCAAATCGGTATTCTTCCTGTTATTCCTCTTTGCAGTGGGATACAAAGTAGGTCCCCAGTTCTTCCGTGGGTTGAAGAAAGACGGATTGCCACAGGTGGCTTTTGCGGTGCTGATGTGTGTATCGGTACTGGCAGTCACCTGGCTGCTCTCTCTGCTGATGGGCTATAATCCCGGTGAAGCGGCAGGGCTGCTGGCGGGTTCGCAAACCATCTCTGCCGTAATTGGGGTAGCCGAAGACACAATGGTAAATATGAAACTGGGGGAAGCACAACGGCAGAGTTTCATCAACATCATCCCCGTATCGTATGCCGTAACCTACATTTTCGGCACGGCAGGATCGGCATGGGTACTGTCTTCCATCGGACCCAAAATGCTGGGTGGGCTGGAGAAAGTGAAAGCCGCCTGCAAAGAGTTGGAAGCCAAGATGGGAAACTCCCTGGCCGATGAGCCCGGATTTATGCCGGCAGCCCGCCCCGTCACCTTCCGCGCCTACCGGGTAAAAAACGAATGGTTCGAGAAGAGAAAAACGGTTACCGACCTCGAAGTCTACTTCCAGCGGAACGGCAAGCGACTCTTTGTAGAACGCCTCCGCAAGTCGGGAGTCGTCACCGAAGTGGGGCCCAATATCCTGATAGAAATAGGAGATGAAGTAGTGCTGAGCGGACGCCGCGAATACGTCATCGGCGAAGAAGATTGGATCGGTCCCGAAGTGCTGGATGCACAGTTACTCGATTTCCCCGCAGAGAGGCTGCCCGTGATGGTGACCCGCAAAACATTTGCCGGAAAAACGGTTGCCACTATCCGAAGGGAAAGGTTCATGCACGGAGTCAGTATCCGAAGCATCAAGCGGGCGGGAATAGACATCCCCGTGCTGGCACAAACGGTGGTGGATGCCGGCGACGTGGTAGAAGTGGTGGGAACCCGCCAGGAAGTGGAAACAGCCGCCCGACGCCTGGGTTACATAGACCGTCCCACCAACCAGACGGATATGATATTCGTAGGGTTGGGCATTCTTATCGGGGGATTATTCGGAGCATTGGCCATCCATATCGGCGGCGTTCCCATCAGCTTGAGCACAAGCGGCGGCGCGCTGATTGCCGGATTGGTATTCGGCTGGCTGCGCAGCAAGCATCCCACATTCGGACGCATCCCGGAGCCGTCGCAATGGGTGCTGAATAACGTGGGTCTGAATATGTTCATCGCCGTAGTGGGCATCTCGGCAGGGCCAAGTTTCGTACAAGGTTTCCGCGATGTCGGCCTCAGCCTGTTCCTGGTAGGAGCGGTAGCCACTACCCTGCCACTGATTATCGGACTGTTGCTGGCAAGGTATGTATTCAAATTCCATCCGGCCATAGCCCTGGGAGTTTGCGCGGGGGCCCGCACCACAACTGCCGCGCTAGGTGCAGTACAGGATGCGGTGGAAAGCGAAACGCCTGCGCTGGGATATACTGTGACGTATGCCGTGGGTAATACCTTATTAATAATATGGGGAGTAGTCATCGTATTGCTGATTTAAAGAATACTGAAGAATTAGTTTTTAAGAAGCAAAAAATAAAAAGTAGGATCGAATTACCTAAACCTTAACATAATGGATACAAAACTTTTAGAAAAGAAGATGGAGAGCATCAGTCCCTTTGAACTGAAGAACCGCCTCATCGACCTGGCAGACGAAAGTCTGAAAAAGACCGCCCGCACCCTACTGAATGCAGGACGCGGTAACCCGAACTGGATAGCCACCACCCCACGCGAAGCCTTCTTCCTGCTGGGACAGTTCGGACTGGAAGAGTGCCGCCGCACCATGAACTTGCCCGAAGGTATTGCCGGCATACCCGACAAAGAAGGCATTGCCTCCCGCTTCGAAGCATTCTTGAAGAAGAACACCACCGCCGCCGGCGCCAAACTACTGGAACAGACCTATAACTATCTGCTGATGCAACATGCCGCCGACCCGGACAGTCTGGTGCACGAATGGGCCGAAAGCGTCATTGGCGATCAATACCCCGTGCCCGACCGCATCCTGCACTTCACCGAACTATTAGTACAAGATTACTTAAGCCAGGAAATGTGCGACAACCGCCCTCCGCGCGGCACTTTCGACCTCTTTGCCACCGAAGGCGGAACCGCCGCCATGTGCTACCTCTTCGACTCACTGCAAGAGAACTTCCTGCTGAACCGGGGCGACGGCATCGTTCTCATGGTTCCTGCCTTTACACCCTATATCGAAATTCCGCAACTGGACCGCTACCAATTTCACGTAACCAAGATCCATGCCAACCGCATGAGCCCCGACGGACTGCATCTGTGGCAATACAGCGATGAAGACATCGACCGGTTGAAAAGCCCTGCCATTAAGGCCCTCTTCGTCACCAATCCCAGCAATCCGCCCAGCTACGCCCTCAGTCCAGAGACGATGGCACGCATCGTAGACATTGTGAAGAACGACAATCCGAATCTGATGATTATCACGGACGATGTTTATGGTACTTTCAGCCCACACTTCCGTTCGTTCATGGCAGAGTTGCCTTATAATACGCTTTGCGTCTATTCCTTCTCCAAATACTTTGGTGCCACAGGTTGGCGCAATGCTGTCATCGCCTTGCATGAATTCAATATCTTCGACCGGCAAATATCCCGCCTGCCAAAAGAAAAGCGTGAGGTTCTGAACCGCCGCTACTCCAGCCTCACCCTGCACCCGGAGAAACTGAAGTTCATCGACCGCATGGTAGCGGACAGCCGGCAAGTGGCTTTGAACCATACTGCCGGACTATCTCTGCCGCAACAGATACAAATGAGCCTTTTCGCCTCTTTTGCCCTACTGGACAAAGAGAACCGATATAAACAAAAGATGCAGGAAATTATCCGCCGCCGTCTGCATGCCCTTTGGGATAACACTGGTTTCACATTGGCGGAAGACCCTCTTCGGGTAGGTTATTACACTGAAATTGATATGCTGGTTTGGGCAAAGAAGTTCTATGGGGACGACTTTGTAGAATATCTGACACGTACCTACAGTCCGCTGAATGTTGTCTTCCGCCTTGCCAAAGAAACCTCCTTGGTACTGCTGAACGGTGGCGGTTTTGATGGTCCCGAATGGAGCATACGCGCCTCACTCGCCAACCTGAACGAAAAGGATTACGTCATTATCGGACAAGGAATCAAGAGGATATTGGACGAATACGCAAAAGATTTTTATGGAAATAGTATGCGGAAGCGAGTCAACCCATCGTTGTAAGTACGCAGGGAGAACGTACAACCATGCCGGCTCAGCACTTCCCGAATGAACACCAGACCGATTCCCTGCCCGTTCGGTTTGGTGGAAAAGAAGGGGCTGAAGAGTTTAGCTTCGGCCTCTTTGCTTATCCCCGGACCATTGTCAACGACTTCGACAGAAGCGGGGGCAGTGGTCCTTACTATTACTTCGCCTTGTTTATCCGTTTCTCCCGCACCTTCTATACTCTCGGCTGCATTCTTGATGATATTCACCAGCACCTGTTCAAAAAGAGAAGGATCGAGCTGGACGATTCCAACTGCCGGATCGCACTCCAAAACAAGGTTTATGCTGCGATCATTGCACATTCCTTCCATGAAGCGCTTGCACATAGACACCAGGTCATTCAACTGAACGGGTGACAATGTCGGTTCGGGTATCTTCACCACATCGGCAAAACGGGTGATGAAACGGCTCATAGAGAAACAGCGCTCCGTGCAGACGCGCATTACTTCACAGATATCTTCCATGTCGTCTTCGGTAGAGAGGGCCTGCTCCACGGTGTCGAGCGTGGAAGTGATGCCCGCTGTCGTATTGTTCACCTCATGGGCTATCATACGGATTACTTTCTCGTAGGCACGCTTTTCTGCCTTCATCACCTCTTCCGTCATGCGCTCTATCAGGAAGAAAGGATGCTTAAAGCCCCGGTCGATAAAAGAAGAGTGGGTACATTTATATATATTCGCATCATTGAGGCGGACCACGGATGTCTCATCCTTAGGAATAACTGCCAGCTCCGCAGCAAGCGGAGAGTCTATTTGTTCCAACTGCTTGTTCATCGCCTCTTCCAGGCGAACGCCGAGCATCTTTATCGCCATCGGATTCAGTTGCGACAATTCACCATCCAAAGTAGTGATGATAACTCCCATCGGAGACGCCTCAATCAGCAGATCCAGGAAGTGATTCTGTTCGCGCATACGCAACCGCTCATTCTTGAGCTGCTCCATCATACGGTTGAAAATGTTCACAATGCGGTCGGCTTCGTACTGCCCCACCTGGCTGAGGCGACTGCTGAAATCTTGTTCGCGCAACAGTTCCATACCGCTACCTATCGTGTTCATCGGCTTCACTATCTTATTGTAGAACACCACCAGATATATAAGGATAAAGAGAATAACCCCCTCCAATATATACAAGTACATAGGTCTCATTCCTCCCAGCAAATGAATGAGTGCTCCACTCAAACCGAGCAGAAAGAGAACGAGTATGAAAAAGAAGAATTTGATGCGCACGATTTTCAGTTATTAGTCATTCACGGTTATGTTGTATTTCTCCAGACGGCGGTAGAGGGCAGCGCGGCTGATGCCCAGCGACACTGCCACCTGGCTGAGATTTCCTTTATGCTGTTCCAGAGCTTGCAGGATAGTCTGTCGTTCTATTTCGTCGAGGGTCATGCCTGAGAATGAAGTGCCTTCGGCTGCTTTTGCCGGTTCGTCGTGGCGCAGGTATTGGGCATCGAAGTCGGTTGCATCCAGCACCGATTTACCGCTGACCAGGATGGTGCGTTCTACCAGATTCTTCAACTCGCGGATATTACCCGGATAGGGCAATCGCGAAAGGAAGTTCAAGGCATCTGCCGAGAATTCCGTGCGTGGCAAACCGTTTACTTCGGCCTGACGGTCGGCAAAGTGGCGTGCCAGCAAAGGTATATCCTCGCGACGCTCGCGCAAAGAAGGAAGTTTTACGGTTATCAGGTTGATACGATAGAAAAGGTCTTCGCGGAAGGTACGTTCGGAAACCATCTTACGCAAATCGGCATTGGTAGCCGAAACAACGCGTACATCGACTTTGCGGGGACGGCTGTCACCCAGCACTTCGAAGGTCTGGTCTTGCAGTACACGCAGCAATTTCACCTGGCAGGACGGATCAAGATCACCTATCTCATCCAGGAAAATAGTTCCTTTGTTTGCCATTTCAAAACGGCCTATGCGGTCGGCACTGGCATCGGTAAATGCACCTTTCTTATGGCCGAACATTTCGCTTTCAAACAAACTCTGCGAGATACCGCCGAGATTGACCTTGACAAAAGGCTGTTTCAGTCGCTGACTGTTGATGTGGATGGCTTCGGCTATCAACTCCTTACCGGTTCCGCTCTCACCCGTAATCAATACAGAAGCATTGGTGCGGGCTATACGGGCTACGGTGTTCAGCACTTCCATCAGTCCTTGAGACTTACCGATAATATGGCTACGATTCAAAGTGGTGGCTTGTTCTTCCGGCACATCTTTGGGTGCAGCGGTCAGTTCAAGAGCAGTTTCGATGCGTTGCAGAAGGGCGGCATTGTTCCAGGGCTTGGTGATGAAATCGAAAGCTCCTGCCTGCATGCCTTGTACGGCAAGTTGGATGCTTCCCCATGCTGTCATCAGGATAACGGGCACATCGGGACGAAATACCTTGACTTGCTTCAATAAGGTGAGTCCTTCTTCTCCGGTGGTGGAAAGGGTGAAGTTCATATCCATCAATATCAGCGCAGGAGCCTCTGCACGAACTATATCCATAGCTTCACGAGGGCCGGGAGCTGTTTTCACTTCGTACCCGGCACGTTTCAGCATAAAACTAAGGGAAGAGCGCACGGCGCTATCGTCGTCTATTATCAGTATCATAAGATTTGCTGTTATGTTTCCCGCAAAAATAATGATTTCACCACAGATTACACTGATTAACACAGATTATTTTTCTTTCGAAGGAGAAGTAACTAAGGGATTATTTAGAATACCTTGAATATTTCTACTCAACTGGAGAAAAATATTTCCCCAGTTGGGAAAAAATATTTTCCCAACTGCCCATTAATTTATCCTCTTATGATATCTTCAAAGTCCGCCTCAAGCTCCGTATTCTGTTCAAAATCCCAAAGCGTCAGGCTGCGGAGTTGATAGAAATAGTACCAGAAGTAGTAAAGCTCGGATATATGCTTCTGGCGGGCTTCATCTTTGGAGTTCTGCGCATCGTTCAAATCCAGGGTACTGATTTTACCGATCATAAACGTCTCGACACTGGTCTTATAACGTTTTTCGGCAATCACATCCGCTTCTTCGGCAATGCCCAACTGCTGTGCCTGGTTATTAAAATTAGCCACCAACAGGAAGATGTCCTGGTTGAAGTCCATCTGTTCCTGACGGAGTTTGGAAAGCACCACTTCGCGGTTGCTCTTGGCTACCCGTACCTTTCCACGGCGTTTTCCCCAGTCGAGGATAGGTATTTTGACACCGATCTCCACAATCTGATTATCAAGCAAGTCTCTATAAGCAGATGAAAATTCATGGTTTTGTCCCGAATAACCGACACTGGCAAAAAGGTCGACACTCCGCAAGTTACCTCGTGCTGTAGCCACTTCATAATCGGCTTCCAACTGGCGACGACGGACATTCTGCGCAAATGAGTTACGCTCCAATGCCTTATTCAATACACGGTCATATTCCATTTTAATATTGGGAACAGAAGCGGGTAACACCGGATTCAAGGTCTCTTGCTCGGACACTCCGAGAAAAGAACGAAGCTGGAACATTCTGGCATTCAGGTTACTTTCAGCTTCCGTTACGTCGGCTTTGCCTTGCAGGGAGTTCAGTTTCAGCTGCAACAAGTCGTTCTCCGAAATCTGTCCCATCTTTCGCTTGGCTATCGCTACTTCGTAAAGGCGGTCAGCATTCACTTTGTTCTGTTGTGCCGTGGCAAGGGCTTCTTTGGCAAGCAAGAGGTTGAAGAAATAAGTAATGGTTTTCATGGTCACTTCTTCCGTAGCCGAGATAAAGGCGGCTTTTGCCTCGGCATAGCGCACCGGTTCGATACGACGGTTCCACTTCAAGTTATTCACGCCAAAGATAGGTTGTGTCAATTCGAGGCTCACGGGAACAGACATAAACTGCTTGTCTCCCCCCGAGCCCAGCTGCTTGATAAAATCGAGTGAAGAGGTCAATGACAACTTACCTCCCGTAACCCAGATATTCTGATCAACAGAAAGCTGGCCGGACAATTCCATCGTATTGTTACGGACAAAGCTATAAGAGCCATCGGAATTCTGATAGGTGCTGTACGACTTCCTATAATTAGGCAGTGTACCGGTAAAGTTCACTTCCGGCAACAGGTCGGCACGGAAAGTACGGTATTCCCAATAGGCTGTTTTCAGCTCATTCAGTGCCACAGCGGCATCTACGGACTGTGTACGCGCCAAAGCAACAGCTTCTGCCAAAGTGATGTTGCGTTCATGCCCTAAGGTATCATTCTGTGCCATGGTTGCCAACGGCATCAAAAAACAAGCTACAAGTAAAATATTCTTTTTCATGTTCGGTCTTTAAAATTGTCGGTAACAGAAAAGCAAAGACCGTGCCAACTGGTTGGAGAGGTACTACAAGGGGGGAAGTGTTCATTTTCGGACAGTAGTGATGTTCGTTAGCGGACGATGTACCTATCAAAAGTCTAAAAAAAGTCTTCCAAACTCCAATTATCCATTAATTAATTGACGAAAAATTTCTTTATTTTAGAAGAAATCTCTTTCTTTGCGCTACTTTATACCCTTAAAAAAGGAATCAATACCAACATTAATTTATATAGTTATGAAGATTTCACACATTGAGCATCTGGGCATCGCCGTTAAAAGTATCGAAGAAGCCCTTCCGTATTATGAAAACGTTTTAGGTCTGAAGTGCTACAACATCGAAACTGTAGAAGATCAGAAAGTTAGAACTGCCTTCCTGAAAGTAGGCGACGTAAAGATTGAATTGCTGGAACCGACTTCTCCCGAAAGTACGATTGCCAAGTTCATCGAAAAGAACAATGGTAACGGTGGTATGCACCATCTTGCATTCGCAGTGGAAGACGGAGTAGCTAATGCACTGGCCACAGTTGAAGAAAAAGGCATCCGCCTCATCGACAAAGCTCCCCGCAAAGGCGCAGAAGGTCTGAGTATCGCATTCTTGCACCCGAAATCAACCCTCGGTGTATTGACTGAACTTTGCGAAAAACCGTAAGAATTACAATTCCAGGATTTACGATTTGCCCCTTTGCAAAATGCAGAAGTAAGAATCGGCTTCTAAAATAAAGGATTGTATTTAATTAGTACATAGTAAATAACAAAATAGCAAATAATAAGATGAGTAATCAACTTGAAAAGATTAAAGAGCTTATAGACCGCCGTACCGCTGCACGTCTTGGTGGTGGTGAAAAAGCAATTGCCAAGCAACACGAGAAGGGTAAATATACAGCTCGCGAGCGCATAGCCATGCTCCTCGATGAAGGCAGTTTCGAAGAAATGGATATGTTCGTAGAACACAGATGCACAAACTTCGGCATGGAAAAGAAACACTATCCCGGTGATGGTGTAGTAACCGGTTGCGGTACAATCGAAGGTCGCCTGGTTTACATCTTTGCACAAGACTTTACGGTTTCTGCAGGTTCCCTGTCCGAAACCATGTCTTTGAAGATCTGTAAGATTATGGACCAAGCCATGAAGATGGGTGCTCCTTGTATCGGTATCAACGACTCGGGTGGTGCACGTATCCAGGAAGGTATCAATGCCTTGGCCGGTTATGCTGAAATCTTCCAACGCAATATCCTTGCTTCCGGTGTTATTCCGCAGATCTCAGGTATCTTCGGTCCTTGTGCCGGTGGTGCTGTTTACTCTCCCGCTTTGACGGACTTCACTCTGATGATGGAAGGTACCTCTTATATGTTCCTTACCGGTCCGAAAGTTGTGAAGACTGTAACCGGTGAAGATGTTAGTCAGGAAAACCTGGGTGGCGCAAGCGTACACTCTACTAAGTCCGGCGTTACTCACTTCACTGCCAAGACAGAAGAAGAAGGTTTGGGCTTGATCCGCAGACTTTTGGGGTATATCCCGCAAAACAACCTGGAGGAAGCTCCTTACGTAGATTGCGCAGATCCCATCGACCGTCTGGAAGACTCTTTGAACGAGATTATTCCTGATAACCCGAATAAGCCATATGATATGTACGAAGTAATCGGTGCTATTGTAGATAACGGCGAGTTCCTCGAAATCCAGAAAGACTATTCCAAGAATATCATCATCGGTTTTGCCCGCTTCAACGGTCAGTCCGTAGGTATCGTTGCCAACCAGCCCAAGTATTTGGCAGGTGTGCTCGACAGCAATGCATCTCGCAAGGGTGCCCGCTTCGTTCGTTTCTGCGATGCCTTCAATATTCCTTTGGTATCATTGGTAGACGTACCGGGATTCCTTCCGGGAACCGGCCAGGAATATAACGGTGTAATTCTGCACGGTGCCAAGTTGCTGTATGCTTACGGTGAAGCTACCGTACCTAAAGTAACTATCACTCTGCGTAAGTCTTACGGTGGTTCACACATCGTGATGAGCTGTAAGCAACTCCGTGGCGACATGAACTATGCATGGCCTACTGCCGAAATCGCCGTAATGGGTGGCGCAGGTGCCGTAGAAGTATTGTATGCCCGCGAAGCCAAAGAGCAAGAAAATCCGGCACAATTCCTCGCAGAAAAAGAAGCCGAATACACCAAACTGTTCGCTAATCCTTATAATGCAGCCAAGTATGGTTACATTGACGATGTTATCGAACCGCGCAACACGCGTTTCCGTATCATCCGCGCCCTGCAACAGTTACAAACTAAGAAATTGACTAACCCGGCTAAGAAGCATGGTAATATTCCTTTGTAATCAGGCTTTTTACATTAAAACAAGAACGATTATGAATAAAACAAAAATCGGAATATTCCTTTCGTTGATGCTGGTGTTAGGCTTCTGCTCTTCCTGCAAAGAGCAGAGATCGAACAACAAGCTGCTGCTGAATGAAGTGCTGATTGAAAATGAAAGCAACTTTCAGGATGACTACGGCTTGCACAACGCATGGATTGAAATATTCAACAGATCATTCGGTAGTGCCAACCTTGCTGGCTACTATCTGAAACATAGCAGTCAGCCGGGTGATACAACCAGTTATTTTATCCCTAAAGGTGACGTTCTGACCCTGGTAAAACCTCGTCAGCATGCATTGTTCTGGGCTGATGGAGAGCCAAGAAGGGGTACGTTCCACACCAGCTTCAAGCTGGATGCCCAGAGTTCAAACTGGATCGGTTTGTACGACTCCGGCAAGAAACTGTTGGATCAGGTTACAATACCTGCCGGCACGTTGCAAGCCAACCAATCGTATGCCCGCGTCAGCGATGCAGCCGAGAAGTGGGAAGTAAAAGGTGCCAGTGAAGACAAGTATGTGACTCCAAGTACCAACAACATGACCATCGACAGCAATGCCAAGATGGAAAAGTTTGAAGAGCATGACAGTGTAGGTATCGGTATGGCTATCTCCGCCATGAGTGTTGTATTCTGCGGTCTGATTCTTCTTTTCCTCTCCTTCAAGATTGTAGGCAAGATATCCGTAAGCCTCAGTGCACGCAATGCAATGAAGGCAAAAGGTATCACCGACAAGCAAGAAGCCAAAGAAAAGCGACTGGGCCAGGCTCCTGGAGAAGTATTCGCTGCTATTGCCATGGCTATGCACGAAATGCAGAGCGACGTACACGACGTGGAAGACACCGTGCTTACCATCACTCGCGTAAAACGCAGCTACTCACCGTGGAGTTCCAAGATTTACACATTGCGTGAAACCCCTCACAGAAAGTAAAGTTACCTCTAAAAAGATAAAACGATGAAAGAATATAAGTATAAAATTAACGGTAACACTTACAAGGTTGCCATTGGAGATATTGAAGATAATATCGCTCATGTAGAAGTGAACGGTACTCCTTATAAAGTTGAAATGGAAAAAGCGCCGAAGGCTGCTGCAAGACCTGTGGTACGCCCGGTTGCAACTTCAGCTCCTGCTGCTCCTGCAACACCGGTTGTAAAACCGGCTGCTGCTTCTACCGGCAAGTCAGGCGTGAAATCTCCGCTGCCCGGTGTAATCCTCGACATTAAGGTTAATGTAGGCGATACCGTTAAGAAAGGCCAGGTTATCATCATTCTGGAAGCCATGAAGATGGAAAACAATATCAACGCCGACAAAGACGGTAAGATTACCGCTATTAATGTAAGTAAAGGAGACTCCGTTCTCGAAGGTACTGACCTCGTAATTATTGAATAATATGGGAGAATTTATCACATTTTTAGGAAACAACCTTGCCGACTTCTGGACATATACGGGTTTTGCCAATGCAACGGTGGGACACGTCATCATGCTCCTGGTAGGTTTGTTCTTCATATACTTGGCTGTTGCCAAGGAATTTGAGCCGATGCTGCTGATTCCTATCGGTTTCGGTATGCTCATCGGTAATATCCCTTTCAATATGGATGCCGGACTGAAAGTAGGTATCTATGAGGAAGGTTCTGTACTCAACATTCTGTATCAGGGAGTGACATCCGGATGGTATCCGCCACTGATCTTCCTCGGTATCGGTGCCATGACGGACTTCTCCGCCTTGATATCGAACCCGAAGCTGATGCTGGTAGGTGCTGCTGCCCAATTCGGTATTTTCGGTGCATACATGATTGCCCTTGAAATAGGATTCGACCCTATGCAAGCCGGTGCAATCGGTATCATCGGTGGTGCCGACGGTCCGACCGCTATCTTCCTTTCTTCTAAACTGGCTCCTAACCTGATGGGTGCTATTGCGGTATCAGCCTACTCTTATATGGCGTTGGTGCCTGTGATACAGCCGCCTATCATGCGCTGGCTGACCAGTAAGAATGAACGTCTCATCCGCATGAGACCGCCGCGCGCCGTATCTCATACGGAAAAGGTAATATTCCCGATTGTAGGTCTGTTGCTTACTACGTTCCTGGTTCCGTCCGGTCTGCCTTTGCTGGGTATGCTGTTCTTCGGCAACCTGTTGAAAGAAAGTGGCGTGACACGTCGTTTGGCAAATACTGCCAGCGGTCCGTTGATTGATACGATCACCATACTGCTCGGTCTGACTGTAGGTGCTTCTACGCAAGCATCCGAGTTCCTGACGCTGGATTCAATCAAGATATTCGGTCTCGGTGCATTGTCATTCGTCATTGCTACTGCTTCCGGCGTACTCTTCGTGAAGCTCTTCAACCTCTTCTTGAAGAAGGATAACAAGATTAATCCGTTGATTGGTAATGCCGGTGTATCTGCCGTACCCGACTCTGCACGTATCTCCCAGGTAGTTGGTTTGGAATACGACCCGACGAACTACTTGCTGATGCATGCCATGGGCCCGAACGTAGCAGGTGTAATCGGTTCTGCCGTAGCAGCCGGTATCTTGCTGGGATTCTTGATGTAATCAAGCATTCGGAATTAAATAAACACAATACGAAGCGCTCTTTCCTTACGGGAAGGGCGCTTCTTTTATTCGTTAATCTATCTAAAACTCATTACGATTATTTCGTAAATACATTCTTTTTAGTAACTTGCACACAGTTTCACTACACACTAATGCCCAAAGTTATGAGAAAACTTCTTATTTCCCTATGTCTCAGTGCCTGTTGCTCCTTCTTGACAGCACAGAATGCCAATCCTATTCAGGATGCAATGGCCAATTATGATTACGAAACAGCACTGTCGCTTATCGAACAGGAAACACCGACTGTTCCCCTACTCTACCAGAAAGGAAGAGCCTTGAAAGGATTGGGCAACAGTATGGGAGCTTTAGAGGTATTTCAACAAATCGTGGCACAAGACTCCCTGAACCCACGCGCCTACATTGAGGCGGCAGACTGTAGCAGGAGTGTGGCAAAATACAAACAAGCCTTGGGCTATTACCAAAAGGCGCTCGACTTGAATCCGGATAACAAATACGCCCGGATACAGTATATCACTCTGCTGCTCAACCAGCGCGAATATCAGGAAGCATTGGGAGAAAGCAGCCTGCTGGCAGAAAAAGACAGTTCCGCCATCGCCCTTCACCTGATGGGACAAAGTTTCGAAGGAATGCAGGATCCGTTGTCGGCATTAGGGTCTTATCACCTTATTCAAGAGCTATATCCCACAGATTACCTGGCAGCTGCCAAACTCGCTCAAATCTATATAGCAGGAAATGATTACGACTACGCCATAGACGCTACCGAAGAATATCGCAAAAGGGACACTACCAACGTTATTGTAAACCAACTGAATGCGCAGGCGTATTGCCTGAACAAGTACTACCCAACTGCCATACAAAGATACGAAACCCTGGTCAGCCAGGGGGATAGTACTTTCCAGACTTGCTACTACCTGGGAATAAGCTACTACGCAACGGGGAAATACTACGAAGCACACGATATGCTGGAAGTAGCCCGTCAATATGACCCACGGAATGTAAACCTGCTATATTACCTGGGGCGCTCTTGTGCCAAAACATCCTGGAAAGAAGCCGGAGTGCAATACCTGGAAGAAGCCATAGCCTATGCCTTGCCTCCGGACAGCGCCATGATACGCTTGTACGTAGGTTTAACAGACTGCTATAAGTCGGCACTCATGTTTGACGAGCAGATAAAGTCCTTGCAGACGCGTTACGAGAAATATGAAATCGGAAACCATAAGTTGCTATACGACATGGCCTACATCTATTACTACTCCCTCCGGAATACGCCCAAAGCCGAACAATGCCTGGAAGCCTACCTGAAAACCCGACCGAAAGGCAGTAAAGAGCTGCCTCAGGAAGTGGATAGCGACGGCATAGCCATCATCGGAGAAAACAACCGGTACAATGCTGCCGAAGCTTGGCTGAAAGACATTCGGGACCGACGCAAAAAAGATGACTTTTTCAAAGGGAAAGTCGATACAGCCAGTGTTGCCCCAATCAAATAACAACCTACTGAAAACGTTTGCATAATATAATAAGGTAGAGATAGCGGAGAAAGACCAACTTTCTCCGCTATTTGTTTTACATTAGCACAAAAATTAACCGTAAAGCGACTATCATGAAAAAAGTATTCTTAATCTTGGGAACTATCCTACTTTCCCTTAGCACGTATGCAGCTATGAACGTTAACAAAATCGATCCTCCGTTTTGGTATGCCGGAATGCAGAACCCCGAACTGCAACTGATGGTATATGGCGAAGGCATCGGAAATGCATCAGTATCCGTCAACTATCCGGGCGTATCATTGAGCAGCACGGTCAAGCTGGAAAGCAACAACTACCTGCTTGTTTATCTGAAACTGGATAAAGACGTAAAACCCGGTAAAGTGGCCCTAACCTTCACCGAAGGCAAGAAGAAGCTCGTGAAAGAATACGAACTGAAAGCCCGCGCCAAGAAAGGTTGCGAACACAAAGGCTTCGATGCTTCCGACGCTCTATATCTGCTGATGCCCGACCGTTTTGCCAACGGTAATCCGGATAATGACCAGATTTCCGGCATGGCCGAATATAAAGTAGACCGCAACGACCCCAACGCCCGTCATGGTGGCGACCTTGCCGGCATAGAGCAACACCTCGATTACTTCTCCGACCTGGGAATAACTGCCCTTTGGTTCACACCGGTACTGGAAAACAATATGACCGGCGGTTCATACCATGGCTATGCCACTACCGACTATTACAATGTAGATCCACGTTTCGGCACGAACGAAGAGTACAAACAGCTGATTGAGAAATCCCATGCACGAGGCATCAAGATCGTTATGGATATGATCTTCAACCATTGCGGCGTAGAGCACGTTTGGATTAAGGATATGCCATCCAAGGACTGGTTCAACAATCCGGACCATGAGAACAACTTTGTCCAGACCTCCTTCAAACTGACGCCGCACATAGATCCTTATACTTCTCAATATGACTTCGAACAGATGAACGACGGCTGGTTCGTACCCTCCATGCCGGACCTCAACCAAAAGAACCCGCACGTATACCGTTACCTGGTTCAGAACAGCTTCTGGTGGATTGAATACGCCAATATCGACGGCATCCGTATGGATACTTATCCGTATGCCGACTATGACGCCATGAGCAACTGGATGAAGGAGTTGAACGAAGAATATCCCAACTACAACACCGTAGGCGAGACTTGGGTTACCGAACCTGCCTACACAGCCTGGTGGCAAAAGGATTCCAAACTATCCGCCCCCAAGAACAGCAACCTGAAAACGGTTATGGACTTCAGCTTCTTCGACAAAATAAACATTGCCAAGACTGAAGAGACAGAAACCTGGTTCAAAGGTCTGGATCGCATCTATAACAATTTTGTATACGACTTCCTCTACCCCAACCCGGCTTCCGTCCTAGCTTTTATCGAGAACCACGACACCGACCGATTCCTGGGCGAAGGCGATAACCTCCCGATGTTGAAGCAAGCCTCTACCCTGCTGCTCACCACCCATCGCATTCCGCAACTCTACTACGGAACAGAGGTCATGATGAATGGTGTAAAGAGCCAGAGCGACGGCTACGTCCGCAAAGACTTCCCCGGTGGCTGGGCCGACGACAAAGCAACCGCACTCACCGCCCAAGGACGCAGCAAGATGCAGAATGATTGCTACAACTTCTACAAGACCCTGCTGAACTGGCGCAAAGGCAACGACGTCATCGCCAAAGGCAGCATGGTACAGTTCATGGTTCAGAACGGTGTATATGCATACGCCCGCCAATACGAAGGCAAAACCGTATTCGTGATGCTGAACGGAACAGATGCCGAAACCACCGTACCTTTGAAGTTCTACAAGGAAGTGCTGAAAGACAGCAAACAAGGAAAAGATATCCTCAGCGGCAAAGCCATTACCTTCGGCGAAGAGTTGAAGATGGCGCCGAGAGAATCGCTGGTGATTGAATTGTAAAGCGTAGGGGTTCGCACCACAGATTCGCACCACAGAAAAAGCCCTGAAAAAGGCGGAACGGTATGTGAAGTTCCGCCCTTTTCAGGGCTTAATAATAGATACATATCATGACGTAGGGCGATGCCCTACGCTGTATAATGTAAGGCTTTCAGCCTAAGGCTGTATATTTATTTGCATAGCCTAAGGCTGCGCCGAAAATATCATTCTTCAACAGTACCGGTATAGGCTGTTCCGTTTACCGTCACCAGTCCGGTAGTATTCTTGATAACAAGACCTTTACCGACTTCCCCAAATGTATCGCTGTCATACTTGAATGTAACCTTTTGCGACTCTCTATCAGTATCGATACAGATAGCAGGATAGTCTTGGGAAACTTCGCCATTCACTTTGACAGTAAAAGCACAACCGTTTGCCAACTCGACTTTCTTCTCATAGTCATAACCACCACCTCTGTTGCCTATCGTAAGCGCTGCAGCAGGAGCTTGGTTTCCATTATTCCAAGAAGTAGAACCATCTGCAGGTATCTCGCTTGTTTTATACTCGCTGTCAACAGCCAAATTGAATGTGCAACCATCGAATTTCGACGTGCCGCCGCGCATGAAAGCTCCTTGCCAGCCACCGGTGAAGATGCAGTTCGTAGCCGTTATCGTAACAGGAGTATTCGCCAAGAAGGCCGTTTCAAGAGCTGTGAATTCAGAGTTTGTAAGGGTAAACGAATTGCCGGAACCGACAGGCGTTGTAGCATTTGTAAATAAACAGTAGTCCTTGCTCGTCACTGTGGAGTTCTTGATGTTAACAGCCGCATTGCTGACGCTTATATCTATCATGATGCCGTTTGCGTGGGCAAGGGTTGCTTCATAGTCCACATTCTCCATTGTAAATTTAGCATTATTGCCTAACAAAGACAGCCCTAAGGTTTCATCTACTACCTTTCCTTTCTCGCCTGCACCTCCCTTTATCGTGAGACTGGCACCCTCATAAATGCGAACATAATTCTTTATGCCCCCAGGTCTACTCGGCAACGTCAGTGTATATGCCCCCAAGTCTATCTCCATTGATTTCCCTGCCAATACATCAAATGATTGATTGATAGTTACATTATTATTCAGTGTCAGCTTTTTAACCTCGCTACCTTCTTCTATCTTGATGTTACCGTCGTTAACGGTCAACTCATCCACCACAGCATCAGCTTTTACTACCAACGTGTTTTCGCCTGTGCTGGAATTTACTTTCTCCCAGTTTCCGCTAATCTCTACGTGTTCAATCTCCTTCACGGTAAGTTCCTTCACGCCTTCACCGGCTGTTATCACCAGGGGATTTTCGCCGCTGATTGCGTTGGGAAGTGCTTGATTCCATCCGCCACTAATCTCTACGTGCTCAATGTTCTTTACGGTCACTGTTCCGGTGGAACCTTGCGGCATATTTATTATTACTGACGTGCCTGTGGCACCACTGGCTCCCTCTACGGTGAAGTTGTCGGTAGTTACACTGCTGATATTGATTGTGACAGGAGCGTCTGCTTTGCTGGTGCTCGGAATTTCAATCGCATCACTTGAACTCAGTGCAGCAATCGTGACATTCTTTGAACCGGCTTCCAGCGCCTTTTTAGCATCTGCTACGTTTTCCACTTCTTTGGTGAACGAGATAGTGGTAGCGTCAATGCTAGCGATGGTGATGTCGGGCATCTCCTTAATTACCTTCTCTGTCACTATGAAGCCACTTGTTGTCTCAAACACTACGGCAGGAGTTGAAGTTCCGTCAATAGCCAGTTCAGCAGAAAGACCGTCTGCATAAGTGCCGGCAAGCACAGGAATATCCAGCACCAGCGGGTCTGCGTTGCCGGAATTATCGAACTTCAGCTTGATGGCGTCCTTCTTGTCTGCCCAGTCGGAAAGCGTAGCTTTATCATCAGCACTTATTGCCAGCGTAGCCGAACCGGTGATGCCTGTACCTTTCAGCGTCAGCGAGCCGGATTTCTGTCCCAAATTGTTTATCTTAATGCGTACCATACCACAAAGCAGTTGGTCGAATACCACTTTCTTTTGATTACCGTTCACATGGCCGAACATCGGCGCATTGCTATTAGGATAGGTATATTCCGTAGGGAAAGTTACGACCATAGTCTTGTGATTATAAGCGCCGTTGGGATAAACCGCATACTGCAATTTAGACATCGCACCCGTCACCGTGCCTTCGAAAGTGCCTGTCGTTGCGCTTCCATTTTTCAAGGTAAACGTTCCCTTGTTGGGATAATTATTATTTGCACCAGCAGTACCGCCAAATACATAGAAAGCATCCGCGGCAGTCCAATTCACATTGTAGTTCTCGTCTACGGATGTCCTTGTGTCTGCTCCTGTTGTAGCGACCAATGTAAAGCCGTCAACAGCCGTTCCGTTCTCCACGATTTCTTCGTTGGAGCAACTGGTTGTCAGAGCCACTGCGCACAGCAGGGCACTGATGTTAAGTAAATTCTTCATAATTGAATTCTTTTAAATGTTTGTTTTGTAATTACTGAAGAGGATTATTCCCAATCGCCGGGGTCATGACCCCATTCCGGCAATGTAGCGTCGGCACTACCGGTTCCGGTGCCACCACCGCCTCCGCCGCTGCCTAAAAAGCCACATTCCACTGCCACCACCAGCACCTCTACTGCCGGCGGTTCGTACATCTCTTTCTTTGAATTATCCATTTTTTGATAAATTGTGTTGCGGTCCTCCTCAGTTCCATGCAGGGCCTATTACAAACACGAAGCGTGGAACCGATTGTTTCACTTCGCTGATTGGAGGCCCTAGGAAAGCCCGTACCTTTACGAAATGACATATCAGCCCCACGCTATAGCGCGGAAGCCGTCTGAATGCCATTCTTGTAAAGGTGAAAATTTCCTAGGTTTCCAATCAACAAGAATGAAGCAAGACGCTTCTAATAATTTTTTAATAAATATTTTTGTAGGCGCTCCTACACAGCCCCAAAGGTAAAAGTTGTTTTTGAAAGAAGCAAGCGAAAAGTAAAAAAAGATAAAAAGCACCTTCCCCAGTGTCGGACATTTGCCTTGCATTCGTCTCCCCAGGAAGTCACGTCCGTCTCCCCAAGCGGACACATCCGTCACCACAGGCGGACACGATTGTCACCCCAGGCGGACACGCTCGTTTCCTAAAGGAGAAACGCCAGTATCCAAAGGCAGGAACGCTCGTTCCCTACTGGTGGGAAACTGCAATATACTATATATCAAAAAGATAAACACAGGAAAATGACATAAAAAGAGAGGAAAATAGACAGATAAATGGGAATTTACCACCCCCCGAACCCCCTAAAGGGGGAGGGGGGGTGGTAAATTATCATTTATAGGGCAGCAATTTCTTCGGTGCTCAATCCGGTGATTTGGGAAATAAGTGTACAGGCTATGCCTGCTTCTTTCATTTTGCGGGCATTGTTCAAGCGCTCTTCTGCTTTTCCTTCCGCTCTACCCTTCTCAATCCCTTCTTTTTCCGCAGCATCCAGCACGCACAGATTTGTGCGGTACACATTTACGCTATTCTGATAGCGTTCCTGCTCCTCTTTGCTAAGAGAAGCTACATCGACAATGTCTTCCAGTTTTTCGAAGACTGCCTTGCGTGCCTTGAACGGCATTCGTTTCAGTGTCTCCATATTCTTCAATGTATATATCCAACGTTCAAAATCTGTTTCACATTCATCCTCTTCCTTATTGAATAACGGCAATGCTATAAATATTTGCCGCATCCGGTCGCTGAACAACTCACCCGTTTCCCGGTCGGCAAGGATCACATCCGTACGGAACTTAACGTTCTCTGCAAACAGAAAGTTCATAAAGAACACTCCGTACACCGCCTTCACGCTAAACTGCCACTGCGTACCGGGCTTTGCCTGCTGCACAATGGCATTGGACAAGTAATAAAGCGCCCGTTCCTTAAAATTCGTCTGCGACTTGTTTTGCATCTCCACAATGATCTTCTCTCCTGTGTCCGTACTGCAATAAATGTCGTAGATTAGTCCTCGTCCTTCATCGTATTGAGGCAGTTGTTCGTTATTCAAAAAGGTGAGGT
>JAUUPT010000061.1 GCA_030843315.1 Bacteroidaceae bacterium | reverse complement strand
GCCAATAGCTCGGTAGTCATGAAACCCTGGTTGAAGGTTTTCTGGTTCAATATCTTTTCGATGAGGCTGTCGGGGATTACTTCGCCGGTCTGGTAGTGCTTGGCATACATTTTCAGCACTTCGGGTTCGGTAGCCCAATGCTCGTTAATCTGAGAGGGAAGTTCCACAAAGTCGCGTACGACATTGGTGCCCGATGTGCCTTTGTACTGGCATTGGGTCAACAGTCCGTGCAGACCATGACCGAATTCGTGGAACAGAGTTTCTACTTCGTCAATGGTGAGCAGGGAAGGAGTGTCGCCAACAGGCTTGGTGAAGCTGCATACATTGCATACCAGCGGGCGCACGCTACCTTGTTGTTCGCGGTAATTACTCATCCAGGCGCCACCGCTCTTTCCGGGACGGGGGAAGTAGTCCACATAGAAGATACCCAGTTGCGAGCCATCGGCAGCTTTCACCTCGAATACTTCGACATCGGGATGGTAAACGGGGATACCTTCGAGTTTTGTCAGCGTGATGCCGTAAAGTTTGTTGGCTACGGCGAAGGCTCCTTCGCGTACGTTTTCAAGCTTGAAGTAAGGCTTGATTTCGGCTTCTTCGAGATTGTATTTCTCTTTGCGCAGTTTTTCGGTGTAGTACCACCAGTCCCATGCTTCCAATTTTTCGCCTTTACCTTCTTTGTCCATCAACTTCTGCAGGTCGGCAGCTTCGGCTTTTGCTTTGGGCAGTGCATACCCCCAAAGGTTATTCAGGAAATCCATTACGGTGGCGGAATTCTTTGCCATCGTGTTGTCCAGTACAAAGTTGGAATAGCAGTCGAAGCCCAGCAATTTTGCCTTTTCAAGTCGCAGGCTTACGATATCGCTGATAATCTTCTTATTGTCGTTCTTATCATTATTATTGCCACGGTTGATGTAGGCCTTGTACATTTTCTCGCGCAGCGGGCGGTTGGCGGAGTATTGCAGGAAAGGCAGGCGGCTGGCGTTGTGCAGGGTAAACAGCCATTTCCCTTCCTGTCCGGCAGCTTTTGCCTCTTCGGCAGCGCTTTGGCAGAACCATTCGGGCAAGCCGGCAAGGTCTTCTTCCTTGTCTACGAAGAGTTGGAATGCGTTGTTCTCGTTCAAGACGTTGTTACTGAACGTGATGCCAAGCGTGGAAAGTTGCTTGTTGATCTCGCGCAGGCGGGCTTGCTTGTCGGCAGGAAGGTTGGCACCGGAACGAACAAAGTCTTTATATGTTTTGTCCAACAGGCGTTGTTGTTCAGATGTCAGCCCCAATGCATCCTTCTGTTGATAGACGGCATCTATTTTCTTGAACAGCTCTTTATTGAGCGAGATATTATCTTCGTGTTCGGACAATACCGGAGCGAGTTTCATAGAAAGAGCGGTCAACTCGTCGGTTGTTTCGGCTTCCGTCAGGTTGTTGAATACACCGCCTACACGGTTCAGCATGGGCGAGCTGTTGTCAAAGGCAACGACTACATTCTCGAAGTTGGGAGCTTCCGTATTGTCAATAATAGCCTGGATATTGGCATTCTGTTCCTCTATACCTTTCTGGTATGCAGGCTCATAGTGCTCCAGTTTGATTTGGTCGAACGGAGGCACGCCGTTAGGGGTTTGGAACTCGGTAAAGAACGGATTGCTTTCCGTCTGTGTGGCACAGGAGTACATCATACAACTTGCTGCTAAAATTAGGATACTTTTCTTGAACATATGTTTTAATGTATTAGATATTAATTACTTCATTCTTTCTTGGCAACGAAACACCATATCGGATAGTGGTCCGAATCTTTGATGGAGCGGTCTACGGTACAGTTGTAAGCCTTCAGATTCTTGCTTGTCAGTATATTGTCTATCCGGAAATAGAATTTGTTCTGATTGTAGGAAACACCCAGTCCCCGCCCCGACTTGGTGAAAGCATCGTCCAGGTCTTGCGCAATGGTGTGGTGTGTGTAGGAGATGGGCGTGTCGTTGAAGTCGCCGCATACTATGATGTGGGAGTGTGGCGAAACGGCTATTTCGTGTGCAATGACATCGGCTTGCGGAGCGCGGATGGCAGAAGCCTCTGCCAATTTACGCACAAGCAGGCGCAGGCCGCTCTTTACTTTCTCTTTCTCGGGAGACTTCAGCATATCTTCGTATACCACCTTGTCGGCTTTGGTCAGTTTGTTCGATTCCAGATGGTTGTTGATGACTGTAACGGTATCTTCTCCTATTTTCAACTCGTATACCACAGAACCGTTGTACTCACTGGGATAGTCGAGCACACGTGCCGAGAGGATGGGGAACTTGGAGTAGCAGGCTATCTTGTTCGTCTGGCTCTTGCTCTTGCCCACGGCATTGATGCGATGATAAGGATATGCCTTCAATTCCCGGTCCACATCTTTTTGGGAGAGGAAGTTGGAGTATTCCGACGTGGCATACTCTTGCAGACAAAGGATGTCGGCATTGCTTTCTTTCAGATAAGTCAGTATCGGGTTCTTGCCATCCTTCTTGACGGTGCCGTCAAATCCCATAATATTATAGGAAAGTAGCTTGAAACTGTTCTCGGACAGATTGTCCGTATGGAAATTGATAGGCAGATAAGTATGTATCTGCGAGTAGCATAGCAGGAAACCCACTAAAGGCAGTAACGCCGATTTATAGCGCTGAATCATCAGCCAGAAGATAAGGAAACATCCGTTTATCACCAGGAAAATGGGAAATGCCAGTCCCAGACACGATTGCACCGGATGCGTAGCCGGCTGGATGTGCGGACTATAGGCGGTGAAAAGTAGCAAGCCCGTGAACAAGGCATTGACCGCCAGAATCAGTAGGGCGACAAATTTACCGAGGTGCTTCACTTATATAGTTGATAATTGATAGTTGATAATTGATTAACGTCTGCTCGCATCGAACAAGCTTTTCTTCTCCTCCGTGGTCAGACTTTCGTATCCGGATTTCTTTAACTTGTCGAGGATACGGTCTATTTCCTCGGATTGAGCTTTCTTCCGGGCATTGTAATCATAATCTTTCTGTCTGCTTTCGCCATAATGCACCTTCATCTTCGGTTTTCGGGGTTTGAAGCTGAATAAGGAGATCAGTGCATCGAGCGGTTTGTTAATCCAGACAGTGACATCCCTTCCCTTGCTGAGTCCGGCAGCAAACCACAAGCCTGCCAAAGCACCTCCCAAGTGGGCGATGTGTCCGCCGGCATTGCTGGAAGTGATGAACAGCAGATCCGTACCGATAACAATCAGTGCCAGGTACTTCAGGCGCAGGGTGCCAAGAAGGAAGAGGCGTATCGGATAGTTAGGCTCCCGATAGGCCGTGGCGGCTACGATGGCGAGTACCGACGCCGAAGCACCCAGCATGAAGGAATAGTCTATCATGGGGCGGAAGTACGGGAAGATATGATAGGCTGCCATGTAGAGCACACCGCCGCAAATGCCTCCCAATACGTACACTCCCCGCAGATGCTTGGCCGAGAAGAAGTTCAGGAACAACGCTCCGAACCAATAGAGCCACAACATATTAAATAGTATATGCATCAGTCCTGCGTGCATGAACATATACGTCAGCAGCGACCACGGTTGCAGGATGAAGCGCGAAAAAGAGGCGGGCAGTTCCAGCCATTCGAATATATCCCCCAGGCTCCGGTTGAAAAGTTGGAGCATGACTTCCGTCAACGTGGTGAGGACGAATACCGCCACATTGATGTAAATCAGTTGGATGTATATATTCCCTTTGCGGAATTTATCTTTCAGGTCAGTTATAATAGTAGCCATTTCCTTTGTTCTTTTTTCTCCAGTACATAATCAGGATAAAGCCGAATATCATGCCGCCCAAGTGTGCAAAGTGCGCCACATTGTCGCCTGCACTGTTCGCAAACCCGGCATACAATTCTATCAACGCATACCCGATCACAAAATACTTAGCCTTGATGGGGAACGGCAGCGGGAAGATGAACATCTGCTGGTTGGGGAACAGCATGCCGAATGCCAGCAGGATGGCATACACCGCACCCGAGGCGCCCACCGTGGTCATCATATTGAGATATTCTTCCATCGGGATGATGGCGAGCCCGGTATTTACGCTGTCATAAGCCGAAAGTACCGTTTCATAATGTATGTACTGCACCACTTCCTGAACAAGCCCGGCACCTATGCCGCATGCCAGATAGTAGAAAAGAAACCGTCTCGGCCCCCAAACCTGTTCCAGAATGCGCCCGAACATCCATACGGCAAACATATTAAAGAATATGTGTGCAAACCCGGCATGCATGAACATATAGGTAATGAGTTGCGCCGCATTAAAGTCGCCGGCAAGGAAGAAATGTAAACCTAAATATTTATCTAGGTCTATGCCGTAGCTCTGGGCCACGATGGTGCCCAAAAACATCAACACATTGATGATTAAAAGATTCTTTGTGACAGTAGGTATAGTATTCATAATCTGTTTCTTCATTACAATTTGCGGCAAAGATAGTGCAAATCGAGAGCATATGCAAACTTGTTTAAGTCGCACTGGAAACGTACTTTATCTTGCCTTTCCCGGCAAAAGTACGAATAAATTCTGTTCCATAACAGAAAATGCCAGTTCTAATCTTCTTTTTTCACTGATTTCCAATCTTTTTTTAATGTTTTTATTTGATATTCAGAAATATTGCTCTATTTTTGTGGAGGTTTGTGAAAGGAAACTAATATATCTTTTGTGTAACATATTAATTAATTAAAGCATTATGAATAAGGCAGAACTTATTAACGCTATGGCTGCTGAATCTGGTTTGACTAAAGCTGATTCTAAAAAGGCATTGGATGCATTTATTGCATCAGGAGGTAAAGCAATGAAAGCTGGTGACAAGGTTTCATTGGTAGGTTTCGGAACATTTGCTGTTGCAGAAAGAGCTGCACGTACAGGTATCAATCCTTCTACTAAACAGCCGATTCAGATTTCGGCTAAGAAAGTGGTTAAGTTTAAACCGGGAGCAGAGTTGACAGCCGAATAAGCATAAGTATACTCAAGCTAAAAGGAAGGAGACACAGAAAGTGCCTCCTTTTTTTGATTCATATTTACGTTTGCGCTATCTTTGTGCCCGCGAAAATACATTAGAAGTCATGAATATAGAACAGAAACTGGTAACGTCCGTCATTGGCGGACTGAAAGCGTTGTACGGACAGGACGTGCCTGCCGCACAGGTGCAGTTACAGAAAACCAAGAAAGAATTTGAAGGACACCTCACGCTGGTTGTCTTCCCCTTCCTGCGGATGTCCAAGAAAGGGCCGGAGCAGACGGCACAGGAGATTGGCGAATACTTGCAGGCAAATGAGCCTTCGGTGGCAGCCTTCAACGTCATCAAGGGATTCCTTAACCTGACGATTGCCTCCGCCACCTGGGTGGAGCTGCTCAATGATATCCATGCCGACGAGCAATACGGCGTAGTGACGGCTACCGAAAACTCCCCGCTGGTGATGATAGAATACTCCTCGCCCAACACTAACAAGCCGCTTCACCTGGGTCATGTGCGCAACAACCTGCTGGGCTGCGCGCTTGCCAACATCATGGCAGCCAACGGCAACCGGGTGGTGAAGACCAACATCGTGAACGACCGCGGCATACACATCTGCAAGTCCATGCTGGCATGGCAGAAGTATGGCAACGGTGAAACACCCGAATCGTCCGGCAAGAAGGGCGACCACCTGATTGGCGACTACTACGTGGCCTTCGACAAGCACTACAAAGCGGAAGTAAAGGAACTGGCGGCGAAGTACCAAAGCCAGGGCATGACCGAGGAAGAAGCCAAGGCCAAAGCCGAGGCCGAATCTCCCCTGATGAAGGAAGCCCGCGAAATGCTGGTGAAGTGGGAGGCCGGCGACCCCGAAGTACGCGCCTTGTGGAAGCAGATGAACGACTGGGTATACGCCGGTTTCGACGAAACCTACCGCATGATGGGCGTCACGTTCGATAAGATATACTATGAGTCCAACACCTACCTCGAAGGAAAAGAGAAAGTGATGGAAGGTTTGGAGAAAGGCTTCTTCTATAAGAAAGAAGACGGCTCCGTATGGGCGGACCTCACCGGCGAAGGGCTGGACCACAAACTGCTGCTCCGTGCCGACGGTACTTCGGTCTATATGACCCAGGACATCGGTACCGCAAAACTGCGCTTTGCCGACTATCCCATCGACAAGATGATCTATGTGGTGGGCAACGAGCAGAACTATCACTTCCAGGTGCTTTCCATCCTGCTCGACAAGTTGGGCTTTGAATGGGGCAAGGGCCTGGTGCACTTCTCCTACGGCATGGTGGAACTGCCCGAAGGCAAGATGAAGAGCCGCGAGGGTACGGTGGTAGATGCCGACGACCTGATGGCGGAAATGATTTCCACTGCCCGCGAAACCTCCAACGAACTTGGCAAGCTCGACGGACTGACGGCAGCCGAGGCGGACAACATCGCCCGTATCGTAGGCTTGGGTGCCTTGAAGTACTTCATCCTGAAGGTGGATGCCCGCAAGAACATGACGTTCAACCCCAAGGAGTCCATCGACTTCAACGGTAATACAGGTCCGTTTATCCAGTATACCTATGCCCGCATCCAGTCCGTACTCCGCAAGGCGGCGGAGGCAGGCATTGCCATACCGGCGCAGCTCCCCGCAGGCATCGAACTGAGCGAGAAAGAAGAAGGTCTGATACAGCAGGTGGCCGACTTTGCTGCCGTAGTGAAGCAAGCCGGAGAAGACTACAGCCCCTCCATCATAGCCAACTATGCCTACGACCTGGTGAAAGAATACAACCAGTTCTATCACGACTTCAGCATCTTGCGCGAAGAGAACGAGGCAGTGAAGGTGTTCCGCTTGACGCTGTCGTCCGAAGTAGCGAAGGTAGTGCGTCTGGCAATGGGATTGCTGGGCATCGAGGTGCCGGACAGAATGTAAGAATCTTCATATAATTTATCAGAGCGGAGTGCGCCGGGAGTAATAAACTCCGGTGCACTCCGCTCTTTTTTTATTGAAATGGGTTCACCTCTTCAACGCTTTCTGTAGTTGCCTGCCCACGGGCGATAGCGGGTGAAGGCAGGGGAAAAGTTGGGGTTTCAAGCCTTCACCAGATATCAGGGTGCTGAAACGGCACATCTACTTGTCTACCGACCGGAACTCCCTTGCTTGTAAACCGGAATCCCCTTGCCTTTCATCTGAAACACTATTCCCTTTGATGCACAAGATGGCATCTTGTGTAGCATAAGATGCCATCTTGTGCAACATAAGATGCCATCTTGTGCATCGAAGCTATAAGACTTCCGGGTGACAGGCAAGGGAGTTTCGGTTGAAAGGACGGTATGTTTCGGACGACGGCTATCAGGATGGGGCTTTCAGTTAAACAAACGCTTTATGAAAACTGTAGAGGTTTCAGCTATCATCCGGGCTTATGCGGAAAATATACGTAAATAAAAAAGGCTTCCACGGGATTGGAAGCCTTTTTCATAAACAAGAGGGCGAAGTTTATTTCTACTTATACCATTCCTTATTTTTTTCGCCATCGGAGTTCATCCATTCTACAAAGCCGGGATAGGTCTCGTATATCTTGACACCTTCAGCAGGAATCTTGAAATCGGTAACGTTCGGAAGGTTGATGCAGAAGGGCATCAACTTCAGGTTGTCTTTGTTATAGCGTGAGATGTAATAAACTCCTAAAGAAGGATTGGATGCATCGTCGAACTCACCGAAGAGGGAGGTATCTGCCTTATCAGTAGGCGGATAGTTTACCATATGCACTTCCCTGCCTCTACCGTTTACAAAGATAAACGGGTTGTAGGGAGGAGTGACAGAACTTAAATCTACACTGTTAAGTTCGGTTGTGACGGTGATTTTCTTTCCTAAGGCATTTTGTATATTATCGAATAGAATAACGGTAGGATGTGATTGTCCTGTTTCTACTTCCCAACTGTCGCTACCTTCTACTTGGATACTTATCACTTTGTCTGCTGCGAGCTTGTGGAGTTGATACCCGAATCCACAGGTGTAAGTTCCACCGTTGTGGATAGGAGTGAATTCATCTACTATCTTATAGATTTTATTAGTGGTGGGCTGACCGTAAAGGGTCGACTGATACATTACTACCACGTCATTCATGTCATAATCTCCTTTGGAAGGCCATTGGTCTTCGAAGGTTAATATTCCGTGCTGCGTTGTTACAGTCTTTTCAGGAGCATCTGTCAAAGGCAGTTCCGGACTATTGCCGGTGTCAATTGCATTTGGCTCTGCTATATTCAGGCAGAAGAGGGCATCGGCATAATTAAAGTCATCTTTATCTTCAAAGCCGATGGTTATAGTCTGATTGGTATTTCCGGTGCGCAAGGCTACTGTATGTTGTTTGCCATCATAGCTCATAGGTTTGTAAGAACTGCAAACGCCGACATAACCTTTTCTTGTTATATTTGCGTATTCAAAACCATTGCTTTCCATGCATAGGCCGATAGTGATACCTTTAGGAAATTTGTTTTCAAATGTTGTTCCGTTCCAGTATTTCAGTTTTACTTCATTGCCGCATTGCAATGTGCCTTTACGTTCTCCGTTTCTATCAAGAAAAGGAGTGACATTAGGAAAAACAAGCACTTTTTGAATGTTTTCCTTTATGGGGGTAGTGCCTGTGGGGTAAGTGAAATAACCTACTGCATTCTTATAAGTTGTTGATGAATTGATGCCGGCAAAGACTATGCTTACTTCCGTATCTTTGGTTATCTTGATTTCAGTAGTGTTTTCTGTGCCGTTTGTCCATGTCGGGTGCTTTTTATCAATAAAATCATTGTTGGCACTGGCGTATACTTTCTTTATACTGTACAGAATCTCAGCGGAGGGCATATTCAGGCGAGTCTCCATGTTTGAAGGCGTTCCGTAATAATCCCAATCGACTCCCGGCATGGTTATCCAATCATCGGGATATTTATACCCATTGCTGGTTATTCCTCTGGTCTTCGCCTGCAAAGAGGCTATGTATTCTTTCTGATTATAGCTCACTGTACCATTCGATACAGCAAGTTTCACCGGCGAAATCGTCCCCAGATATTCGCTATAAAGCCACACTTCGGTAATGCTTGACGGAATGGTGATGGTACCCGAATATAGTCCTTTGGTATCGGTGGAGGCGGCATAGATAGGTGTCAGTGTTTCATCTTTTACCCAGGAATCGTCTACCACTTTCATCGGGTCTTGGTCGTAGAGTTGGAACAGGACGTAGTAGTCGTTGGTAAAACCGTAGTCAATGTTTACTTTGACTTCCTTTGTCAGGCTGAAGTCGAATACTTCCGAAGGCTTCAGCGGCTCATTTTGGGGCTCCCCTTTGTACACGTCCTTCTCCATGCAACTGCTAAACATGAATGCGGATGACAAGATAATAAACGCACTTTTTGTAAATAAAGATTTATTCATAAGATCCCTTTTTATGTTTGTCTGCTTGTTGTTGTTGATTTCAATGCAAATATATACTTATTTTCGATGGGCAAGTGAAAACACTGTTTTTTTTTGGTCGGTTAGATAAAATATTTACTTTTTAGGAGGGAAATAGGTTGCATAGTATAGTATAAGCGGGAAGTGAAAATAAAAAATCCTCCCTAATCGGTCAGGCATCCGATTAGGGAGGATATCTAAAGTGTGTACTGTTCTTTTACTTCATGTACCAATCTTGCTCTTTCTTGCCATCAGATTTTACCCATTCGGTAAAACCGGGATAAGTATCGTATATCTTTACGCTTTCCGCCGGAACCTTGAAATTAGTCAATCTGGGGAGGTTGATTCCAAATGGCATCAATGTCAGGCCATCTTTATCTTCATAGCGGGCAACGTAATAAATGCCTTCACCGATATTCGATACATCGCTTGCGGTATTGAAGAGGCTCTTATCAGCCTTGTCGGTAGGTGGATAATTTACCAAATGTATTTCTTTGCCTTCTTCTCTGTCATCGACAAAGATAAACGGATTGTAGGGAGGAACAATGTCTTTTTCCGATGCATCATTTAATTCGGTGGTAACTGTAAATGTCTGTCCCAATACGTCTTCTATGTCATCGAACAAGATAATGGTAGGCTTTGACTGGTTCATTTCTGCTCTGGCACTTTGCGGACTGTCCTGAGAGATTGTAATGCTCTTTGCAGAGGTAGAAGTGTTGAGCTGATAGCCGAATCCGCAAGTATAAACACCACCGTTATGGATGGGAGTGAATCTGTCTACTATCTTGAATACATTGTTGTTCTTCATTCTGCGATAGACAGTTGAGTTGTAGTTCATGATAACGTCGTTCATATCGTAGTCTCCTTCCGATGGCCATTGGTCCTCGAAAGTCAGCGTGCCGGAATATGCTACTTTATACTCTTCGTCATTGTCGAAGGGCGGTAGTATTGGTCCGTCTCCAATGGCATTCTTTTCTACTACTTTTATGTAGAAGGTGGCGTCGCAATAGTCAAAATCGATATTATCTTCGAAGCCGATAGCCACAATCTGGTTTGTACCTCCATTGCGCAATGCTATTACACGCTGGCGGCCGTCCTCGTTAAATGGTCTGTAGGAATAGCGGGGAGGTGCATAGCTTTGTTTCTCGATAGCACCGGTGGCGTTGTTGAATGCATTCGGCAAGAGGCAGAAGCCGATGGTTACACCGGCAGGGAAGTTATCTTCAAATATACCGGTTTCTTCATTCCAGTATTTCAACTTTATCTCATCGCCGGATACTAATGCTCCTTTATATTCTCCTGTCTCCTTATTGGTTTTAGTAGAAGGAGATGCATTGGGGAACGCAAGTATATTCTTGATCTCGGAAGTTGAAGTCGGCGCCTTGTCACTGGGGAACGTGAAGTAACCAACGGTATTGTTGAAATTGGCACTGCTGTTAAGGAAAACAAGACTTATTTCCGTAGATTTTATAACCTTGATTTCGGAGGTTGCATCATCGTTGACGTAATCTGATATTCCGAGATTGCTCTGTTTTCGGTATATACGCTCGATACGCGTCAGCAGATTTTGCTCCGGAAAGCTTCTTTCCGGCTCTAAGTTGGAGGGAAGTCCCAATAAGTTCCAGGTTACATCCGGTGAAAGTAGTGTCCAGTCATCCGGGTAGATGTAGTTGTTGGATGTTGTGGCACGGGTGGTGGCCCGCAAAGAAGCAATGTACTCCTTTTGGCTGAAGTTGATGGTGCCGTTGTCTGATACAGCCAACTTTACCGGTGAAACTGTGCCGAGGTAGTCGCTGTAAAGCCATACTTCCTTAATATACGACGGGATGGTAATAGTACCCGAGTATTGCCCTTTGGTATCTGTTGAAGCAGTATACACAGGCATGAGAGTTTCGTCCTTTATCCAGGAGTTTCCTTCTAAAATCAGAGGATTCTGCTCATAGAGGTGGAACAGGACGTAATAGTCGTTAGTAAAACCATAGTCAACGCTTAGGTTGACTTCTTTAGTCAGACTGAAATCGAATGCCTCTGCAGGATTCAATGGCTGATTCTTCACTCCGCCTTGATAAACGTCTTGGTCTGAACAGCTGCTGAACATGAATGCAGACGACAAGAGGATGAGTGAACACTTAATTAAAAAAGACTTGTTCATAGAGGTATTATTTAAAATGAATGGTTAGCCTGGTGCAAATATACAAGTTTGCGTGGGTAAATAAATAAAGTAATAGTTGTTTTTTCGTATTGCAGATGGGAAATTCTCTTGTTGCGGGGTGAAAATGTTACATTCTTAAGATGGGGAAGATAGGAGGAGGAATAAAAAAACTCCTCCTTTATTGAATCGAAATCCAAATAAAGGAGGAATCTATGGTATGTACAGTTGTCTTTACTTCTTTTTGGTTGCTGCTGTAGTTGCCTTGGTAGTAGCTGCTTTAGCGGTTTTGCTTGTAGTTGCTTTAGCAGTGGTTGCTTTGGGCTTCTTAGCTGTCGTGGCTTTGGTCGTTGCAGATTTTGTAGTCTTGGTAGCCTTTGTTGCCTTGGGCGCTTTAGCGGCCTTTGCACCTCTTTTCGGTTTGCCCGAATCTTTGTCGCTTTGCAGTTTCACAATCTCCAGGCATGCCTGCAAACTCAAATCCTGCGGCACGATATCCTTCGGAATCTTGTAGTTGCTGCCTTTGTAACAGATGTACGGGCCATAGCGACCGTTCAGTATTTCCAGTTCGGGCTCTTCGGCGAATTGCTTGATATGCCTTTGCGCTTCTTTTGCTTTCTTCTCCTCTATGAGTACGATGGCTTCTTCCAGGGTGATGGTCATAGGGTCCATTGTCTTGGGCAGTGAAGTATACATACCGTTGTTCTGGATATAGGGACCGAAACGTCCTGAACCTACTACCACCGTCTTGCCTTCATACTCACCCAGGGTGCGGGGGAGTTTGAAGAGCTCCAGCGCTTCTTCGAGCGTGATGGTTTCGATGGACATATCTTTCTTGAGCTGGGCAAAGCGTGGCTTCTCCGGGTCGTTGACCGTACCGATTTGTACCACCGGACCGAAACGTCCGATTTTCACCGATACCTGTCTGCTGCTGGCGGGGTCTGTTCCCAGGATGCGTTCGCCTGCCTTGTGGGCGCTCTTGGTGGCAAGTGTCGTTTCCACCGACGGGTGGAACTGCTTGTAGAAAGTGCCCAGGATTGCGGTCCACTGCTTGTCGCCTTCGGCTATCTCATCGAACTGCTTCTCAACGTTCGCCGTGAAGTTATAGTCCAGGATATCCGGAAAGTATTCTATCAAGAAGTTGTTGACTACCGTACCGGTGTCGGTCGGCATCAACTTCGCCTTCTCCGCTCCGGTAATTTCGGTGCGGGTGGTGTCGGTTATTTCGTTGTCTTGCAGGCTGAGTACGTTGTATGCACGTTCTTCGCCCGGTTTCTCACCTTTCACCACATACTCGCGTTGCTGGATGGTGGAGATGGTAGGCGCGTATGTGGACGGGCGGCCGATGCCCAGCTCTTCCAACTTGCGCACGAGGCTTGCCTCGGTGTAGCGGGGCGGATGTTGTGTGAAGCGCTCGGTGGCAGTAATATCTTCGTGTTGCAGTTGCTGTCCTTTTTTCAAGGGGGGCAGCAAGTGTGCCTCGTCTTCCGGCATTTCGGCATCATCGTCGTAAGACTCGCGGTAGACACGGAGGAAACCGTCGAACTTAACTACTTCGCCGGTAGCCGTGAAACTTTCGGACTCATTGCTGATGCCGATCGTTACGGTTGTCTTTTCCAATTCGGCGTCTGCCATCTGTGAGGCGATGGTACGTTTCCAGATCAGGTCGTACAACTTCTTCTCCTGCGGACTGCCTTCTATCTTGGCGTTCTCCATATAGGTGGGACGGATGGCCTCATGGGCTTCCTGCGCTCCTTTGGTCTTGGTGGCAAAGTGGCGGGGATATACGTAGCGTTCGCCCATCAGGTGGGTGATGGCTTCTTTACTGCTGTTTACGGCAAATTCCGAGAGGTTGACGGAGTCGGTACGCATATAGGTGATGAGTCCCGATTCGTACAGGCGTTGCGCCACCATCATGGTTTGTGCCACCGTGAAGCCCAGTTTGCGGGCAGCTTCCTGCTGCAAAGTAGAGGTAGTGAAGGGGGCAGCCGGGCTTTTCTTCACCGGGCGGGTGGTAATGTCGCTGATGGTAAACGTGGCAGCTTGACAACTTTCGAGGAACTTCCGCGCTTCGGCTTTCGTCTTGATGCGGCGTGGCAGTTCGGCTTTCAATTCCACCGTTTTGCCGTCGGCATCGGGGACGAGGAATATGGCGGTCACCCGATAGGATGCCTCGGTCTGGAATGCTTGAATCTCGCGTTCGCGCTCTACGATAAGGCGGACGGCAACGGATTGCACGCGGCCGGCAGAGAGGGCGGGTTTCACCTTCTTCCACAAGACGGGAGAGAGTTCGAAACCTACGATACGGTCAAGGATGCGTCGTGCCTGTTGGGCATCGACCAGATTGATGTCAATGTCGCGGGGATTCTCGATGGCTTTCAAGATAGCGCCTTTGGTGATTTCATGGAATACGATACGCTTGGTGTGTTCCGGTTTCAGTTTCAGTACCTCATACAAGTGCCATGCGATGGCTTCTCCTTCGCGGTCCTCATCGGAAGCCAGCCATACGGTTTCCGCTTTGTCAGCTTCTTCTTTCAGCTGTGTTACGATTTTCTTCTTATCTGCCGGTACCTCATAATTCGGTTCGAAATTCTTTTCTACGTCAATACTGAACTCTTTCTTCTTCAAGTCACGTATATGACCGTAGCTGGAAAGCACTTTGAAATCTTTACCAAGGAATTTTTCAATCGTTTTTGCTTTTGCCGGAGACTCGACAATGACAAGGTTTTTCTGCATAAATTTCTGTTTTATAGTAGTTCCCACTACTCAATTCGCCCGCAAAAGTAGAAAAAAAAGATTCTTTCCACCTTATATATAAGGAGAATTTAGCAAAAAAGACCTTTTTTTGTTTAATTCGGTTGCTCCGGCTTGTCTGAATCCAATTAGAACTGGAAGCTCACTCCGCCGACGAAATTGATACCTTCCGTGGGATATTCCCAGTAATACTGATAGTCTTTGTTCAGCAGGTTGTTGGCACGTGCGTAGACGGAGATACCTTTGAATAGCTCATAGCTGCCACTCAGGTAGAGGTTGCCGACAGGGTCTATCTTATAATCAGTATTCTCGCGGGCGATGTGCTGATAGCCGAGGCTGACAAGAACTACGGGTACGGGGCGCAGGTCCATGCGGAGGTTGGCTTCGAGAGAGGGCTTGAAGCTCAAATACCAGTCGGAATCTTCACCGGATATTTTCCAGTCGCGGTAGACACCGGAGGCGGAGAAAGAGATAATGTCCTTGTAGGAGTAGCTTACTTCGGCGCCGGCATAGATGTTATGGGTGTTGTGAGTACAGAATTCTATTGTGTGACCATTATATGAATTAAATTGTGTATCGTAATCTACCATATAATAGGTAGGGGTTCGCAACAGGTCGTTCTTCAAATCCTGGTATCCACCGTAGATATTGAACCACACTCCCGGGGCGGGGCTTGCCTTGAAGCCGAGGGCAGCGTTCAGTTGTTCGTAAGTGGCATCTGCCTGCTGCATCATCTGTCCGTAGGGAGTGATACTTTCCAAGCGGCGGAAGTCATTCTGCAATTTGCCGCCTTTGGCTTGGATATAGAGGGTGTAGCTGTCGGAGAAGGTATATTCGGCGCTTACGTCCGGCGAAACGCGGAACTGCTTGCCGAAGCCGAAAGCCAGGTCGACGTGGGCGCCGAGGCGAATCTTCCAGTCGTCGTTGCGGAAGGTGTAATACGGATTCAGGTTCAGGGCGGTGTAGTTCTCGAACCAATCGCCGTTGTAGAATACATTGTCCATGCCGAGTGCCAATCCAACGGATTGTTCGTCGGAGATGGAACCGGAAACATCGGCTTTGGTACGAACCATGCCTTCTTTCATGTCGAATAGGGTAATATCGTGTTGGCGCTCGTAGAAGAGCAAATTTGTTTCTGCACGGAACTGAAGTGGCAGGTCGTCACTTGTAGACTTCACCCCGAAGTGCACGTCGCCGGAAGTGAACTTCTGCTTGCTGTCATAAGTCCCGGGTATGAGGTTGAAGTTGCTCAGGTCGAAGTTGCCGGCTACGTTCAGGTCTACTTTACGGAAGGCGTGTACGTAGTCCATTCCGGCATGGGTGCGATAGTAGAAGGAGTTCCAGTCGCCGCCATCATCGGGCAAGTCCAGTTTGCCGTCCATGCCGTTCATGCGGAAGGTGAGGTTGATGCGGTCTTTGTCGGAGGGCGTGAACAGGTAATTGGCGCGCACATCGAGATTGCCGTAGTTGCCATATCCCAGGCGGGCATAACCCGGCAGGGCTTTGGTTTGCGTTTCCTTCCCGGTATAAGCCTGCATGGTGGTTGCGGGGATTACGCCGGCGGGTACGAGCGTGGCATCATATTCCACTTCTTTCTTGCTGACGGTAGGCGGTTCTACTTTGGGCAATACGTTTACTTTCGAGGCATCCATGATGTCCGGGTTGTATTCCTGCTCTACCACTACTGTACGGTTCACGGTAGAGTCCTTGACCTGCGTCTGAGCCTGTGCTCCTAATGGGAAGGCTGCTAATGCCATTCCGGTGAGGATATATTGTATCTTTTTCATAACTATTCTACTTACTACTAACTACTTTCTACTAACTACTTACTCAGCTTTTCCAGTCGCTCGTTTATCATTCCCTCGATATCATCGTCGGCATGATAATTCTGCTGCAAGCTCAACAGGTATTGGCGTGCATCGAGTTTCTTGTCCATAGCTACGTATACATCGGACAAAAGGATGAAGCTGCGTGCCAGCCAGTAGGCGTGCGGCGTGCTTTGGTCGATGAAGTTGAGAATCTCTTTTTCGGCGGCGGCATAGTTGCCGGCGTTGTACCATTGCTGTGCCACGAGGTACTTGGCTTCGGCGCCGTAGAGGGTACGGGTGTCTTTGGCCAGGAGTTGCAGGTCGTCCATAGCCTTTTTGTCCGCCTTCTGGCTCAGATAGGCTTTGGCGCGGTAGTACAGGGCTTCGTTGCGAAGCTCGGGAGACAGTTTGGCTTCGGTAAGCAAGGCGGTGGCGGCATGGATGACTTCGGTATCGTCGTGCATCAGTGCGGCACAGCGAAGCACGCCGAGGGCACCCAACTGGCGGCGTTCGGCGGTGGTGGCTTTGGCTTGCAGCTTCTTGTAGTCGGCAAGGGCCTGGTCGTACTGCTGGCGGTTGAAAAGAATCTCTCCGTGCATCAGCAGCGCTTCTTCCGAATAAGGATTGTCGGGATATTCGAGCAGCTTGCCGGCGTGTTCCAGTATGGCTTCCTCGTCCTTCTGCTCCTTACCGATGACGGCGAGGTAATAGTGGGCATTCAGGCTGAATGCACCGCTGGGGAAGCTCTGCAAGTAGCGGGTGAAGCTGGCTTTGGCGGGGATGGCTTCGCCTTTCATGTACACCTTTTCGGCGGCGATGTAGGTCAGCGAGTCTTGCTCGTTGGGTGCAAAGCGGATTTCTCCCGGCATTTGTGCGGCGAGGGCGGCAAACTCGTCCACGCGGTTGGCATCTACATAGATAGACTTGAGGTCGCGCATGGCAAGGCGGGCTTCCTCGCTGCCCGGATATTTGGTAACGACGTGCTTGTAGGCTTCGATGGCACGGTCGTAATTATCGTTCTGATAATAGAGCAGCCCGATTTCGGCGGCAGCTTTACGGCTGACGGGGCTTTCGGGATATTTGTTCAGCAACTCGCGGAAGGTGGCGATGGCCTGGTTGCTGTTGTTGCTCTGCACATAGGAGCGTCCCTTCTCGTAAAGGGCGTTGATGGCGTAGGGCGAGTCGGGATACTTGCTTGCCAGGCGGTCCAGCAGGGATACTTTCCCGGAGTAATCCTTCTGCAAGCCTGCCACCAGGGCAAGCTGGTAATAGGAGTAATCGCCGGCAGGTGTTCCCAGGCTTTCGGCTTTGGTGTAGTATTGCTTGGCTTCGTCGAAGCGGCGGACGTGCAGGTTGCAGTCGCCGATGCGGTTGTAGGCATCTGCCAGGGCGGTGGTGTTCTCACCTTTCTCCAGTTGGATGAAGTTGCGGAAACGGCTCTCGGCGGTGGCATAATCCTTCTGATGGAAGGCTATGTAGGCAAGGTTATAGTAGGCGAGGGCGAACATTTCCGTGTTCTTCTGCCGGGTGAGGGCGAGGTAATCGTTGAAGTTACGGGTTGCTTCGCGCATGCGTCCCAGGCGGTAGTAAGATTCGCCGAGCCAGTAGAGGGCATCGGCTTTGGTTTGCAGGTTGTACTGCCCCAGGGCGATGCTTTGGTTGAAGTAGCTGATGGCTTGCTCGAACTGGGTATTGGCGAAAGACTGCGTGCCGAGTTGGAACAATATCTTCTGTTTGGCTTCCAGGATGGGCTGGCTGGGATGCGCAATGCGTTCGATGGACTTGAGGGCAGCGTCGTAGCTGCGTGTATTCATGTAGACTTCCACCAGGTAGTTGCTCACTTTGTCGGCATAGGGCGAGTGGGGGTAGTCGTTCAGGAACTTCTCAAAGACGGTGACCGATTCGCCGAAGGCAGAGTAGGACGTTTCGTGGATGCAGAGCGCATAGTTATAGGCGGCTTGCTCCTTTATCTTCGGGTCGGCATTGGAGGCGGCGGCTTGCTCGAAGGCCATGCGTGCCTTAGTCTTGTCCGCCAGTTGCAGGTAGGCAAGTCCCATGTGCAGATAAGCGTTCTGCGAAAGGGCATCGTGTTCGGCAGTCACTTCGCCCAGGATAACGGGCACTTGCGAATATACGCCGCACTGGTAGCACGACATACCCAGCATGTAGAGGGCATCCCTTCTGTGGGCGGACTCGGCATTGCCTTCCAGGTACTTCTCGAAGGAAGCCATTGCTTCGTGATACTTCCCGAAGTGATATTCGGCGGTACCGAGCACGCGATACATTTCCGCCGTATACGTCTGGTTGGGATAGGCGGAAAGATAATTCTGCGCTACAATCTCCGCTTTATCGTAGTGCTTCTTGGCCAGGTAGATTTCGGCTATATAATAAGGTACGAGCGTTTTGTATTTGGCATTGTCCTGCAAAGGCAGGAAACCGCTGAGGGCTTCGTCGTAGCGTCCCTGGGTGTAGCGGATGTAAGAGAGATAATAGGTACAGTCCGCAGCATACTTCGCGCTGGTGCTTCGCAGGGTTTCGTACCAGATGGCGGCTTCCTTCACGTTGCCGGTTTTCAGGTAGCAGGTGGCGAGGCGGTAGGTCATGTCGTCGCGCTCCTCAGAACCGAGCAGGTCAAGGCGGGCGGAGTTGAACATGGCGAGGGCTTCATCATACTTGCCTTCAAAGAAATAGGCAGAGGCGATGAGGGCATAGATGCGGTTGGCATAGGGAGTATCGGGATATTCGTCCAGGAAAGCACGGAGCAGGTCCACGCTCTTCGGGTCGCGCAACTCGTAGGCGGCGCAGACCAGCATATATTCGGCATCTTGCCGTTCGCCGGTGTCGGGCAGCGGTTTGCCGTCGGCATTCATCTGGCGTACATAGGCGTGCAAGGGAGAGATGGCGGCGGAGTAGGCTTTCTGTTGGAACAGGTTGCGGCCTTCCTGATAGAGTCGTTGGGGAGAGGTGCTCTTCTCGCTTGTTTGCGCGGCGGCAAGCAAAGGTGCGCAGCACAGTGCCGTGCATAATATTCGGGAGATTCTATGTTTCATCTTCTTAATAGAATAGGTGTTTTACAAAAGTACGTGTTTTAGTCGGGATATGTTACATTAGTTTGGCTTTTTTAGGAATATCTCCAGTCCCCGGCGTATGGAGTCCAGTCCGAAGTCTTCCGTACGGATTTCGTCCAAAGGAAGGAAGAAGGCTTCGGCGGCGTCGTCCATCGCCTGGAAGTGCAGGGTGTCCGCCACGGTGCAGCGGAAGAACATATCCAGCGTGTGCACGGGGAAGCCGCAATAGATGTAGATGTTGGGCAGTGAGAACAGATACTCCGTCTCCGTCACCACCATGCCCGTTTCTTCCTTTACTTCGCGGGCTACGCCTTCTTCGCCTGTCTCGGCCATGTCGACGAAGCCGCCGGGCAGGTCCAGCGTCCCTTTGGCGGGGTCTTTGGCGCGGCGGCACACCAGCAGTTCGTTCTGCCGGTTCAGAATGAGCGCCACCGTGGCGGAAGAAGGATTGAAGTAATACACAAACCCGCAATCGGCGCATTGCTTCGACTTGCCGTTATGAACCTCGAAGTGCGCGGAACCGCACTTCGGGCAATACTTGAATTGTGAAAGAGGATGTTCCATTATCCTATGATCCATTTGCTACCCGGTATATAGGAGATAATCTTTGCCGTTACAAAACAGCAGGCGAATGTAGTTACCGCAATGCAGGGTATGGCGGCAACAGTAGGCAGCCCCAACGTGTGCTTGAATACCGTTACCCACAAGCCCAGCCAGAAGATGTGCATCAGGTAGATGCCATAGCTCAACTTTGACATTTCCGTTACAATCCGTGGCGGATTGGAGCGGTTGATGCAGGAGAACATCAGGAACGTGCCCATCGTGAGAAGCACACAGTTGATGGTGCAGAAGGCCCATCCTATCTCTATCACAGGTGTGGGGAGGGTTTCTCCGGGCACGGCCTGGACGTAGAACGAGTAGATGGTCGTGGCAGCGCCTACAATCATCAGAACGGTTCCGACGGAGAGACGGGTGGAGCGGTCCCAAGTGAGATGCACCCGTATGTAGTGTGCCAGCACGAGGTAGCCCAGGTAGCCCGAGAAGTACCACAGCATGTGGTATTCGTTCCAGAAACACTGTCCCCATACTTCGCCGAACCAGCGGTTGAGGTACGGCATACAGGTGGACAGCAGGAACAGCCCGATGAAGAAACGTTCTTCTTTGGCGGTGGCTTTCTCCAGCCACGGCGATATGATGGGGATGAAGAGGTAAAGGCTGATGAGGGGGTACATGAACCAGAAGTGTCCGGCCTGCGAGGGGAAGTTGAGCAATAGCCGCGAGAGGTCTGTCATGGAAGTCGCTCCGTCTATCTGTCCCCACAGCAAGGGCAGGGTGCTGTATAATATCATGAATATGAAGAACGGCGGCAGGATGCGGGTAAAGCGCTTACGGTAGAATTGCCACATGCTCTGTTCTTTCTTCATCGGCACAAGAAGGTAGGCGGAGACAATCATGAACAGGGGCACTGCCATACGCGAGAAACCGTCGTATATAGATACCCACAGCCGGTCGGCTTCGCTGGGCAGATAGGACTGTGGCCCTGCCATATCCGTAGAGCCGGCAGCGCCGTAAAAGTTCTCGCTGGAATGAACAAGTATGACGAGGAAGCATGCGAACGCGCGCACATAATCTAAGAAAACAATACGTTTCATCTCTCTTTCTGGGTTTTTCTGATTAGTAATAAGTAATAGTGAGCGGCAAAGATAAGAAAAATAGGCGTTTGCTTTGCAAAAAGGCGGTGAATCTTCCCATTTGCTATCATAGCCGTTTCGGTAAGGGAGAGTAAATAGGGAATCCGTGCATAAATGCGGGAATGAATATACAAGAATACCGGATAATATGCAGGGATTATACGAAAATCAGGCGAAGAATATTCAATTCATCGAAACAGATGGTGTGTTTTGCGGTAATAGATTATCTGTTTTACCTCGAAAGACTATCTGTTTTGCCCGAAAAGACTATATGTTTTGCTCGGGGGAAGTATAGATGCCCCGACCGGGAACTATATATGTAGCAAAAAGGGACGGTATGTTCCGCTACTTGGAATCGGTGGAGCGGCTGTCCTGAAGTATCGGATTGCCCGGATATAAAGCCTGTATCCTTCGCCGTGAAACAAAGCGAGCGAAACGCTTTGCTATTTGATTCGTTCTTTCCCGAATGCCGTTCACTCTGTTACTCCGCTAATTCGCGAGATTGCTTTCTTTTTATTCTTCCTGCCGTTCACCGGGAAACGAAGCAAGCAGCCGCGTTTGAAAATACATTCTGTCACTTTGAAAGGGCAGAATACAAATTGTCACTAAACTATGCATTTATCTTTTTTCTTTCTATCTTTGAGCGTCTAAAAGCGATACCGGATGAAAGACTTTGCAGCTATTGATTTTGAAACGGCTAACGAGCAACGTTGCAGCGTGTGCAGTGTAGGAGTAGTCATCGTCAGGAACGGGGAGATAGCGGATAGCTATTACAGCCTGATTCGTCCCGAACCGGAGTATTACACCTACTGGAATACCCGTGTGCACGGCTTGACCCTGGCGGACACCGAGCGGGCGCCCATCTTCCCCGATGTGTGGAAGGAGATTGAACCGCTTATCGAAGGCCTGCCGCTGGTAGCGCACAACAAGCCTTTTGACGAAGGTTGCCTGAAGGCGGTGTTCAGAACTTACAGCATGGACTATCCCGATTATGAATTCCACTGCACCCTGCAGGCCTCGCGCTGCGCCATCAAGGGATTGCCCAATTATCAACTGCATACGGTAGCTGCCTGCTGCGGCTATCAACTGGAACAGCATCACCACGCTTTGGCCGATGCCGAGGCTTGTGCGTGGATAGCCAGGGAGGTAATGCCTGCTTACTGGTAAGCGGGAAAGTAGATGAAGGAAATAAGATTGTAATATGGAAGATTTAAAAACGCTGACAGAGTCAGTCTGTCACATCGCCCGCCGGGCGGGATGTTTCCTGAAGGAAGAACGGAAAGGCTTCCGGCAGGAAATGGTGCAGGAGAAACGTGCACACGATTATGTCTCTTATGTAGATAAGGAGTCGGAGAAAAGAATCGTATTGGCGCTCAGGGAACTGCTGCCCGAAGCCGGCTTCATCGTAGAAGAAGGCTCTGCCGTCTATAGCGACGAACCTTACTGCTGGGTAGTGGACCCACTGGACGGAACGACGAACTATATCCACGACAATGCCCCCTACTGTGTCTGCATCGCCTTGCGTAGCAAAGAGGCTCTATTGCTGGGCGTAGTCTACGACCCTTGCCGCGACGAGTGCTTCTATGCCTGGCAGGGCGGCGGAGCTTATGTCAATGGAGAGCGGATGCAAGTCTCCCCCATTCAGCGGGTGGAAGATGCCTTTGTGGTAACGGAGCTGCCTTATAACTCAGAGCAATATGCCCGCACCGGCGAACATCTGATACACGAGCTTTACGGCAAAGTGGCAGGCATCCGCATGACCGGTTCGGCCGCACTCGCCATCTGCTACGTGGCAGCCGGACGCTTTGACGCCTGGCTGGAAGCCTTTATCGGCAAGTGGGACTTCTCGGCAGCCGCCCTCATGGTGCAGGAAGCCGGTGGCAAGGTGACCGACTTCTACGGCAACGACTGTTTTATAGACGGGCATCATATCATAGCTACCAACGGACCGCTGCACCCGCTGTTTCAGATGTTGGTGCAAGAGGTGCCTCCATTTTAATAAAGTATTAACAGGATATTATGGAAAATACACTTAAAACCTGGCTCTTTTCTTTCGTCCATTTATTCTTTCCGCGTCAGTGTGCCGTGTGTGGCGCTCCTTTGCAGGAAGGTGAAGAGGGCATCTGCCTGAAGTGCAACATGGATATGCCCCGGACAAATTATCATACCTGTAAGGATAATCCGGTGGAACGTCTCTTCTGGGGAAAGGTGCCTCTGGAGCGGGCCACTTCTTTCTTTTTCTACCGCAAGGGGAGCGACTTCCGCCGCATCCTGCACCAACTCAAGTATGGCGGCCGGAAGGAGTTGGGAGAAATCATGGGGCGCTTCATTGCCGCCGAACTGCACGGCACGGATTTCTTCCGCGATATAGACCTCATCGTCCCCGTCCCTCTGCATCCGCGCAAACAAAAACTGCGCGGCTATAACCAGAGCGAGTACATCGCCCGTGGCGTCTCCGCCGTGGCAGGCATCCCTCTCGACGCCTCCGCCGTCATCCGCAAGAAGCATTCGGAAACGCAGACGCGCAAATCAACCTACGAGCGTTGGGAGAATGTGGACGGCATCTTTCACCTGCGCCGCCCGGACCGCTTTGCCGGCAAACATATCCTTATCGTAGACGATGTGCTGACTACCGGCGCCACCACCACGGCTTGTGCCGATGTATTCAAAGACGTAGAGGGTGTGCGCATCAGTGTGCTGACATTGGCTATGGCGGACTGATAAACTAAAACTGTTTTGTGGAGTCCCTTATTCCTGATAAGGTAGAAGTATGTTAAACTTTTGAAAGAAGGAAAGACTAAGCCCTATTGCCGGGATAGGAAAACAAAAAAGGTTCGCCGCAATGACGAACCTTTTTGCTCTTCCTCTTGGACTTGAACCAAGGACCCTCTGATTAACAGTCAGATG
>JAUUPT010000060.1 GCA_030843315.1 Bacteroidaceae bacterium | reverse complement strand
GTTAGCAAAATTAATAATTTATTTCTTTGCTGACACAGTTTAATTTACATTCTCGAGAAAAGCCCTGAACTGATAACTACCGGTTCGGGGCTTTTACCTTATTTCCCTGCCTTCTTATTAAGAACTTTATCAGCATGGAGCAAACCGGAATCAAGTACATCATATCCTTTGCTTGAAACGAAGCTCGCATATTCCATACCATCAGCAATAATAAGCCCCGTGCCGGATTTATCGGCTTTATCCAACGTCCTGTTAGTCTTTGCCTCAGCTTCCCCGTGTTCCCCATCAGCCGGAACATTGCGAGCTACTTCTTCTCCGGCAATAGTAACAGCATAACCCGGAGCATTACGAAGGTTAAATGTATGATTCTGGTAAGTTTTCTTTTGGCTGATATTGCGCTCTTTTTGAACTTCTACCGCTTCTTCTCCAGCCTCCACTATTGCTTCTTTGACATTGGACTGGATAAGCCTCTTCAACTCATCCAGCCCGGTTAATTTGGCTTCTATATTCATGTCCTATTGTTCGGATTTGGTTCACATAGTTTGATTGATATTTTAGAGAAAGTGCGGTCAACACTCCAGGCAAAAGAGGTGGCCCGCAAATAATAAACGTGATATACTTCTTCACCTAAAACCGGAACTTTAATTTCGATATCTCCAGATGAAATCTCTGTTATAAATGCCTTGTATTTATTTATGTAATCTAATTGACTTTCTCCCATCAAAGTAAATACAAGGGTTAAATCTCTTTCGTCTTTCTTCTGATTATTGAGTATAACACGTTTGCCATGTTCTAAACGTGACTTATTTTCTATTACCTCCTTCATGGGAGAAGGCGAATATAAACTTTCAAGAAATCCGTCTCCCATATTGACACCCCATGTTTCAAAGGCATCCTTGTTGTTAATTATTAGTTCGTTTTTCATCCTACCATTTTTTAGAATTATCTTTTATATCTTTTAGAGCGCTCACGACTTCCGGATTAGCTTTGGCTATTTTACCAATACTTTCAGTCATTTCGTCAATATTTCCCCATCCATTTGATTGTGTGGTACGTATTTCATCTATAATCCCTTTTAATCCTGATACTTCACTTTTTACAGCGACAAGCTGTTCCACTATCTGCCCAGAGAAATTATCACGTTGTGCAAAGCCCGATACAAGTATTTCACGCAATCCATCAGAAGAAGGCGTGTTTCCCACTATATCGGTAGAACTTCCGGCTTCCGGTGTTGTGCAAAGTGCTAATATCTTCTCCTTAATAGAAGATAATAAAGAGGTTTGTTCTATTGCCTGCTTCTTTATCTCCTCATTAGACATTTGTAAGGCAGTAGCCCGACCCTCCAAAGCTTTTCCTGTGTCCTCGGAAAGCGTCTGATATTCTCCTCTTGTCGCAGATTGAGAGGTAGAACTATCAGGGTTGAATATATCAAAACCTTTATCTTTAGCAGTCTGCTGATATTCTTCTAACAAGCGGTTGGCTAATCCTTGTTGGTTTACCGCATCATCTACAAGGCTATTAAGAATACCCGTCCACTTATTGAACTTCTGTTCGTCTGATAGCCCGGTATTCTGCATTACATCCATCATTTCTTTTTGAGCTTTTTCCATCAATGGAGCGAGTGTAACAGAGTAAACCATCTGTTTTGCCAGTGTTTCCAGCATATCAGAAACAGAATCGGTAAAGGCTTTAGCTGCATCCGTACCATTTTTGAAAGCATCTACAAGAGCATCCGTCATTGATTCTCCCAATTCCCCGAAAATATCAGTAAAGTAATCGTTGAGTTGGTTATAGGCTTCTTCCGCTTGTTGCGCTAAGTCTATCATGTTCTGCAAGGCGGCTTTGCTTTCATCGGACATTGTACGGGTGTTGATAATCGTTTCAGCCAAACTTTTATCAAACTTTCCATTAGCATCTACTAATTGAGGGTACACATCAAGGATAGAGGAATAAATATCTTTCCCTTTACCCCAGCCAAACAAACCTGTTTTCTTGTGCCCGGTCTTTATTTCAATATTAGCAAGCCCGGCATAAGCCTTTTTGAGTTCTGCCTGTGGATTGGGAACTCCGAAGAACTTTTTAAATAAAGCGTCTTTAGATTGGCTTTTCTTCTGTTCTGTAGTTCCGGCTAATTCTTCTTTCAAATCCGCAACGGCTTCTTTCATTACCTTAACAGCATTAGTAGCTTTACTGTAGGCATCAACACCGAATATTGTAGTAGCTTTCTCATATTCTAAATTCTGCTGCATCAAAAGAAGATTATACTCTCTTTGTTGTGCTATGGCTCCATTCATTATCTCTTTTAGGGCTGCTTTATGCCGAGCATTAGCAGCAAAAGCCTGCCCGATAAAGTTAGCAGCTTCACCGATTGCTGCACCAATACCGCCAAGTGGACCACCTTTGGCAAATCCTTGTCCGATATTGGAAACAGCACTCATCACCTGCTGCATACCGCTTAAAGCATCTGCAACCTCTGTATTTCCCATTTGGTCGAACATATTAGCAAGCTCTCCTGCTGCTTCATCTGCTGCACCACTTATCGTGCCAATAGCACCGGAAATCTCTTTAAAACCTTTAGCCCCTTTAAGTTCCGCAAATCCTTTCTTGAATGTAGTGAAGATACCTTCCCACTTATTATTATTTCCCTCTTTGTTCGTCCCCAACAACTTATCGAGAGCTTTCTTTAGCTTATCCAGTTCAGCCGGACTTTTCCCAATAGCATTCAACTGTTCAGGGGAAATAAAGGTTATCCCTTTGGAATCTCCATTGCCGGAAAGATATTCACGTAATTGTTTAGCTTGTGATATTAAGTTTTGCAATGCACCGAAAGACATAGAGGAAACGTCACCAAACAATAATTTAAAGAAATCGTTGTCTTTAGTAGCAGCTTCCGCTTGCGTGTCATTAATCTGCTGAATACCTTCTTTGATTTTATCCTGTGCAACCTTGATTGCCCGGTCTATTTCTTCGGCGTTGGCATCTGCTCGCTTTGATTGAAGGTAAGCAATTTCTTCATTACCTTGTTTCTCAATAGCTATTCTTTGCGCATCATAATCACGATATTTCTCCAATAGCTTATCTAATAAGGCTTGTGTGTCCTTCTCCTGCTTTTGATATGCAAGGGAATACTCTTTGTCAAATTGTGCTCTCTGCTCCGGTGTCAAAGAGGTAATAGTAGATGTAAATTGTAGGTTCTTCTTTTTAAAATCCGGATTATCCTTTTCCCATTGTTTACGCTCTTCGTCCTGTAATTTTTGTAAAAGTTCCCGTTCTTCCTTCTGAATTTCCTGATAGCGTTTATCATAGTTAAGCCGGATTTGCGCCAACTGTTTTTCAGAGCCTTCCTCTTTCAAGTCTATCTGTTGCTGCTGAATGTCTATTTCTGACTTTATAACAGCATCCTTAATTGATTGAGCCGCTTTCTGTATCTCTTTCACGTGTTGGTACGCATCTACATAATCGGATACTTTAAATTCCGGTTTAACTGTGTATGTTTTTGCCTTTTGGGGTGTAAGTTGTGTGTTCTCAACTGCATCTATTACAGATTCATTTTTGAACATACTCCCTTTTAATTGAGCCATACCGCTAACCTGCAAATCAATCTGTTTTTCATATTGGCGATTTGTCTTTTCTAAGAATAATCCTTGTTTCCAGAATGAAGCGTTTTGATATTTCTCCTGTGTAACTTGTTTCTCCTTTTGCAAATCTTCATAGAGTTTGTTTTCTTTCTCTAATTCCTTTCGGTAAGATTGAAGATATTCTTCTTTAGCTTCTATTTCCGCTTGATTTGCATCTATTCCAGCAGCTACTTTTTCATCATAAAGTGCCCGTAGCCGTTTCAAATTTTCATCAATAACGCCAAACTCTTGCATTTGTTGTTTCTGTAAACTGATTGCTTCTGAGTTTTGCATATTCTGGCGTTCATCTGGTGAAGCTAACTCTTTGGCTATGTTCCGTAATCCTCTTGCAAAGAAATCGATCACCTCTTTAGCCGGTCCGGTAGAGTTCATAAATGAAAGCATAAACGCTTCCCATGCAGAAGAAAGACCTAATATTGCTCCTTGTACATTATCAGTCATAGTATTTGCCATAGTAGCCAAATCGCCTTCTACATTAGTTACCGCATCCCGTAGTGTATTTATCTTCTCAGCACCAGAAAGGAAAGCGTTAAACGCTGCTACACTACGCTTGTCAGTTAGTTCTAATGTTGAGGCAAGGTCTATTCCTTTATCTCTCAATTTTACTAACCCCTCTACCATTTCAGGAAGCGTTTTCACATTACCGCCTAATTCTTTAGCTAACTTCCCGTTGGCATCTGCTAAATTCAATATGATATTTCTTGTTGCAGTAGCAGACATAGAAGCATCAAAACCAGCATCAGCCAATTTGCCAAGTAAAGCCAAAGTATCTTCAATCGTGAAGTTAAAGGCTTTGGCTACCGGACCGACTATAGGCATTGCAGTTTGAAGATAGGAAAAGGATAATGCACTCTTTGTAGTAGCAACGGCCATTGAAGCAACATACTTTTCAGTTTCTTGTGTTGTAGCACCAAACATTCTAACAGATGCACCTGCCAACGCTGCCGCTTCCGGTAACTCTGCACCTGTAGCTTGTGCAAATTTCAAGACATACTCCGTACTTTCCAATATTTCTTTTTTGGAGAATCCTAATTTAGCCAGTTCGATTTGAAGGGCTGTTGCTTCGGATGCTGTATATCTTGTTGTAGCACCTAATCTTTTGGCATCATAAATCAATTCGTTTATATTGTTTTTAGTTTCTCCCAAGATAGCAGCTAACTTTGAATTTGCCGCTTCAAAATCAATAATAGAATGAATCCCAGACTTTATAGCATCTGCCATCTTTTGAAATCCACTGATAACAGCTTGCGCACCAACAAATCCTTTTATCATAGTGCTTACGCCATCCCTAACGCTGGATAACCCTCCCGACACTTTTGTTTTCAGTACACCGGAAAGCCCATTTGCTATAGATTTTACGTTGTTCATGGTATTACCGCCCTTTTGAAGTTCAGTAAAAGCCTGCTTTATCTCTTGCTTATATTGTCCGATTGTCATTTTCTGACGAACAAAAGCATCTGTATTGCGCTTTATGAACTCCGTGTTTTTCTGTATCCGGTTGTTCATGGTAGCACGTGCTTGATTGGCTTCCTTATCTTCTCCGACTACATTCTTTACAGCTATGCGCAAACGCTTGTTCTGTTCTTCTGCCTGCCGGATAGATTTTACCTGAGTATTTAGGATTCTTGTTACTTCTTCTTCCGATACAGCCCGTTTCTTTGCATCATTATCAAACGCTCTCTTTTTCTTCAATTCCTCCAACTCCAATTTTATAGCTTCTATTTGCGCTTTTGAGTTTTGAATAGATGTTTTTGAAGTTTCTTGTTTCAGCTTTTCGGAAGAAACAGCTTCTTTTATAGCCTGTGATATGATACGTTGGTTCTCTGCTTCTTTTTGCGCATGATCTTGACTTGCTGTTTCAAGTGAAGCTATTTTCTTTAAAGTTTGTTCATACTGCTTTTCTAAAGAATTAAGTTGTTTGCTTATCTCTTTAAAAGCCTTGCCTCCCGGTTCTGATTTTGATAGCTTATCATTGAAGATAGTTACCAGCTTTTCAAGCTCAGCAAGTTTTTTATAGGCTTTGTCAAGCTCTGACACATCAGCCCGAATCTTAAACCATAAATCAGCCATGTTTAGCCCTCCTTTCTGCTCTCATTTTAGCAAACTCCTTCCCGGTAACTTCTACCATTGCCTCTTCACCCGGTCCCAATACACGTAATTTATCGGAGTTCATCATCAGCAGGCAGGGATAAGGAATCATTTCAAACGCTTCTTTGTATGATAAATGCAAACCATCTATCAATACCCCCAATGCTCCAAAAATAGAGTTTGCACCAACTGTTTGCGCCAGTCCGTTTTTAGAATATACTCTATCTTGTTTTACACAATCAAAGAGTTCTTTCCCATTAATTACGCCAGACAAAACAACGAAAGCATTTACTATCTGTTCCATCGTGGCATAATGGGTGATATATTGGTATGCAATTTTGCGACAAACTTCGGGCTTATTAATGGAAACTGCATAAGACATTGCACGGGCACACTCTTCTACGTGTTCCGGCATTTGCGCTATCAATTCCATGCGCTTCATACCTTCATTAATGCTTACCTCTGAATTATTAAGGATATTCAAAAGGTCTTTAATTGTTGGCTGGTAGATTCTGTATGTGAATTTACCCAATTTCACTTCTTTATAGTACGTTCTCAATAGAGAATCAGCTACTACTTTCGCTGCATTGTTACTCATTTTACTATTACTTTTTTGAATTGATTGGTAATTGTTGATAATGTATAGAACTCATCGGCTGGAATCATCCCTATAACTGTTTCCGTTGCATCCAATAAGTTTTCTACTTTCGCATGATTAATTAGTCGCCTGCGAAGAAACATTGCCTTAAATCGGTTTAAAATACCACTTCCAGAAATGCCGATAGAAACGGCATTTACCATGACCGGAATAGCATCAGGAATATCTTTCAATTCTTGCACATTTAAGCCTCTCAGAGCTGCTATTACCCTCTTTGTTGTTGAAGGGGTGAAACTGTATATCACATAGCTTCTACCTGCTAATCTGATAATTATATGATTCATTTTCTTAACTTTTTAAAATCTTCCATTATTGATGTGTCTCGTTCCTTCCTAAGCCATTTTCCACCAAGAGCAAGCATTGCGCATGTACCCCAGAAAGCATCTTTTACCAATTCATCATACATACGTTCAAAATTGCCCTTTCCGTCAAATATCTCTTTGCATTTGCTTTTTTCTTCATCAGGCAAATCTTGTGTAGTCAATTCTATCCATGCCTTTTTCTCTGTTGGAATAAAGTTGCCAAATTCAAATAAGCCGTCGATGTATTTATAAATTTCCTCATTGGTTGGTGGAATGTTAGGTCTGTAATTTTCAACCAAAGATTTGAATCCTTCTATCTTGTCTGTATCGAGTTGCCCGCCTTTGATGGCTTTGGCAATCTCCAGCATTTCTAATGCCGTTAATTTAATCTTCATTATTTTCTTCCTCCTCTAAATTTTTAATGATTTGCGCAATCCGATGTACTGCGGTTTCCGGCAATGATAAAAGAAGTTCTTGCAAATACTCCTTTTCTCTTTTTAACTCATCACCCGGTGAAGCCGGTGCCATCTTTGGGACAATGAATGGTAGTAGCCCAGAAATAATCCGCACATGCTCCCCTGCATCAAGTCCTTCTAAATTTGTTTCAAACTTTTCCCTATTTTTTGAGACAATATTAGCAATCCACTCTCGCATCTCCGCTGTTATCCTGTTAGGAGTACCGACCTGTCGACCTCCAGTTTTTTCTGTACCCTTTTTTCTTCCCATATCTAAATTATTCTACTTTAGAAAAACCGGGTAGATCATCCGAAGCAGATCTACCCGGAATGTGGTTACACTATCTTAGCGAGTGCGAAGATTAATTTCTCTAATGAATCTCCTTCAATGGAAAATCCAGGTTCCAATCCACTATTTACCCGAAGTTCTCTTGCTTCATCGCTTTCATCAATAGTAATACAAGCAATATTGGACAAGGTTTCATCTGGATTAACTCCTTGATATACCGTAATACTGTCTACCAAGTGGTTCGCTTTAAGTTCAATTCCCGATCCTGGTAGAGGTTCATTCGCTAATTTAAGTAATTGAATACCCAATATTCTTGCCTCATCATAATCGAGATGTACAGTATCTGTTTCATCGATAACTTGCTCGTTCTGCGTTCTGGAAATGAGAACCTCGTTATTGTCTCCTCTTCTCACATAAAGATGCTTCTCACTATTCTTCTTAACTCCAAAAAATTCTTGCTGTTTCATAACTTTAATTTTAAATTGTTGATACTATGATTATTGAAATATATTTTTCTGTTCATTCACCTCCAGTATTGCAAACTCAATCCTTGGGTGATATTTGTCGATATGCTTTTCTGCTTCAATCTGAAAGCAGAGATTATCGTCTGTAATAGCATTTACTGATTGAAGGCAGTCTAAGAGCGTTTTTAGGCTATTATCCAAGTCGAAACGAGTAGAACTATGCCAGACCTTGACAAATAGCCGAAAACGGCTTGAAACGCCTCTATTTCGGTATATTCTGCATTGGGAAATAAAAGAGCGCTCATACTCCCGTATCTTTTCATCCTTAATAATGCGTTTTGTTCCACCTTTGCCCGGCACGCTCATGTAGTGATTAGCTTTGGCGACTATCTGGCCGTATATGATTTCTGTTATCATAAATCAGATATTATAGGTGATTTGACTTGAAACTCCGATCTCTTTGGCATAAGCTATTATTTCACCGATAGTCATGCCCTTCTTTGCATGACGTTCCCGAAGAAGCACATCGGCAACGTCCCAGTTGTCTGGCAAACCTTCACACGCCTGACTTACGGTTACATCTACTCCATTACTCCGCAAGATTACTGCTTTGTCTTCCCATTTTGCCAACATTCCAGCATCAGGGTATAAGACTACTCTTTTGCCGAATAACGGTTTGAAAACGCTTGTTTCCGTCCATTTACACCCGTTACAACCTCCTGTTGCCACCCAAGTAATTTCCGGCATCAAAATAGAGCATATAAGAGCTGATTTCTCGCTCTCGACAATCCCCACACGAGAAGCATCTTTAATCAGGTGGCTACCGAAGAAAGTCTGCTGCAGGTTGGCTTCATAGTTTTTGAGAAGTGTTTTACCGGCGAACCAAATTTTATCCATTGGTCGGTTATCAGTTACATACTTCTGAGCTTTATCGTTCCAAAGTTCTGCCTGATCCTGTTTCTTCATTCGCTTCCCAGTGACGGGATTGTATGCCATAACTTTCAACTGGCACAACCGACCTCTTTCATCAATCTGAGGGAAAGTAGTTGCTAACCCGTCATTGTTCTTCCAGTGCCGGGATGTCCCTACATGATAAACATCAAATACACGGTTTGCCTCAGCCTCTCCAAACTCTTTAGCCATGAAGCGGAACAGATTGTTTTTGCTCCGGTGGGCATCAGTGACTAATAACGAGGGAGACAGGTAATCTATTTCCGGTAGAGATATTGGCTTTACATACGTAGGTTTCCAGTCGTCTTTTGGCTTTGCATCCGGATTGTCTTTAAAGTATTCGCTTGGTCTATAGTGATAGCCACACTTTTGCTCACGATTACATTTACCGACTGACGGATGAAGTGGCTGTCCAGTCTCAGTGTCAATATACAAAGATAACTCCCCTTTGTGTCCGCACGCTGGGCACTGATAGCGGTCACTGGTACGCTTATACGGTTGGAGTGTATATCTAAATTCATCCATCATAATTTCACTTTTCGATTTTCATTAAAAATTCAGATGATAAAAAGAGGTGTGGTGTGGTATGGTACATCCCCTATAGGGGGTACTACCACACCACACCCTCTTATCTGTGGTATGGTAGTGTGGTAGAGTACCACACCACACCTTAGAAGGGTAATTCTCCCTCATTGATTTGATATGTTGAATATGGTTTCCCTTCCAGGACTTTCAGAAACTCCCCATCAATATAATAATCAATGAACTTTCTCGCAGGCTGGTCGCTTATCGTAAAGTTTTCCATGATGGCACTGGTCAGCTTCCTTTTTGATACTGGTTCAGAAGCGGCTTTTCTCAAGAAAGACAAATGCTGTTCCTCTGTGAAATCGGATGGCTGTTTTCCTTTTGACTGTGGTTTGCCTTGATTGGGATTCAAAGCCAGATTTTCAAAAGAGATTCTATCTCCGGTTTCACTGAATACGAAGTTTTCATCCATTCTTAGCACAAAAGAGGACTGCTTGTATTGACTACCAAGATAATTGCCTTTTACGATGCAGAAGTGACGTAGTTCGGGATTCGCTCTATCAACACGCAATTCTATGCCAAGCCTTACCGAAGCTTCAAGGGACTGACTACCTACAAAGTTGTTCTTTGATGGGGTAAGGTCTTCCGTTCTCTTTCCTGTATGATGCAGGAAAAGAAATAGGCACTGATATTTCTCTGCCAAGACCTTAAACTTGTTGATGAAGGCTCTCGTTTGAGCAGCATTGTTCTGTTCTTTTCCGTCAAACACATCTGAATAGGCATCTACAATCACAAGGTCAGCAGGCTCGATGGAAAGTTCAGTGTCAAGTTCTGAGACGATACCCTCTGAGTTGAACATGAAACGCAGGTTCTGCAAATCATCGACCGCATCCCCGTAGGTCTTTTCATGTTTGCTAAGCAAGTAGGATGTGGCATCTTCATCATCTTCTGTCGCAACAAATACGCATGAACGATGAATGCCCTTGTACTTCCAACCCAAGAAGTCACGCCCGGTTGCTACTGAGATAGCCATATTTCGTAATAGCATAGACTTTCCGGCATCAGAACTGCCAGCGAATAAGGCAACACCCTTACGGGGGAATACTGGAGCAAAGAGCATCGGAATCTCTTGTACGCCTCGTTTTATTAAATCAGACGCACGTCTTATCTTCCGGTCGGCTTGATTGGTAGGCTTTTCAAACTCAGCGACAATCTTTTCAGTAGCTTCACTCATGATCACCTCCTTTCAGCCAATATAGCTTGCAACCATTGGGTAAACGGCAATCCTCTATCTGCCAGCCTTCTTTATTGCGAAGAACGGAGATTAGCTTCCTGGCATCATTCGTATGGCATAATGAATTAATCTCTTTAGCAGTAAATTTGCCACCGGATAAAAATAGTTTGCGTACCGATTGGATAAGTCGTGCGGAATCAGTACTTTTGTCTGTATAATCGTGTGTAAGATTGGGGTTATTATGGATTGGATTCATAGTAACTCCTTTCTTATTTAGATACCTTTTTCAAAGCATCATTAATATCCTTGTCTGTGTAATAGACACGTGTACCAATCCTCCGAGCATTAATAATACCCAGTTTAGTCCAGTTATCCAATGTAACAAGGGAGACTTGCAGCTTCTTAGCCGCATCTTTGCGTTTATGAAGTCCGTCTTTAGAACTTTCCTCTACTTTGGGAGTAGATTCTATTATATCAGCCAACTTCTTGTCAAGTAAGCGGCTCATCATGCTTTCAAGGTCATTTATTGTTGCACCCTGAATAAGCATTGCATTGGGAGATAAAGAAATTGCATCCATAAGTTACTTGTTTTTAGTTCTTATGGATGCAAAAATATAGTGATTATTTTCGTGTAATATATCGTGTAATATTACAACTTTGCCAATCCTATGTGTTTTTTATTTTCCCTTCTTCATACGTTATTCCTATTGAAGCAAATTTCTCTTTGAGAATTCTTTCATCGCCAAAGTCGTATTTGCAACAAACATTCTGACGGATTGATTCAACCGATCCTCCGCACAACCAAGAAATAAAAGATGCAATTTTTTTCCCGTCCGGAATCGTGTGCCCTGACGCTTTTATTAAAGCACACAAGATACCATATTGATTTTTAGCAGTGGACCTATCAATTTTCTTTTTCACATTTTCAACAGAAAGCACTGGACGTTCACCCGGTATTATAAAAACTTCCATGTATTGATTTATATCTAGTCCACAGAAAGCAAATAATTTTGCAATACTCCAAACCAATTCTGCAACACATAATGTGGCATCATCAGATATATTTCTGTCATTATCTTCTGACCGAAAAGCATTAAGCAGGTCAAAGTCAATGCTTGCTCTATTTTCAAAATAATCTGCAATCATCTTGGCATAATACCTTTTATTAGCATCATCCATTGATAAAAGTTTGTTTGAAACAGCATCTAAGCATTTATTTTGTTCAATATAGTAATTGTCTTGTTTCTCTTGATTAGGTTCTGCTTGAAAATGTAAATCTATGTATTCACAATATGCTCTTATATTTTCCATGTCATACGATTTTTAATAAATTACCATTCTTCTGCCAATGTGCCATCAGCATTTTAGCATGTTCTTCCTTAGTCACTTTAATATATTTGAGAAAACTACTTTCTGTCTTATGCCCAGTAATCTGCATGATAGAGATTGAAGGGAAACCAGACTTATACAAATTGGTAGCAAAGCTCCTTCGAGCCGTATGAGATGAAACAAGCTGCCACTTCTCATAAACAGTCGTCTGCTTCTTCCCTCCTTTAGTTATTGATTTCAAGACGTGTTCCTTTAGTCCTGCTTCCCGGCACACATCTTTCAAGTTATCATTAAACTTCTGATTGCTGATATTAGCAGGGAGATTACCATTATATTTCTCCCAAATGCGAAGAAATACTGGATGCAGGGGGATGGTAACAAACTCATTCGTTTTCTGTTGCTGAATGGTAATCATGCCATCTTTTATATTCTCTTCCCGAATACGAGTAAAGTCTGAAAATCGGAGTCCGGTCCAGCATCCAACAAGAAATAGATCCCGTGTTCGTTCCAATCGGGCAGATTGTGAAAAGTCAAAACGTGCGAGTACATCCAATTCATCTTCACTCAATGCGACTGCCTGACTTTCTTCTGATACATTTTTGAATAGCTGATATTTTGTGTTATCAGTCAGTTCCTGTTCATTGGCAGCTTTCATCACAGCTTTAAGGCTTACTGTCTTATGCCAAATTGTATTGGTACTCAAACCAAGTTCCTGCAGGAAAGCAACAAAATCATTGAAGAACGGCTGGGTAATACTCCGAAATTCCAATCTAACTTTTCTCTTCTTCTCGTATTCTTGAATGTAGTAGTAAGTACGAGCATACTCACGTTTTGTTTTATAGTCAATGGTCTGACCACCTCTTCGTGGGCTTACCCTTGTATCACATAACCGGATGAACTCCTCAAAGAAGGAATGAAAATCGTATGCAGCCGCTATCTTTCTACCGAAATGAATATCAAGTAAATTCTTTAGTTCATCCTTTGTTACCGGATTCCCTTTAGTCGCTGCATCTGTTATGAAAAGATTCATCTTTGATTCTATACTTGTAAGCGCAGCGTTTATTTCATCTTTGTTAGTACAGTACTTTGAATTTTTCGCACGCTGTTTCTTTTCATCCCAAAACAGAGGTTCTATTTTCAAAGTAGTAGCATACATAAGTTTATCATTTCTTCCGAATCGAGAACTTACATATATGGTTTGCTCGTTCTCTGATTCCATATCACGAATGATGAATTTGATATTTGCCATATTCTTCGCTTTTAAATCCAAAAGCAAAGATACACAATTAGCGGAACAAATACTATCTTTGTTCCGTTATTGTTCCGCTAAATCTTTGTTTTTCTTATTTCGTCTTTGTTTCTCTTTGTTGAGGCGCAGTTTGTAAAATGCTGAATTACATAGTATTTATACTTATTTCAGCAAAACAAGAAAAAGTACATAAAAGTAGGTTGCAAGTCGCCTCATTCCGACATATAAGGTCTAACTTTCACAAGTTAGGCCTTTTTTCTTGCATGAGGTCTACCTCTTTCTTTTAAACTTCGGCAAAATGGTATTGCAACCAAGCCTTTTAGTGGCATTTCATCCTCATTTCGAGGTTATTCCAAGGATTTTTATTATTTTTGTACTGTTACTTTAAAACTAATAGTATGAGGCACCTTTTCTATTGACGAGAGCCTATTGTACGATTGAATTAGACTGAAATATAAATAGTTATCATTAAACAAAGACAAAGGTATGAAAAGTAGAAAATGGTGTTTAATCTTATGTGCTTTTATGTTTCCATTTTGTTGTAGTCATTTGGCTGCAAAAGGAAAAGATGATTCTGCAAAGGCACAACTGTCAGTGAAGGGTACATCCCTTGTGAACGCTAAAGGAGAGAAAGTTGTATTGCGTGGCGTTAGTTATGGTTGGCATAACTCGTGGGGCGACTTTTACAATGCTTCTACCGTAAAGACATTAAGTAAAGACTGGAAAGCCACCGTAGTTCGTGCTGCGATGGGCGTGGAACCTAAGGGAGGATACATTACCGACCCGGAAAAAGCATTGTCTTGTGTGACGGCTGTGGTGGATGCAGCTATAAAGAACAAAACATATGCTATTATCGACTGGCACAGTCACCACATACGTACGGAGGAAGCGAAAGAATTCTTCACTAAAATGGCTACTAAGTATAAGGATTCACCGTACGTGATTTACGAACTCTTCAATGAGCCAGTGGATGATTCATGGGAGAAGGTGAAAGCCTATTCGGAAGAATTAATCCGCGTTATCCGCGCGATAGACCCTGACAACTTGATTTTAGTAGGTTGCCCTCATTGGGATCAGGATGTGCATATTGCAGCAGATTCTCCTATTACCGGCTATAACAATATAATGTATACCCTTCATTTTTATGCTGCTACCCATAAACAAGACTTGCGCGACCGCGGTGACTATGCCCTGAGCAAAGGCCTGCCTTTGTTCGTTTCGGAATGTGCCGGCATGGAAGCTACCGGCGACGGCCCCCTTGACAAGGAAGAGTGGAGCAGATGGGTTGACTGGATGCAACAGAACTCACTTAGTTGGGTGGCTTGGTCTATGTCTTCCAAAGAGGAAACCTGCTCAATGATCGTGCCTTTCGGGCCTACCAATGGAAAGTGGAAGGAAGAAGACATAAAGGAATGGGGAAAGATGGTTCGTGATGAACTGAAGAACACTCCCCCAAGACATTGAAGAACACAACCTCATTCTTTGCATCATCCCGATTAATAGTTCCAAAGGTTGAAACTCTTGGTTTCAACCTTTGAAACTGTTGGTGCCAATGAATGAAGCCCGTGATACCAACATACCTTGTCCCGATAACCATTATCAGGACGAGACACGATACTTATCGCACGACAGATAAAATCGAAAATAAAACTCTATACATAAGAGTTAGAGGCACACGCCTTCCTATCTCAAAAAGACAGCCAATCCCTTCATATTTCCCCAAAAAGATTATCACTCACATCATATTATACCAAATTGTTTTGTATATTTGCATCCAATTTTACAAACAGACAAAAGAACAGACCGAAAAGTATCCTTTTGAAACCACAAGTATAATAGAATTAACAACAAAGAAACAGTATGAAGAAGAGATGGATAATTATGATGGCTTTGATAGTCATCATCAGTTTGATTGGAGTATTTACCCCGGAGACGCCGGGAATTTGGGAACCGGACGAGAAGATGAATGCAGCCAATGTGGCATGGATGATTACCGCTACTATCTTTGTGCTGATGATGACGCCGGGACTCTCCTTCTTCTATGGGGGAATGGTAGGGAAGAAAAATATAATATCCACCATCTTGCAAAGTTTCATCGCAATGGGCATTATCAGCGTCATTTGGGTAGTGTTCGGGTTCAGCCTGGCATTTGGCGACGATATAGGCAGCCTCATCGGAAATCCGGCAACCTTCTTCATGTTCAATAATGTGGGGGCTAAAGTTAACGATTACCTCGCTCCTACCATCCCCCTGGCACTCTACGCTTTGTTTCAGATGAAGTTTGCCATCATCACTCCCTCCCTCATCACAGGGTCATTTGCCGAGCGGGTACGTTTCTCGGGATATATGGTATTCATGATTCTGTTCTCCATCTTCGTTTATTGTCCGCTGGCACACTGGACATGGCACCCCGACGGATTTCTGCGCCAACTGGGAGTGATCGACTTTGCCGGTGGTATCGTAGTACACGCCTCTTCGGGTGTGGCCGCCCTTGCAGGCGCGCTCTTCCTGGGCAAACGCAACGGCAAGGCATCGGCACCCGCCAACATACCGTTTGTCATCTTGGGAGCTGCCATGCTATGGCTGGGCTGGTTCGGCTTCAACGCCGGTTCTTCGTTGGCAGCGGATGGTGTCGCCATCAAAGCCTTCCTGAATACAAATACGGCATCCGCCACCGCCATGCTGGTATGGATTTTCTTCGACTGCCTGCGCGGACGTAAGCCGTCGGCTATGGGAGCCGCCATCGGTGCAGTGGTAGGATTGGTAGCCATCACCCCATCGGCAGGCTACGTGACGGTGGGCGAAAGTATCTTCATCGCACTCCTCACCACAATGGTCTGCAACGTTGCCGTGCACTGGAAGAACCATACGAGTGTGGACGATGCCCTCGACGTATTTCCCACCCACGGCGTGGGAGGTATCTTCGGCACCATTATGACAGGCGTGTTTGTAAACGGGCTGGTAGCGGGAGATGTCAAGGTTTTCTTCATCCATATCCTGGCAGTAATCATTGTATGCGTATACACTTTTATCGTGAGCTATGCACTTTACTGGCTGACCAATAAGATGATTCCGATGCGTGTCTCCGCCCAAAGCGAAGCTATCGGTCTGGACCTGAGCCAGCACGACGAGCATTACGGCTTTGCCGACACGGGCGACCGGGAGCTGGCGGAATATCACGAAAAAGCATAAAGGATAGCTTTCCTTATAAAAAAACAAAAGATTACAAAGCCACTTGACTTGTAAAGTATTATATTTGTACGGTTGCACGTCGGCCGTACTTTTTTACATTTTTATTTTAAGGAATGAATCGAATACTTTATACCAAAGTCATGACGCCAGTTCTGAGCATCTTCCTCGGATGTTTCTTATTCTCAGCATTTGCGTGTGGTGAAGGAGACTATACTCCTAAGAAATACAGAGGATTGAAAGGAAAGGTGGCAAGCATCCGGGACTCTGTGTATGATTGCACTTTGCAAGGCAGCTATCAAATACCCGGAGAATTTACGGAAACAGAAACCGTTGATTTTGATGCGGAAGGTAATGTTATCAGGATTGCCAGGCATAATGCGGACTCCAGTTTTGTTACTGTCAGCGAATTTGTCTACAAAGATAATGTTCTCGTTTCGAGCAGTGGACAAAGTCTTATGGGCGGGGATGCTTTTACCAGTACATCAGAACGTATCGGTGTTGAAAACGGCATTCTCAAATTTAAAGAGGACAACGGTTCCGAGCAGTATATAAGGGAAGTAAAAACCAACGGGAAGTACTGTATCGAATATTCAAAATGCACCAACGGATATTCAAAGGAAGAAAGCTGGGCGGACAACAATGACAATATAATAAAGACAAGGTCTTTGCTGGTAAGCAGTGATATGGAATTTATGAATGGCACCAATACCTTAGAAGAGATAAGTCTAATGAAGTATGATAAAGATGGCAATCTGACGGAAGCCACCCACATCAAGGATAAAGATACGGTTACAACAGTCTGCTCGCACCACCGGTATGATAAATACGGGAACTGGACCGAAGAAAGAGCGGAAACGAACGGATACTTTAAGCGGTTGATAAAGCGGACAATAAAGTATGCGGATTAAAAGCAACCTGCCATTCAGCAATCAAGAACGAAGTGAAGAATCTCCTCTCTGCATATATAAGAGAGGAGATTCTTCGTTACGCTCAGAATGACCGAGTAAAGCCGTAAAAGCTATTTAGGTAAATTGAACGCCACGGACATTTCCTGCATCTGCAACTGGCTCATGCCATCGGGTTCGAAGCCCATGTTCCTGGCAGCAATGTAGATAAGGGCGGATTTATTGAGTACATCCATCTGGTCGAAAGCTGCCATCACGTCTACATCTACGGCAAAAACGCCGTGCTTCTCCCACATCACCACATCATAATCGTCCAGTTCGCGGATAGTGGCTTCTGCCAGTTCTACCGAGCTGGGGAGTTTGTAGGGAATGATACCCAAACCACGTGGGCAGAAAGCTTTTGTTTCGGGAATCATGCTCCAAAGCAGATTGGAAGCAACGTCCTTTTCCAGATACTTCCGGCAGTGGGTCATGGCAACCAGTTCGATGGGATGGGTATGCACAGAGGCTTTGTAGGGAGAGCCTTTGGCGATAAGATAATTGTGTACACTAAGATGTGAAGGCAGTTCGGAAGTAGGCTGCACGGGCTGGTCGGCTATGATGACATAGCTGGCACAGTCGTCCAGAATACGGATTACCGAACCGTTCTCCATCGGCCACCGGGCAAGGTCGCGCATGCGCTTGTTGGTACCTTTGCAATAGAAATAGCAGCCTTTCAGGTGCGGCAAGGTAGCACCGATGGGCTTTGCCTCGCTGATGGCGGGCATAGACTCGACGGCATCGTCTATATATTCGGTGATGTTTACGGTGATGTTTCCGCCGTTACGTTCCGCCCAGCCCTTCTGCCAGAGATAGCCGGCTACTTCCGCCACTTTGTTCACTTCGGCGGCAAGCGCCGGGCGATTGTTTAAAATTGATTCCATATATATTCAGTTTTAGTTCATTTGTTATGCCTGTGCCATGGCTACTACTATGATAGAAGCAATAAGCACTGCCAAGCCAAGTATCAAAACACCGATAGTGCGTTGTCCGCACCCTTTCCACTCTTTCAGCAGTATGCCCCATACATTGCTGAATGTGACATTCAACGACATCAGGATGCTCCAGGAGAAAGCAAGCAGTGCGGGGCTGTCCGCCAGGAAGCTCTTGCCCATCTCCAGGCCGAAGAACTGCGAATACCACAGCACCCCGGCAAGGGCACAGAACAGAAGGTTATTGATGAGCGCACATCCCTTGACAGAGAGATACTCCCGTCCGGTCTTGTTCTTCACATTCTGCTGGATGCAATAGGCTGCATTGGTACAGAAACCGCCAAGCGTCACCAGGAAGATGACGGGCAGTCCGGCATACAAAGGGGCGACACCACCAGCCAATGCAGCTTCCTTTATCGGCGTACCGGCATCCAGTCCGAGGGCAAAGCAAGCACTCATCACGCCTGCCAGCAGCGCCACCAGCAACCCTTTGGTCAAAGCAAACTCTTTCACCGCCGCCTTCTTCTCCTCTTCGCTCATGTTCTTGGAACGAAGGCTTCCGGCATAACCAATGACGGCAATACCCGCCAAAGTGATGCAAACGCCAATAAGCAGCATCAATCCGTCTCCATGCAGCAAGTCCTTTCCAGCAAAGAGTGCAGGGAACAGTGTGCCGAAACCTGCACAGGTGCCAAGCGCAATACTCTGCCCCAGGGCAACACCCAAGTAGCGCATGCTCAGCCCGAACGTCAGACCGCCCACACCCCAAAGCACTCCGTAGACCATAGCAGGCAATGCACCGCCCGCTCCCCAGAGTTCCATCAGGCTACTGCCGGCAGGAATGGCAAGCAGCGCACCCAGCAACGGGAAAACAAGCCAGGCAAAGATGCCTTGTACCAGCCAAAAGCTCTCCCATGACCAGTTCTTCACCTTATTAATAGGTACGTACGAACTGCTCTGCCCGAAACTGCCAATGGCGATGATGAATAATCCGATTAGTGTATTCATGATGTTCTGTCACTTAGTTGCGCTTTGAAGTTACTCCGGCTTCGTATTTCTCTATCTCAGTGATGAATTCTTCACCTACCGGAACGTTATTCTTCAAGCAGAACATATCCCAAACGGCATTCCACGGTAGTGACTTTGCTTCTTCGAGCAGGGCAAGGCGTTCAAATCCCTGGTCGTTCGCCTCGTAACGGCGCAAAGTATCCAGCGGTTCGAGCAACGCCTGGAGCACACACTTCTGTGTGGCACGGCTACCGATGACATAAGCACCGATGCGGTTGATTGAAGCATCGAAATAGTCCAGGCCGATATGCACACGGTTCAGGGCGTTGCAACGAACAATCTCTTTGCAAAGGTCGAGTGTATCATCGTTCATAATCGTCACATGGTCGGAGTCCCAACGCACCGGACGGCTGACGTGCAGCATAATTTCGGGAATAAACAGGAGAAGCGAAGACAGTTTGTCGGCAACGCTTTCCGTAGGATGGAAGTGCCCCGTATCGAGGGTCACTATCTTGTTGCGGCTTACGCCATAGCCGATATAGAAGTCGTTGGAACCTACCGTATAGCTTTCGAGACCGATGCCGAATACTTTAGACTCGATGCAGTCTCTCATATTCTCATAGTTGGTGGCAAAGATGCGGTCGAGGGAGTCTTTCAGCAGTTCGCGATACTTCATACGGTTGACGGTGATGTCCTTGCTGCCATCGTGTACCCACAGGTTCATGATGCAAGGGTCGCCCTGGCGACGGCCCATTTCTTCGGCAATGGCACGGCAACGGATGGTATGCTCTACCCAAAAGTCGCGGATTGCCTTGTCGGGATTGGACAGGGAGAGGTTGCCGCTCTTCGGGTGGGAGAAAGAGGTGGAGTTGAAGTCCAGTTTCATATTATGTTCTGCCGCCCACTGCATCCAACTTTCAAAGTGTGCAGGCTCTACCTGGTCGCGGTCGACGAACTTACCGCCGAAGTCGCCATATATTTCGTGCAGGTTCAGGCGGTGCGTGCCGGGGATGTAAGAGGCTGCCTGGAGTATGTCGCGGCGTAGTTCTTCCATGTTGCGTGCTTTGCCCGGGTAATTGCCCGTAGCCTGGATGCCGCCGGTCAATGAGCCTTGGGCTTCGAATCCGGCTACATCGTCTGCCTGCCAGCAATGCAGGGAGAGAGAGATTTTCTGCAAGGCATCCATTGCCTTTTCCACATCCACACCAATAGCGGCATAACGCTCTTTGGCTACCTCGTAGGCTTTTGTTATCAGTTCTTCTTTCATGATACTTCTTCATTTTATGGTTTATAAACTATGATTTGTCAGTTGCTTGAAGTGAAGATAGGCGGCATCCCATACCTCCGTATCTTGCGGCTGAAAGGTTTTCAGCGGAATAGAGCGGTTGATGAGCCGGCGCATAGAAGTGACGTCTTCGGCAGTACCCGCCGCCAGTGCCTGAATCATGATATTGCCGATAGCCGTAGCTTCGGAAGGGCCGGCTATGACGGGGATACCCACGGCATTGGCAGTCCACTGGTTCAGCAAGTCGTTCCGGCTTCCACCGCCAATAACGTGTAGTGTCTCTAACGGACGCAGTGAAAGGCCTTGCAGGTTATCCAGCACTTGGCGATAGCGCAAAGCAAGGCTCTCGAAGATGCAGCGCACTATCTGTCCACGCGTTTCGGGCTCCGGTTGGTGACTGGCGGAACAATAAGCCCGAATGGCTTGCTCCATATCGGCCGGATTGGCAAACAATTCATCATCCGGATTTATCAGGCTGCGGAAAGGCTCGCAGGTATTCGCCTCAGCAATCAGTTCCGAATAGGATGTTTCTCCCCAATCGGCACGGCAACGTTCCAGCAGCCACATACCGCAGATATTCTTCAGCAGGCGGATGGTGCCTGCCACTCCTCCTTCATTGGTAAAGTTCAGCGCTTCGGTTTCTTTATTAATAACGGGAGCATCGGTTTCTATTCCCATCAACGACCAAGTGCCACTGCTCAGATAAGCAAAGTTCCGGTTCGTGGCAGGCACGGCAGCTACTGCCGAGGCAGTATCGTGCCCGGCTACGGCTATCACGGGGATGGCTCCGAGCCCGGTGATGCGCTGCACTTCCTCTGTCAATACCCCTACTCTATCGCCGGGATAAACAAAGCGGCCGAAGTTGGCTTTTGTCAGTCCAAGTTCATTCAAGAGGGTGTTCTCCAGTTGGCGGGTATGCGCGTTCACCAGTTGCGCCGTAGTGGCAATGGTATATTCCGTTACCATTTCGCCCGTCAGCATATAGCTCAAGGCATCGGGCATAAAAAGAATCTTATCGGCAGCGGCCAGTGCGCTGTCCCGATTGCGCCGCAAGGTATCAAGCTGGAACAAAGAGTTGAAATTCATCACCTGGATACCCGTCAACTCATAAACCCGGCTACGGGGCATACGGGTAAAGAAGGCTTCGGGAGCTCCATCCGTATGTGGGTCGCGATAAGCATAAGGCTGGCGAAGGAAGCCACCGTCCTTACCTACACAGACAAAGTCCACTCCCCAGGTATCGATGCCAATGGAAGTAATTTCCACATCCGCTTTCCGGGCAGCGCGTTTCAGCCCCTCCAGAATATGGCGGTAGAGTTCGTAAATATCCCAGTAGAAGTGCCCGCCGGTTCCAATCAGATGGTTCGGGAAGCGGTTTACTTCCTCCATCTCCAAGCCTTCCGGGGTGAAAGTCCCTAAGATAGTACGGCCGCTGGTAGCACCCAGGTCGACCGCAAAAAAGCATTGTTTCATGGTCATTCGTTTTAATCGTAATTCTCAATGTCTAATGAAACCGGACCTATCAAGCCCGATGGTTGCAAAGAGTCCCGGATAGTCCAGTTGTTAACCGGCGCCCAGGTAGTCCGTTCCGACTTCGGCAGACGGCTATCTCCTATCAGGCGGTTCTGCCAGGTGGTTACGACTTCTATCTCTATCCGGTTATTTCCCGTTTTTACTAAATCCGTAACTTCTACCCGGTAGGGCGGTGTCCAGACACCTCCGGCATATTGTCCGTTCACTTTCACCTTTGCCATCACACCCACACTGTTCAAGTTCAGGTATAAGCAACCTTCTGGCTTCCCGGCAAGTGAGAAGTTCGTTTCGTACACAATGGTTCCTGAATAATAGCGTACGGCTTCCTGCTCGCTTTGGCTCAAATCCTCTAATACGGCATAAGTCTGCGACTCCTTCGGACCCCGTACGGTATCTGCAAAGATCAGCTTCCAGGGATGTTCAAGCCGCAGGCAAGTCTGCGGATGCGGGAAGTTCCGCTCCAAGGTCTCCCCTGCCGCTTTACCACCCGATTTACGGAATACGATGAATGCACTTTCGTACGGATAAAGTTTCAGTGGAACTACTGTCCCGGTCTCAGTCTGCCGGTATGCCGGCAAAGAACGAGTCCTCCCATCTACTGCATTCCACAGTTCGGGCTGCATCCGTTGCACGCGGAACTCCGGACTTACCGTAATTTCCTGATTCTCCTGATTGGAGATGAAATAGATTTCCGCGTGGTCCGTCGTTCTATGCCCGTAGAGTATTTGTGCCGCTTCGGGAAGTTTGCAATCAGGCACACAGTGGATATAAGCCATAGCCTCGGTCATGTCCATACCCTGCAATAAAAGTCCCTTTCCGATACGGGCGGCTTTCTTTTGCTCACCATCCAGCCCGCTCCACAGTTCATTCGCCAAAACTTTTACCTGTCTGTCTGCTTCGCCATAATTCTGTCCGCTGGGCGATCTTTCGGGAGCCGGTCCCAGTACAATAGCACCATCATACAGCAATTGTTTTATCTTTTCCAGTAATTCAGGACGCATGGTTTTGAGTTTCGGCAATACTAGCATCCGATACTGTGTGCCGTGAGGCAAGGTCAGCAGACCATCCTTAACGAACAAATCACGCTCAATAACTTCGGCATTGATATAGTCGAACTGGTATCCTCTCGGCAGAGCCGGTTCTGCATTTCCAGTCATTTTAGGTGCATCTTCACCGATAAAATAGGCAACATCTGCAACGTTCACTCCTTGCTGTAGCATGTAATTCACACGTTTCAGATAAGAAGTAAACAAATCCAATTGCGAATACCACGTATTCAGGCGGTTGAACTCACTGCTAAAGAAAGCATTGACACCCGGCACCCGCTCATCCGATGGCTGGGAGATGCATACGTGCAGCAATGTATTGTTAATGCCCTCCGTAAAGAAGCGGTCGCCCCGTTGCTTCATTGTGGCGGGATAGCACTCGAACGGGCGGCCCCCGCTGGTAAAGGACTCGGCAGAGATCTTGTTCTTTCCATAAATATGCCCGCAGGAAGATGCCGCCCGGTTCTCTATATCGCCCAACTCGCCAAAACTCCAGAATTCTCCGCCTATCTCGTCCGACTGTCCGCCATATTGCAGAAACTCACCCGGGAATCCCCAATGCCCATAGTTTTCGAGCCAGGTATGCAAACCATATTTATGGCTGATATCCCGTAAACCGCCTACATAGTCATACGCAATGCGGTCTGCCACCAAGCGACGCATATCCCATAAGAAGCGGTCGGTGCGGTCCCGACTATCGATAACATATCCTTTATATGCAGGTA
>JAUUPT010000059.1 GCA_030843315.1 Bacteroidaceae bacterium | reverse complement strand
AAGGCAGCGACCGCAAGGCCATGACTCTGCCGGTGGGACAGGACGAACTGATGAAGGCGCTTGCTGCTGCAAACCCCAACATCATTACGGTCATCGTAACCGGAGCACCGTTGGATTTACGCGTTGTAGAACAGACATCACCTGCCATTCTTGTTTCATGGTTCAATGGTTCAGAGGGCGGCAATGCATTGGCTGATGTATTATTAGGCAATATAGCTCCTTCAGGAAAGCTGCCTTTCACATTCCCGGTACGTCTGGAAGACTCTCCCGCTTACAGTCTGAAAGTATATCCGCAGGATGAACGCCAGCAGGATGACATCTTCGTAAATCTGGTAGACAAAAAAGAAGAAACACAGAAGGGCGGACCGATTGCAGAATATGCCGAAGGAATCTTCGTAGGTTACCGCTGGTATGACACCAAGCACGTTCCCGTACTATATCCATTTGGACATGGTCTTTCTTACACTACTTTCAACTATGCCGACTTGCAGGCCAAGACAGACGGCAAGGACATCAATGTAGAATTGAACCTCAGCAATACAGGCAAACGGGATGGTGAAGAAGTTGTGCAGATCTACGTCAGCAGACCTAATTCCAGCATAGAACGTCCGGCGAAAGAGCTGAAAGGATTCCAACGCGTATTCCTGAAAGCTGGTGAAACCAAAGCTGTGAAGGTACAGATTCCTATTGAGAAACTGCGTCATTGGGACGAAGCAACCAATGGTTGGAAGATTGAGCCGGGAGCTGTAGAAGTACAGGTAGGTGGTTCTTCACAAGACATCAAGTTGAACCAGGCAATAGAGATTTAAGATAGCTATCGTGCAACAAACACTAACGAAGAAGGGCTGTCTCCACGGGACAGCCCTTTTCATTATCATGTTAAATTCGGATTTATGTTCATCGTGCAACAAGAGTGAAGAGAATCATATTTGGTTTTTCACCAACTTGGGGTCCTCCCCAATCAGTCTCGTCACCATTGAGAATCCTACTCATTTTAAATTCCCCATTTTCCCATTTACCTTCTTTCACTTTCAGATACTGCCAGGCACGACCTTCGTTTTTTCCCGCTGTATTGAAGGTAAAACGGCAATTTGTTCCGATGCCAAGAAATTCATTATCCGAAAGCTGGATGATCATAGCTTTACCATTAGCTGCATGCTCCGCCCCCTGTGGATGATTATTTCCGCGGCCAGTGCCAAAAGTAATTGTGGCCTCCCATTGTCCCAATAAGATGTGCTGTTCACTATGATCTTCCGGTTCGATGACAGTATGTATTCTTCCTTCAGCTGCCCATTGAGCCAGTTCCCGGTTCATCGGATTGAGCAATTCATATTCATACGAAAGAGCATCCCGGGTGGCACAACCAAGAGCCTGTCTTCTTTTATCAACGCCAAAAGGAGAAAAGCCAATACCTTTTTCTATCACCTTATATAAATACTTTGAATTTGCCCCACCGGTTTCCGGAACCATAAGAGCATTATCTTTTCTTGCATAAAGATCAATCACCTTAAGAATAGCCTCGTCTCCTCTAAGGTAGATATCAGGACTGACCATATCTATACATGGCGCTGCCGCCTTCCATAGTGAAATGACATTATCTGTGGCACCTCCGCTCTCATAGTTGTCGGCACTCGGATTAGTAAGCGGATCACGCAGAGCCACATTGACAAATAGCGGCAAAGGATTTACTTCCTTTCCGGCCTGTGCTACATAGTTGATATACTTGGCAACATGCCACACATGAAAATATTCGTCAGCTCTTTCACCAAATACTTGTGCCCATGATCCTTTCGCATTTTTATCTACTCCAAGCTCCTTGCAGACTGATGGAGTGAACACTTCCGAAGGAACCTGCTGTGCGAAAAGTTTTTGAGCTTCTCTGCCGTAATCGCGGACACTTCCCCATGTTCCCGGCTCATTTTCTACCTGCACCATAATAACAGTGTGCTGCTGATCTTTCTCTTTGAGATAGGCCATAAACTCCCTGAAGGCTTTTGCATCAGCCTCCATAGCGGGCTTCGCATGAGGACTTGGAGAGTCTACCGGAGTACCCTTTATGGAAGTAACATTATAATATTTCTTGGAGTCCTTCTTCATCCACTCCGGCATATAGTGGTTGCTTCCGTTCTTCCATGTTGCAAACCAGAGCAGTATCAAACGCATATCATTCTCTCTTGCCTGATCCAGAATACGCTGGACAGATGAAAAATCAAAGCTCCCTTGTACCGGTTCTACTTCTTCCCAATAAATAGGAATCTCCAGAGTATTGGCATGCATGATTTTCATAGTATCCCATACGCCGGGAAGCATACTGGGCCAGTTGGATGAGTTTCCACACTGACCACCAAACATAAAGAACGGTTTTCCATCGACTTCAAGAGTATGGTGGCTACCTTTCTGGATAATCTGAGGCATCGGAGTAGAAGTTTGTGCCTGAACATATTGCCCCGTTACCATCATTGCTACAAGCATTTGGCAAATCAGCCATTTCGCATTGTTTCTCATAGGTTTTGTTTTGAATTAAGTTTATAGTTGCAAAAATAGCACATTATATTCGTTCAACCTCGCTCAATAGTTTCCAAAGACGGGCCTTTATGTTGCACAGATAATCATCATGGAGAAAAAGGAAGTCCCTGAAACAGCCACACAGGGGGCTACTTCAAGGACTTTCTTACTAAAAACACTGACCGGCAGCATTAAGAGTGGAGCTGGAGGGAATCGAACCCTCGTCCAAACGAGGAAATCATAAGCTTTCTACATGCTTATCTTTGCCTAATTTTTCGTGCTGCGGCAGAACCAAAGCCATCAACCGTAGCCTTATCCTCTTTAGTTTCATCTGCGTCGCGAGGCCGACACAGACTATCCCCGATGTGACTGCACCACTTAATCGGAATGCTTCGGAGCAACAGCTTCCGAGTGATGTCTCGTCCCAGCACCTAGTGCCGGGATTAAGCTAATCTACTATGATTCGATTAAGCAGCAAGAGCGTAACGAGTTTCGCCAGATAAAATTTTGAAGACTGAGATTTAAGTGCAAATCAACGACGCACTGCATGCTTACTCACCATTTCTGCCCGCTGTCAAATCCAGTCAACCCCAGAATTATACACGGTTCTTTGAAATCGTGGCTGCAAAGATAAGAATTTATTCGAAATAAAGTGTACCTTTGCACCGCTAAAAATATGCGATGCAGTGAATCTCATTATCGATATAGGAAATACAGTAGCCAAAGTGGCAGTGTTTGACAATGCATCTATGGTAGAAGTGATGTACGATTCGAACCTTACGTTGGAGCATCTGCCGGATGTATGCCGCAAGTTTCCGATTGAAAAGGCAATTGTAGCTACCGTTATCGATTTGAGCAAACAAGTATTGGAACAACTGGCAAAGTTGCCCATTCCGGTACTTTGGCTTGACGAGAAAACTCCATTACCGGTGGAAAACCTTTACGAAACGCCCCAAACGCTCGGTTACGACCGTATGGCAGCCGTAGTAGGAGCTAACGAACAGTTTCCTGGTAAAAACCTGTTAGTGATTGATGCAGGCACTTGCATAACCTATGAGTTCATTGACTCCGAAGGGCGTTATCATGGCGGCAACATCTCTCCCGGTTTGCAAATGCGTTTCAAAGCACTGCATCAGTTCACCGGAAGGCTTCCGCAAGTAACCAACGAAGGAAGGCGATTGCCGATGGGAAAAGATACCGAGACAGCTATCCGTGCCGGAGTACTAAAAGGCATCGAATACGAAATCACGGGTTACATTATGACTATGAAGCATAAATATGCTGAACTTTTGGTTTTTTTAACGGGCGGGGATGATTTTTCTTTTGATACAAACGTAAAAAGTATCATCTTTGCAGACAGATTTTTAGTATTGAAAGGATTAAATCGAATTTTAAACTACAATAATGATAGGATATAGACAAACACTTTTGGTGCTCTTGCTCACGATATTATCCGGAGTGGCATTCGCTCAAAATAATACAAATTCTCCCTATACACGATATGGATATGGACAGTTAGCAGACCAAGGTTCGGGTAATAGCAAGGCTATGGGCGGCATTGCCTATGGTTTACGAGACAAGTATCAAGTAAATTTTGCAAATCCGGCATCCTATACGGCAATTGATTCACTGACCTTCCTCTTTGACGGAGGCGTTTCTTTACAGAACACAAACTTCAGTGACGGTAAAGTGAAACGAAATGCCAAGAACTCCAGTTTTGACTACATTACTATGCAGTTTCGCGCAAGTAAATGGGCTGCAATAAGTTTAGGATTGTTACCTTATTCGAATGTAGGATATAACATGGGCGAGTATCGGGAAAACACCACTATACCTACAAGTTCGAGCATTGTAACCTACTCCGGAGAAGGCGGTTTGCATCAACTTTATCTGGGAGCAGGTTTTAAAATTATTAAAAATCTTTCTATCGGTGCGAATTTTTCGTATCTTTGGGGAGATATAACACGGACAACGAGCGAGACTTTCCCATCGGACAGGAATATATTTCCGGTTACGATACAGTCTAACGTAGCAGTAAAGAGTTATAAACTTGATTTCGGAGCTCAATATACACATCAATTCGGGAAGAAGCATACCGCTACTTTAGGAGTGGTATTTTCTCCGGGACATGACTTGGACAATGATGCTTATGAAATAAGACAAACGGGTAACAATACTACAGGGGCAACCTCAATAAGCAGAGATACGATTGTAACATGTGGCATTCCGACTACATTCGGCGCTGGTGTAACGTATGTCTATGATGATCGTTTGACTGTTGGAGCAGATGTTATGTTTCAGAACTGGAAAGAGGTGACATATATGAATAAAGATGATGCCTTCTGTAATCGTGGAAAGATATCGTTAGGTGCGGAATTTCTCCCTAACCCAGTAGGAAGGAGTTATTTTGCTCATGTAAAATATCGTTTGGGGGCTTATTATTCCAAACCATATTATAAGATAGGCGGAGTACGTGCTGCAAATGAATATGGTGTTACTGCCGGTTTTGGATTGCCTATTCCGAGAACTCGGTCTGTATTGAGTCTTTCTGCACAATATGTGCGAACACAAGGTACCGAATCTGTGTTCTTGAACGAAAATACGTTGCGTATCTGCGTTGGAGTAACCTTTAATGAACGTTGGTTCTTCAAACGTAAAGTAGATTAATGAAAATTGAATAGACAAAAATATAACAACTAAAATTTAAATACAATGAAGATTAAGACGCTTGTGGCTGTTTTGCTCCTTTCGGGTGGAGTGACCAGCGCTTTCGCACAGACTGAAAATTGTAATTCAAACAGTAGTATCTCACACGAGGCGGTAAAGGCAGGTAATTTTAAAGATGCCTATATTCCTTGTATGGCTGTTTTGAAGGATTGCCCGACACTGAGATATTATACTTTTAAAGATGCGCAGTTGATCTTGACTAACTTTTTGCAGCAAATTAAAGATCGTAACTCTGCTGATTACAAAAAGTATTTTGATGAATTAATGGAAGTACATGATCTGAAAATTCAGAATCTTCCTGAATTTGCCAAAAAATACAAATCAGGCATACCAAGTCCTGCATCTGCATTAGGAACAAAAGCAGTAGACTATATGCAATATGCCCCAAATCCAGATATTAATCAAACTTACGCTTGGTTGAAAGAGGCTGTAGATGGCGCAAAAGGTGAATCAGACGGTGCAGTTTTACATTATTTCCTTGAAACTTCTATGCAGAAAGTGAAGGCAGACGATAATCATACGGACCAGTTCTTCCAAGATTATTTAGATGCTTCTAAATATGCAGATGAGGCAATTGCCGCTGAGACAAACGAAGCAAAAAAAACGAATCTGCAAGCTATTAAAGATAATTTGGTAGCCATGTTCATACAGAGTGGCGTTGCTGATTGCGAAGCTTTGCAAAACATCTATGGCCCGAAAGTAGAAGAGAACAAGACTGATTCAGCTTATTTGAAGAAAGCTCTCAACATATTGAAACTGATGAAGTGTAACGAAAGCGAAGTTTACTTCAAGGCATCTGAATATATGTACAGAATTGACCCGACTGCTGATGCAGCTGTAGGTGTTGCGTATATGTACTATAAGAAAGGTGATTTTGATAACGCAGTGAAGTACTTCGACGAAGCATTGAACAAGGAAACAGATAACGCCAAGAAGGCTGAAATGGCATACGTAACTGCTGCTGCTTTGATGCAGGCTAAGAAGTTGTCACAAGCAAGAAGCTATTGTATGAAAGCTATCAGTTTCAATGAAAACTATGGCGACCCTTATATCCTGTTGGCACAAATGTACGGCTCTAATCCGAACTGGAACGATGAACCGGCATTGAACAAGTGTACTTACTTTGTAGTTATCGATAAGTTGCAACGTGCAAAAGCTGTTGACCCAAGTGTGACAGACAGAGCAAATGAGTTGATCTCAACCTATTCGCGTCATACTCCGCAAGCTAAAGACCTCTTCATGTTGGGTTATAAAGCTGGCGACCGTATCACTATCGGCGGTTGGATCGGTGAAACTACAACCATTAGATAAAACGATGTCCCTACAACCCATTAACGTTGTTTATCATAAAAATACGAGCATAACCATTACCTTAGGGGTGATGGTTATGCTTCTTTTATTTTCTCTTTTCTTCTCCTCATGTTCAGGAAGAAAGAAGGAGTTAGGCGATGCCATAACTGAGCGTGACTCATTACCGGTGATGGACACTCGCGGAGTAACCACCTTAGTATCCGATTCCGGTGTTACCCGTTATCGCATCAATACAGAAGAGTGGCTGGTTTTCGACCGGAAGTCTCCTCCTTACTGGGCTTTTGAGAAAGGGGTGTATCTGGAAAAGTTTGATTCTTTGTTCCAAGTAGAAGCAAGTATCAAAGCCGATACAGCCTATTTCTATAATAAAGAGGAACTGTGGAAGTTGATAGGTAATGTTGATATTCAGAACTTGAAGGGCGAGCGCTTCAATACGGAGTTGTTGTATTGGGATCAAAGAAAACAAAAGGTCTATTCGGATCAATTCATCCGCATAGAACAGCCCGACCGCATCATTACCGGACGCGGCTTTGAGTCCAATCAGCAAATGACCGTTTATACTATCCGTCAACCAGAAGGGATTTTCTACGTCGATGAGGAAACAACTGCTGCTGATAGCTTGCAAACAGATACTATAAACTAATAAAATGGATACCGTCATTTCTTTATTGATAACCATGGCTTTCTCCGCTTTCTTTTCGGGAATGGAGATTGCTTTTGTGTCCGTAGACAAGCTGCGCTTTGAAATGGAACGGAAGCCCGGTATCACGTCCGGCATCATTTCTTACTTCCTGCGCAACCCGAACAATTTTATCTCGACCATGCTGGTGGGGAATAACATTGCACTCGTTATTTACGGTATCCTTATGGCGCAAGTCATAGAGGTGAATTTGCTTGCCGGAATAATATCCAACCACTTTGTGATGGTGTTGGTACAAACCATCATTTCCACCCTTATCATACTTGTAACAGGTGAATTCCTGCCCAAAACCTTGTTTAAGATTAATCCGAACCTGATGTTGCGGGTTTGCGCAGTTCCTTTGTTCATCTGCTACATCGTCTTGTTCCCCATATCAAAATTCGCTTCCGGATTGTCGTATCTGTTCCTGCGTATGTTTGGTATGAAGATTAACAAGGAAGCCTCTGCTAAAGCCTTTGGTAAAGTAGATTTGGATTACTTCGTCCAGTCGAGCATAGAGAATGCCGAAAGTGAAGAAGAACTGGATGCAGAAGTGAAAATTTTCCAGAACGCACTCGACTTTTCCAACATAAAGATACGCGACTGTATTGTTCCCCGCACAGAAGTGGTAGTAGTTGATCTAACCACCTCGCTGGAAGAGCTGAAAAACCTTTTTGTTGAATCCGGCATTTCCAAAATCATTGTTTACGATGGAAATATAGATAACGTAGTGGGATACATCCATTCTTCGGAAATGTTCCGGAATCCGGTAGATTGGCGAAATAATGTGAAGGAGATACCGATTGTACCCGAGACAATGGCCGCACACAAACTTATGAAACTGTTCATGCAACAAAAGAAAACGATTGCAGTAGTAGTGGATGAGTTTGGAGGTATGGCCGGAATTGTATCTTTGGAAGATTTGGTTGAAGAGATTTTTGGCGATATCGAGGACGAACATGATAACACGTCGTACATCTGCAAGCAGATCGGTGATCATGAATACGTACTTTCAGCACGCTTGGAGATAGAAAAGGTGAATGAGACTTTTGATTTGGATCTTCCTGAATCGGACGACTATTTAACGGTAGGTGGATTGATTCTGAATCGATATCAGAGCTTCCCTAAACTGAATGAAGTGATTGCAGTAGATAATTATCAATTCAGAATTATAAAGATGACGGCCGCCAAAATCGAGCTGGTACGCTTGAAAGTCATCGAATAATTCCGTTTGAACGTATTTTTTTAAAGAATAAATAGATGCGTATTAGCATTTTTTGTATCTTCGTGCGCTAAAATGAACATTGTAAGAAAATAATAATAAACAAATAATTCATAGTAACAAAAATGGCAACATTACAAAACATTCGGTCTAAAGGACCTTTATTGGTGATTGTTATTGGTTTGGCGCTATTTGCTTTCATCGCAGGTGACGCGTGGAAAGTGCTTCAGCCACACCAGTCACAAGACGTAGGTGAAGTGAACGGGAAATCAATTTCTGCTCAAGATTACCAAGCATTGGTAGAAGAATACACAGAAGTTATAAAGTTCTCCAGCGGCACAACTGCACTGAGCGATGAGCAAACCAACCAGATTAAGGATGAAGTATGGAGAACATACGTCAACAATAAATTGATTGAAAGCGAAGCAAAGAAACTGGGTTTGACAGTATCTAAAGCAGAAATTCAGGCTATCATCGATGCCGGTGTGCACCCGATGCTGCAACAGACTCCGTTCCGTAACCCGCAAACCGGTGCGTTCGACAAGGATATGCTGAAGAAATTCCTGGTAGATTATTCTAAAATGAATAAGGCTCAGATGCCTTCTCAATATGCAGAATACTACGATTCAATGTATAAGTTCTGGTCTTTCCTCGAAAAGTCACTGATTTCTGCGCGTCTGCAGGAGAAATACCAGTCTTTGATTGCCAAGTCCCTGCTCTCTAATCCGGTAGAAGCACAAGATGCTTTTGATGCCAGAGTAGACCAGTCCGACTTGCTGTTGGCTGCTATCCCTTATACTTCTATCGTTGACTCTACAATCCAAATTAAAGAATCGGAATTGAAGGCTGCTTACGACAAGAAGAAAGAACAGTTCAAACAATATGTAGAAACTCGTAACATTAAGTTCATTGATGTACAAGTAACCGCAAGTGCCGAAGATAAGGCTGCTCTCCAGAAAGAAGTTGAAGAGTATACCGAACAACTTATCAGCACTCCTAACGATTACACGACTTTCATCCGTTCTACCGGTTCGGAATTCCCTTATGTCGACCTGTTCTACACAACCAAATCTCTGCCTGCTGATGTAGTAGCCCGCTTGGACTCTGTTGCAACAGGTGGCGTATACGGTCCTTATTATAATGCGACCGACAACACGATCAACTCTTTCAAGAAGCTGGCTACTGCCGCTCTGCCAGACTCCATCGAGTTCCGCCAGATTCAGGTAGTTGCTGAAGATGCTGCCAAGACAAAGACTTTGGCCGACAGCATCTACAATGCTATCAAGGGAGGTGCCAACTTTGCTGAAGTTGCTAAGAAATACGGTCAGACAGGTGAGTCTACATGGATTTCTTCTGCTAACTACGAAGGTGCACAGATTGACGGTGACAACTTGAAGTACATCACTGCCATCACGACTATGGGACAGAACGAAATGGCTAACCTGGCTTTGGGACAAGCAAATGTTATTTTGCAGGTAACAAACAAGAAAGCTATGAAGGATAAATACAAAGTAGCCGTTATCAAGCGTCCGGTTGATTTCAGCAAGGAAACTTATAGCAAGGCATACAATGAATTCAGCCAGTTCATCGCTACAAACAACACATTGGACAAGATGATTGCCAATGCTGAAGATGCAGGTTACAGACTGTTGGATAGAGCCGATTTGTATAGCTCGGAACACGGAATCGGTGGTATCAGAGGAACAAAAGATGCACTGAAATGGGCGTTCGAAGCAAAGGCCGGTGAAGTTTCCGGTTTGTACGAATGTGGCGAAAGCGACCGTATGCTGGTAGTAGGTGTAGCAAGCATCGTTCCTGAAGGTTATCGTCCGCTGTCTTTGGTAAAAGACCAATTGAGAGCTGAAATCCTCCGTGATAAGAAAGCTGAGAAGATTATGGCTGACATGAAGGCTGCCAACGCTTCTTCTTTCGACCAATATAAGAGCATGGCCAGCGCCGTTAGCGACTCTGTAAAGCATGTAACTTTTGCAGCTCCTGCTTATGTTCCGGCTTTGCGCAGCAGCGAACCGATGGTAAGTGCATACGCTTCTATTGCAGAATTGAACAAGTTGAGCACTCCTATCAAGGGTAATGGCGGTGTATTCGTTCTTCAAGCTTATGCAAAAGAGAAATTGAACGAGACATACAATCAGGAGACAGAAGAGTCTACTATAGCCAATATGCATACTCGTATGGCTTCTCAGTTCATCAACGATTTGTATCTGAAAGCTAATGTGAAAGACAAACGTTATTTGTTCTTCTAAGAACAGATATACAGATATCAGAAGAGCCGTCCGGATTGCCGGGCGGCTCTTTTTCGTTATCCATACATTTCATTTTCTGTTCGTCCCGTTGCCGTTGTGCAACTTTATTCCTACCTTTGCATTTAATATAAGGAAAGTTTGTGTTTCATGTGCAGAAACCAAAAGTTTCAAGCGTTGGAACCAAGAGTTTCAAGGCATGAAACTGGGAGTTTCATTTAATGAAACCGGAAGTTCCAAGCAATGAAACTGAGAGTTTCGTGCGATGAAACAAATATTTCTCCGTATGAAACAGATATTACCTCTTAATATAAACGGTAACAATATGCAGAAACAACCCCTCTTAGGCCTGACGCTCTCTGAGTTGCAAGCAGTGGTGAAGAACCTGGGCATGCCCGGATTCGCCGCCAAGCAGATAGCTTCATGGCTGTATGACAAGAAAGTGACTTCCATTGACGATATGACAAACATATCGGCGAAGCACCGGGAGTTGCTGAAAGACATATATGAGGTAGGCACCGAGGCTCCGGTTGACGAAATGCGTTCGGTAGACGGTACGGTGAAATACCTGTACCGGGCAGGCGAATCTCATTTTGTAGAAGCAGTCTACATCCCCGATGACGACCGCGCCACACTCTGTGTATCGTCCCAGGTGGGATGCAAAATGAACTGCAAGTTCTGCATGACCGGCAAGCAAGGCTTTACGGCAAACCTGACAGCCAACCAGATAATCAACCAGATCAACTCCCTGCCCGAGCGGGACAAGTTGACCAATGTGGTGATGATGGGTATGGGCGAGCCGCTCGACAACCTGGACGAAGTGCTGAAAGCCCTGGAAGTAATGACCGCCGCATACGGCTACGGCTGGAGCCCCAAGCGCATCACCCTGTCTTCCGTAGGATTGCGGAAAGGATTGCAGCGCTTTATCGAAGAGTCCGATTGCCATCTTGCCATCAGCCTCCATTCGCCGGTGCCGTTGCAGCGCCGGGAACTGATGCCGGCAGAGAAGGCATTCTCCATCACCGAAATCGTAGAACTGTTAAGAAACTATGATTTTAGCAAACAGCGCAGACTATCCTTCGAATATATTGTTTTCAAAGGAGTGAACGATTCGCTGCTCTACGCAAAGGAACTCTTGAAGTTGCTGCGCGGCGTAGATTGCCGGATAAATCTGATTCGCTTCCATGCCATACCGGGAGTAGACCTGGAAGGCGCCGATATGGAAACGATGACGACTCTACGGGATTATCTTACTTCGCACGGATTGTTTACCACCATACGGTCGTCCCGTGGCGAGGATATATTTGCCGCTTGCGGCATGCTCTCCACTGCCAGGCAAGAGGAGAATAAAGAAGAATTAATATAAATTATTAACTTAGGTAGGGAGGATATTACGCATTCTTCGTAGCTTTGTGAAAACTAAAATGTATAGAGATATGAGAAAGCACCTGTTTTATTTAAGTATGGCCCTTGTACTGACGCTCTTTGCTGCGTGCAGTGGCGGCAATAAGGGTGTGTTTACTCCGACCTCCAGCGGTCGTGCGTATGAAATTCTGGTAGTGGTCAATCCCGGACTTTGGGAACGCCCTGCCGGCAGAGCACTCTTCGATGTGCTCGACTCTGATGTACCGGGACTGCCGCAGTCCGAGCGTTCGTTCCGCATTATGTACACTGCTCCCGCTAACTACGACTCCACCTTGAAGTTGATTCGCAACATCATTATTGTGGATGTAAACAAAGATCTTTATACGCAGCCCAAGTTCAAGTATGCAAGGGATGTATATGCTGCTCCGCAATCTATCCTGACCATTCAGGCACCGGACGAAGAATCGTTCGAGAAGTTTGTGGAAGAGAACAAGCAGGTCATCATCGACTTCTTCACCCATGCCGAAATGAACCGCCAGATCTCCGTACTGAAAGACAAGCATAGCGACTATGTAGCCACAAAGGTGAAGAGCATGTTCGACTGTGACGTATGGGTACCGGGCGAATTGAGTTCGACCAAGGAGGGAGAAAACTTCTTCTGGACAGGAACGAATACAGCTACCGGCGACCAGAACTTCGTGATCTACTCTTACCCTTATACCGATAAGGACACATTTACCAAAGAATACTTCGTGCACAAGCGCGACTCCGTGATGAAAGCCAACATCCCCGGAGCCCAGGAAGGCATGTACATGATGACGGACTCCCTGATGACCGATGTGCGCCCCATCAGCGTGCAAGGCGACTATGCTTTGGAGGCCCGCGGCCTGTGGCGCATCAAGGGCGACTTCATGGGTGGCCCGTTTGTATCGCACGTCCGCCTGGACAAGCCCAACCAGCGCATTATCGTATCGGAAATCTTTGTTTATTCACCGGATAAAATGAAACGTAATTTGGTTCGCCAGATGGAAGCTTCGCTCTATACCCTGAAGTTGCCCGGCAGCAAGCAGGAAGGTGCGGAAATACCGGTAGGCGTAACCTCTAAAGATACTACTAATAACAAGTAACAGAAAATGGAAGACAACAAAATAAGGGTCGGCATTACACAAGGCGACATTAACGGTGTGGGTTATGAAGTGATTCTGAAAACCTTTGCAGAGCCAACCATGTTGGAACTGTGCACACCTATCATCTACGGTTCGCCCAAAGTGGCAGCCTATCATCGTAAGTCCCTGGATTTACCGACTAACTTCAGTATCGTTAATTCGGCATCGGAAGCAGCCAGCAACCGCCTGAGCGTAGTGAATTGCACGGATGACGAAGTGAAGGTGGAATTCTCCAAAGCCGACGCCGAAGCGGGTAAAGCCGCGCTCGGCGCATTGGAGAAAGCGATTGAGGAATACAAGGAAGGCTTGATAGACGTCATTGTTACGGCTCCCATCAACAAGCACACCATCCAGTCGGAAGAGTTCTCTTTCCCCGGACATACGGAGTACATCGAACAGAGACTGGGCAATGGAGCGAAAGCGCTCATGATTCTGATGAAAGATGACCTTCGGGTGGCGCTCGTGACGGGACACATCCCCGTGAGCCAGATAGCGCCCGCCATTACCAAAGAGTTGATTCAGGAAAAGCTGACCATTTTCAATCACTCCCTGAAGCAGGACTTCGGCATCGATGCACCGCGCATCGCAGTGCTTTCACTGAACCCGCATGCGGGAGACGAGGGCCTGCTGGGAACAGAAGAACAGGAGATTATCGCTCCCGCCATCAAGGAGATGGCAGATAAAGGTATGCTTTGCTACGGTCCCTATCCGGCAGACGGGTTTATGGGTTCGGGCAACTTTGCCCACTTCGACGGCATATTGGCGATGTACCATGACCAGGGACTGGCTCCGTTCAAGGCACTTGCCATGGACGAAGGGGTGAATTATACCGCCGGACTGCCGGTAGTGCGCACTTCGCCCGCCCACGGCACGGCATACGACATCGCAGGCAAAGGTCTGGCATCGGAAGATTCTTTCCGCCAGGCTGTATATGTGGCGATAGACGTGTTCCGCAATCGCCAGCGCGAAAAGGAGGCGCATGCCAACCCGCTGCGCAAGCAATATTATGAAAAGCGCGACGACAGCGACAAGCTGAAACTTGATAGTGTAGAAGAAGATTTGTAGAATGACGAAAGCGGAAATACAACAAGTAAAACTACGTTTTGGCATCATTGGCAACAATGAGACGTTGATGCGGGCTATTGATATCGCTATTCAGGTAGCCCCCACCGACTTGTCTGTGCTGATAACCGGAGAGAGCGGTGTGGGAAAAGAGAGTTTCCCGCAAATCATCCACCAATACAGCCGGCGCAAGCATGGACAGTACATTGCCGTGAATTGCGGCGCCATCCCCGAAGGAACCATCGACTCGGAGTTGTTCGGTCATGAGAAAGGTGCCTTCACGGGAGCCATCGGCGAACGGAAAGGTTACTTCGGCGAAGCCAACGGCGGAACGATATTCCTGGACGAGGTAGGCGAACTACCTCTACCCACCCAGGCGCGCTTGCTCCGTGTGCTGGAAACCGGCGAGTTCATAAAAGTAGGCTCTTCCAAAGTGGAAAAAACGGATGTACGCATCGTAGCCGCCACCAACGTGAACCTGGCACAAGCCATTGCCGACGGTCGTTTTCGCGAAGACTTGTATTACCGCCTCAACACTGTCCCCATCCAAGTGCCGCCTTTGCGCGAGCGTGGTGAGGACGTGGTGCTGCTGTTCCGCAAGTTTGCCTCGGACTTTGCCGAGAAATACCGTATGCCCGCCATCCAATTGACGGAAGACGCCAAGCAGATGTTGCTGTCGTATTCGTGGCCGGGCAACGTACGCCAGTTGAAGAATATCACCGAGCAAATCTCGATTATCGAGACGAACCGCGACATCAGTTCAGCCATCTTGAAAGGATATCTGCCGGAGCAGAATAACGCACAACGCCTCCCTGCCCTATTCGGCGTGAAAGAGCACAAGGGTTTCGAGAGCGAAAGGGAAATTCTCTATCAAGTGCTGTTCGATATGCGCCAGGACGTCACGGAACTGAAGAAACTGGTGCATGAGATTATGACTGAACGAGCTGTCACGGGCAACCCTGCGGTTGCCGCAGCTGCTTATTATACGCCGACTCCTCCGGCAGTGGTTCCTCCGGTGACATCGGGTGTACCCACCATCATACATCCTTCGATAAAGCCCGCTCCGCAAATGGACGATGACTTCCAGGAGACGGAAGAGTATGTGGAAGAATCACTCTCATTGGACGAAGTAGAGAAAGAAATGATACGCAAAGCGCTTGAGAGACATCACGGCAAGCGTAAAAGTGCAGCGCAGGACTTGAACATTTCCGAGCGCACCTTATACAGAAAGATAAAAGAATATGGATTGGATTAAAAAGATAGTACCGGTTACTGCCTTGGCAATACTGGCACTTGTGGTATATTCCTGCCGCATCTCTATGGGGCTTGCTCCGATTAGCTCCATCGATTATACCAAAGTGAAAACGATTTCTATTGCCGACTTCCAGAACCGGGCGGAGTATGTATATGCACCGCTGGCAACGGAATTCAACCAGAAGTTGAAGGATATGTTCATACAGCAGACACGTCTGAACCTGGTGAACTCGAACGGAGACCTTGAAATAGACGGTGAGATAACCGGCTATAACCAATATAATGAATCGGTAGATGCCAGCGGTTATTCTTCGAAGGTGAAGGTGACACTGACGGTCAATGTGCGCTACGTCAACAATACGAACCACGAGGAAGACTTTGAGCAGCAGTTCTCGGCTTTCCAGACGTACGACTCCTCGCAATTGCTGACCGAGGTGCAGGACCAGCTGATAACCCTGATGGTGAAAGATATTGCAGAACAGATATTTAACGCAACCGTAGCTAACTGGTAAGATCATGACTTCGGCACACTTGCAACAATGGATTCAGCATCCCGAGACGCTGAACAGGGATTCTTTGTACGAGCTCCGCACGCTGGTGGCTCGCTATCCCTATTTCCAGTCGCTCCGCCTGCTTTATCTGAAGAATCTCTATCTGCTGCACGACATCAACTTTGGCGCCGAGTTGCGCAAGGCAGTGCTGTATGTGGCCGACCGACGTACGCTGTTCTATCTCATAGAAGGCGACCGCTACGCACTGAAATCCCGGAAGTCGTCCTTGCTCTCTTCCAAAGACCTGGAAGAAGAGCCGAGCGTAGACCGCACCCTTTCGCTGATTGACGCTTTCCTGTCCTCCGTGCCCGAAGAGCATTTGCAAAACAACGAGTTGGACTATGCGATGGACTACACCGCCTATCTGATGAAACAAGACGAAGGCACCGAGACATCCGAAGCCGACGAAACAAGTACCGGTGAGGCGGAAGTACCCAAACTGCGCGGACATGAATTGATAGACGGATTTATCCGCAAGAGCGAAACGGCGGATACACTTCCGCCCAAAGTTCAGGAACTGCCTCTCGATCCTCCGGAATCTTCCTCCGAAGAAGAGATGGATGACAGCTGTTTTACTGAGACTTTGGCTAAAATTTATATAAAACAGCACCGATATGACAAGGCACTTGAAATTATTAAAAAATTAAGTTTGAATTATCCAAAAAAAAATGCTTACTTTGCAGACCAAATCAGATTTTTGGAGAAATTGATTATTAACGCTAAATCAAAATAACAAAATGTATTTCCTACTAATTATCTTAATGGTGATTGCATCTCTGTTGATGTGCTTCATTGTGTTGATTCAGAATTCCAAAGGAGGCGGTCTGTCATCAGGCTTCTCATCATCCAACCAGATCATGGGTGTACGCAAGACTACAGACTTCCTTGAAAAAGCTACTTGGACCTTGGCAGGTGTCATGGTGGTTTTCAGTATTGTTTCTGCTTATACAGTTCCCAGCCGTTCCAGCAAAGCTGGCGACGTCATCATGGAGCAAGCACAACAAGAAGAAAAGACGAACCCTTATAACATGCCCGTAGGTACAGCTGCTCCGCAGACTGAAACTCCTGCTGAAACAGCTCCTGCAACTGAAGCACCGGCGGCAGAGTAAGGCAAAGATAGTGTGGATGATCCTCGCTTGAAGAAATAAGAGAAAGGTTGATGCTGACGAAAAGGCATCAACCTTTTTTCGTTTTACCCAAGGATTTGTTTACCTTTGTCGACTGCTTACACATTCTTATTACTAAAATTGAAATCTTATATAATACAATGACAGAACAATTGAAACTCAAATTGAATGACTCCAAGAGCGTTCGCTGGGGAGCACTCGTGGTTGTTGCCTTCACGATGATGGCGGCTTATTATGTAAACGATGTAGTGGCACCGCTGAAAACAATGTTAGAGACTGACCTCGCCTGGTCGAGCACCGACTTCGGTTTCTTTACGGGCGGTTACAGCTTCCTCAACGTATTCTTCCTGATGCTGATTTGGGGCGGACTGATACTCGACCGTTTCGGCATCCGCTTCACCGGAAAGCTATCCACTATCCTAATGGTGGGAGGTACGGCACTCGAATATTATGCAATGACCGGACTTGCCGGCGCTGATGCTACGCTTTTTGGTGTTAACGAAATCTTTGGATATAAGACCGGGGTGTTTGTTGCCTTTGCCGGTTACTCCATCTTTGGTGTGGGTGCCGAGGTAGCAGGTATCACCGTTTCTAAAATCATAGCCAAGTGGTTCAGAGGCAAAGAGCTGGCTACGGCCATGGGCGTACAGGTGGCACTGGCACGTATCGGTTCGCAAGCCGGCTATGCAGTGGCCATTCCTTTGGCACGTGCTTTCGGCATCTCTACTCCGGTATTGGTGGGCTTGATACTGCTGCTGGGCGGACTGGTTGCTTTCTTTGCTTTCTCTGTGATGGACAAGAAGCTGGACAAGCAGATGGAAGCTGCCGCGATAGCTGCCGGAACGGAAGGCGATGAAGAGAAGTTCTCGTTCAAGGACGTGAAGAACATTCTGGGTAATCCGGGATTCTGGTTGATAGCCTTGCTGTGCGTGCTGTTCTACTCCTGCGTATTCCCTTTCCAGAAGTTTGCTTCCGAGTTGATGATTATCAAATACGGTATCAGTGAAAATATTGCCGGAGCTTTTGCCGGACTGCCGGCACTGGGCGCATTGATTCTGACTCCCGTCTTCGGCGGATTCATTGATAAGCGGGGCAAGTCGGCATCCATCATGATACTGGGTGCTGCCATGCTGATAGGCGTACACTTCATTTATGCCATTCCTTTCATTCAATATTGGCTGGTGGCTATTGCGCTGATGATAGTGCTGGGCATTGCTTTCTCGCTGGTGCCGTCGGCCATGTGGCCTGCGGTTGCCAAGATATTCCCGGTGAGCCAGTTGGGTACGGCGTATGCGCTAATATTCTTTATTCAGAATATCGGCCTGTGGGGCATTCCTACGCTGATTGGTAAGGTGCTCGACCTCTACTGTATCGTCGGGAAGAAACCGGATGGAACGAACATATACGACTATACGATACCGATGTGTATATTCACGGGCATTGCCTGCCTGTCTCTCGTGGTAGCTTTCTTCTTGAAGAAAGCGGATAAGAAGTATGGTTACGGTTTGGAAGAAGCCAACATACAAAGCTAATTAACCTTTTGAAAACGAGCTGAAATATGGAAACGCCCAAAGGAAAAATCAGTCTGTTGGATGCCGTTCCGGTTCGTTGCGGACATATAACAACCGAATGGGACGGTGAGTGCGCTGTACTCACCATTCCCCGGTTCAAATACGAATGGATGCGCCGCTTTCTGTTGCCGAAAAACATGTCGCCCGGCATTCATGTGACGTTGGAGGAACACGGCACTGCCGTGTGGAAACTGATAGACGGGCAACGCACCGTGCAAGAAATCGTTTCCCTGCTTGCCGAGCACTTTGAAGGCGAAGAGGTTTACGAATCGCGCGTCACAACTTACGTGATGCAACTACGGAAAGACGGACTTATTCAGTTAGTAGCAAAGAATTAAAAATAAAAAGTGGTACTGCTCGGAAGATTAATTTTGCTCCGTTTGACAGTGCCACTTTTCATTTTTCATTATTAACTATCCGTTTTTCACTACTCCCTATCAACTTTTATCAACCCTCCCGTCGATGTATCGAACAGCACTTTCACAGTTGAATTCTTATTGAACAACACCGGTGCCAGATATTCTATCGTACCGAATTGCGTGATAGGTAATTGGTCATCAAACAATTTTTTATTATTCTGCGTCAGCGTAATCTGCGCTCTTCCCGGAACGTTATAGGCTACACCTTCCAGTTTCTTCTTACCTTCTTCGGCAGTGGAGGGGTCGGGAGTCTTTAGGTCGGTTATGCTGATGTAATACGGTTCACCGGCAAGGTCGTTGTTGGCTACCACGCCCAACTTCTTGGAGAAGCGGAAAGCGACTTCGTTCTTCATTTCCTTAGGCGTCAGACGGATGGTAAAGGTCTTGGGTTCATCCTTTACTTTGCCCGAGAACATTTCCGTCATGGCGCTCTCCTGCAAGTTCAGGTTATCGAGCATTATCTTAAGCTGCGCTCCATCCTGGGGCATATTGTCGGCCTCGCCACGCAAGAGGGCGTTCTTACTTTCACGAATGCTGTATATTTCTTTAGCAATCAGTTCCGCCATCTTGGCGCTCGAACTGGACATCAGAATCTCTTCCGTCAGGAAGCTGCGCGGGTCGATGCTCTTCTCAGCCACTTCTGCCTTAGAAGCCTTGGCAGTTTGTTTACCACTAACAGGCATATTGATGGAACGCACAATACCATCTTCAGTCAGCTCCATCAGAGGGGCTACGGTCTTGTCCTTCAACTTCACGAAGTAGACGTTCTCCTTATCCGGCACGCCGACGATGCGGGTTTCTATCTTGTCCAGTGTCCAGTACTCTTCCGGCTCGGCAGAGATATCGTTGAGACGCAGGTAGCGGTCGGCATACCGGCAAAACTCTCCGGGAGTATAAGTATGCTTAGTGGTTTGTAGCACTATTTCAATTTCTGTCCGGGGCAGCAGATAGGTTACGCCATAATCTTTGCCGCGCATCACGCCGGCTGTTACTTCTGTCTGGGCAACGGCAGTAGTGGCCAGAAGCAATGCGGAAAATATCAATATATTCTTCTTCATAATGTACATTTGTTAAACTACATTCAGGTGAGGGACAAAGTTAATCAAGTTATCTTTGGGAGAGATTCAATTATAAATTATTAACAGAATAAGAGGGGCTTCGAAACGGATGATGCGTTTGCCCCAAACGCACCATCTGTTGAGGTCAAACGCATCATCTGTTTGGGGTAAACGCACCATCTGTTTCGAAGGCATAAACGATGCCTTTTTTTCGGACGGTTATTGTACGAATTGCACGCAGACAGGCATGTCTACAATGATGTCCTGGTGGGTGTCTCGCAGCAGACCGGTAGCCTCGTCGCGTTCGTATACCTGGATGACATTGCTGTCGCGGCAGGCGGCGAGCAGATATTTGCCATTGGGGGTGATGTTGAACTGGCGCGGATGGATGCCGGTAAGTTGATAGCCCACTTTGGCAAGTGTGCCGTCCTCGGGGTTGACGGCAAAGATGGCGATACCGTCTGCCTTCAGACGATTGCTGGCATAGAGGTATTTACCGTCGGGGCTGAGGTGGATGTCCGCACTGCCACGGGCGGCCACGGTATCGGCGACAATGGTTTGTATCTGTTGCAGGCGGCCGTTGTTGTAGTCGAAAGCGATGACCTTGCCGGATAATTCGGTGATGAGGTAGGCATGCTTGCCGTCCGGGCTGAACGTGAGATGGCGCGGGCCGGAATCTGCCTCTATGTCGATGGTCTCGGCAGACAGATGGGGTACGGCATCATTGGGATGCAGAACGAAACGCAGGATGCGGTCGGCACTGAAGTCGGTGGCAAAGATATACTTCCCGTCCGGTGAGAAGAGGGTGCAATGAACGTGCGGAGCAATCTGGCGCACAGGGTCGGGACCGGTGGCGCTGCCTTCAAAGAGGGTATCTGCCGGTGCCAGTGTGCCGTCCGGACGCAAGGGGAAGACGGACATGGTGCCGCCGCTATAATTGGCTGTCAGCACTTCTTTGCCGTTGGTTGCCACATAGCAAGGGTCGGCGCCGTAGGTCAGTTCGGTATTCAGCAGGCGGAGTGCACCCGTTTCGCGGTCGAAGGCAAGGGAGCTGACGGCGGCGGTGCTGTCGCCCATCTCGCTGACGGCGTAAACCAGCTTTCCGTCTTCCGACGGGGTGAGATAAGAAGGGTTAGGCAATTCCGCGGAACTGAGCGGGGTTGCCGCACCTGTTTCCTGGTTGAAGCGGAAGGTGTAGATACCTTTGCTTGTTCCGCCGGTGTATGTGCCCACCAGCATGGCAAGTTCATCCGGGTTGCCGTTGGCTGCCTTCTTAGGCGCACAAGCGGCTACGCTTAGTCCGAGCATACAGAGAAGAATGGTTTTCATGATATTCAATGTGTTAATATGCCAACAAATGTAGCAATGGCAAAGGTAATATAATCTCTTTTATTTCTACCGACTTTGCACGTAAATCAGGATTTTTGCGTAAGTTTGCAGCCATGAAACGGAACTGGTCCTACCTTATATATATAGTATTCCTTTTCCTTTGCCCGCACGCAGCTACCGCTCAAACGCAAGAACGGCAAGGAAATACCCCCGATTCGATATGCATCAGCCTGCTGACATGTTCCTCGGGCGGGGAGATTTATTCGCTCTTCGGGCATACGGCTATCCGTTACGAAAACTTCACACGCGGCATCGATGCCGTATTCAATTACGGTATATTCAATTTCAACGCTCCCAACTTCGTATTCCGCTTTGCTCTCGGAGAAACAGACTACCGACTGGGAGCCACCGATTTCCAGTACTTTGCCGCCGAATACGATAATCTGGGGCGTGACGTCTGGCAGCAGACTCTTAATCTGAACCAGGAAGAAAAGGAACGTTTCGTTGAACTGCTGACCGAGAACTATCTCCCGGAGAACCGTGTGTACCGCTACAACTTCTTCTACGACAACTGCTCCACGCGTCCGCGCGACCTGATAGAAAAATCCATTGACGGCACGCTGCAATATGCTGACAATATGACTGATACCAATATAGGTGTCTCCTTCCGCGACCTGTTGCACCAATACAGTGAAGGGCATCCCTGGGAGCGTCTCGGCATGGACCTATGCATGGGCAGCCAGGCGGACCAGCCCATCAACCGAAGGCTGATGATGTTCGTCCCTTTCAACTTACAGGAATTCTTCAATAAAGCCCAAATCATAGATAAGGAAGGACACGCCCGCCCGCTGGTTACCTCGGAAGAGAAAATCGTAGCCACCGGACTGACACCCGCCGACTTTCAGTCGAAAGGAATCACCCCGATGCAGGCGGCCCTGCTGCTGTTCATCCTGGTAACGGGTGCCACCATCTACGGCATCCGCCGCGGCAAGACGCTTTGGGGGATAGATTTCGTGCTATTCTTTGTGGCCGGAGCCGCCGGATGTATTCTGGCATTCCTGGCGCTCTTCTCGCAACACCCGGCAGTAAGCCCCAATTATCTGCTGTTTGTATTCCATCCGTTCCACCTTCTTTGCCTTCCTTGCATGCTGAATAAGGTACGAAAGAAGAAAAGAAGTTGGTATATGATGGCAAACTTCATCGTTTTAACACTTTTTATTGTGCTTTGGGCGATAATACCGCAGAGAATTGACTTAGCAGTATTACCTTTGGCACTCTGTTTGCTGATACGTTCGGCAAGCAACCTCATTCTCACTTACAAACGAAAGTAATGAAAAAAGGACTGATAACTTCCATACTCGCACTGACCTTCACCGGCCTGCAAGCCCAACCGCTGCCTGCTACCCCTAAACTGGTAGTGACGCTGACGATTGACCAGTTGCGCACGGATTATATGGAAGCATTCTCGTCCCTATACGGAGAAAAGGGCTTTAAACGGCTGATGCGTGAAGGCAAAGTGTTCCGCCAGGCCGAATTCCCCTTCAGCGGCACCGACCGTGCCTCCGCCATCGCTGCCATCTACACCGGAACCACACCTTCGCTGAACGGCATTGTGGGAGAGAACTGGTTGGACATCAATACGCTGCGACCCGTGAGTTGCGTGGACGATTCGAACTTCATGGGTAACTATACCGATGAAAACTCCTCGCCCTCGCAACTGCTCACCTCTACCCTGGCCGACGAACTGAAGATATCGACGCGCAACAAGGGACTGGTTTATGCCATCGCCCCCTTCCGCGATGCTGCCATCCTGGGTGCAGGACATTCGGGAGACGGCGCTTTCTGGCTGAACCGGAATACAGGTAAATGGTGCAGCACTACCTATTATACCGATTTCCCGTGGTGGCTGAGCCAATACAACGACCGGAAATCGCCCGACTACCGCATCAAAGATATGGTGTGGACGCCGGCACTCCCCTTTACCAACTATACATATCTGCCGGAATGGCGCAACGAACCATTTAAATATAAACTGGACAACGACCGGATCAACAAATTCCGCCGCTTGATTGCCAGCCCTTTCATCAACGAGGAAATCAATCTGCTGACCGAAGAACTGCTTGCCAAGAGCACCATCGGGCAGGATGACGTACCCGACCTGCTGTCGCTGACCTACTATGCAGGCAATTACAATCACCGCAGCGTTCAGGAGTGTGCCATGGAAATGCAGGACACGTACGTGCGCCTCGACCGTAGCATCGCATCCCTGCTGGATATAATAGACC
>JAUUPT010000058.1 GCA_030843315.1 Bacteroidaceae bacterium | reverse complement strand
TATTCTGACCAAGCAAATAACGGAAGGAGACGCTATCCAAACGTTCTCTTGCATCGGGAGTGATGGCAAAGAGTTTGATTGGGCTGCAACCGACGGCAAGCAATTGCTCATTCTTTACGGTGGATTAGGATGCATGGGAGAAGACGGACGTCAAGAATTGAAAGAATTATACGACCGGACATCCCGCGACGATCTTTTGGTAATAGTATATTGGCCTTGCTCTTCATTGGAAAATCTGCAAAAGATAAAGCAAGAATATCCTTCCGACTATCCTTTCATTTCCGATTTCAAGCAAGAGGCAAGCCCTATAAGAATAAAGTACGGAACACAAGCTACTCCGACTTGCTTTCTCACGGATAAACAGCATATAGTGAAAGTGAAATGCACGGGACTTAGAACGGATTTATTCAATCCTTTTATTAAGTAATTTTGCGGATCTTTAGTTCCGAATATGCAAACGTATAGAGAAACGGATTGAAATGAACGTTGAAGAATTCAGGGAATACTGCCTTTCGTTGAAGGGCGTTTACGAAAAAATACCGTTCCCGAACGTTCGGGACAAGTATAGCCGGGACGTGCTTTGCTTCTATATAGGAAGCAAGTGGTTTTGCTATGTAAACATCGAAGTGTTTGATTTCTGCTGCATCAAATGCAATCCCGATGAATCAGGAGAATTGCAGGTCCGGTATTCGGGAATCACTCCGGGCTGGCACATGAACAAGCGGCTTTGGATTAGCGTTTATTTCAATCAGGATGTGCCGGACCATAAAATCAAGGAACTTGTGAAGAACTCGTATGACATCGTATTTCAGTCTCTTCCTAAAAAGGAGAGGGAAGCGTTGCAGGGGTGAATGCCGTCATGCTTTTTCCTGTTGCCGAAAAATGGGCGAAGGGAAAGCCGGACTCCGGATATTTTACGTAAGTTTGCACCGAATATGAATACAGACGGCAATGGATGAAGAATCTAAAATGATAGCCCCTTGCGGGCTCGATTGTAGCCTTTGCGTGGCAGCGTTGCGCAAAGAAGAACCTTGCCCCGGTTGTTGGGGAGAAGGTGGAGGAAAGTCGGAACATTGTGCAAAACTATGCAAGATAAAGTTCTGCCCGGAACGTGAAAAGCTATCCGACGGTTATTGCAGTCAGTGCAGCCGATATCCGTGCGAATACCTTTTGGCGTTAGAAGACAAGTATCAACATCAATGGCCCCTAAAAGAATCGCCTGTTGGCAATTTGGAACTTATCAAGAAAGTAGGAATGGCAGAATTCTTACGGCAAGAGGCGGAACAGTGGCGCTGCCCTGAGTGCGGCAAAATAATCTGTGTACATACGGGCACTTGCAGTGGGGGGTGTCAAAACGAATAATGGCTTACTATATATTATAGATTTAGGCACGGATTACACAGATTTCACGGAATTTATTTAATTGAAACCGTGAATTCTGTGAATTCCGTGCCTAAAAGAAACTATAAGGTCTGTTTTGACCCTCTCAGTTATCCTGCAACCTTTCTCTCCTTCTACATCTTTTCGATACGGATGGCAGTGCCGCCGCCGGATGCCAATTGCAGCGTCAGTATGCTGTCTGCCGTTACTTCTTTTTCGCTTATCTTCACGGGATATGGATTGCTTTTGTAGTCTGCACCTTCTCCGTCTTCATAGATGGTAGCCTTGTAGCTGGCGTCCGGGTCCAGGAAGTCGAGTTTTAGCGTCAGGTTGCGGGCTTCGGCATTGGTGATGCTGCCTACGAACCAGTTGTCGCTGCTGCGGTCTTTGCGGGCGATGGTGACGTAGTCGCCTATCTTGGCATCGGGTATCACGGTCTTGGCCCAGGTTGTGGGGCAAGAGGTGATGAACGAGAAGGCGGGTTGGTTCTCGTAATTCTCTATCATATCCGCCGCCATCTGCAAGGGGCTGAACAGTACGACGTACAGCGCCAACTGCTTGGCAATGGTAGTCTGCGGATGCGTGGCGGGGTAAACCGGGTTCCGGAAGTTGAAGATGCCGGGCGTAAAGTCCATCGGGCCTGCCAGTCCGCGGGTGAAGGGGAGAATGCAGGTGTGTTCGGGCGGATTGCCGCCGTCGGGACTCCAGGCATTGTACTCCTGTCCGCGCACGCCTTCCTGAGTCATCAGGTTGGGGTAGGTGCGCTGCAAGCCGGTGGGCATGGCGGGTTCGTGGTTGTCTATCATAATGCCGTAGCGGGCGGCGGTTTCGATAACTTTGCGATAGTGGCGCACGCCGTACTGGCTGTGTTGCAACTCCTTGTGGTCGAGCATCGGGTTGACGTATCCCGTCTTTACGGCATGGATGCCGAGGGAGCGGTAGAGGGCGTAGGCGCTATCCAACTGTTGCTCGTAGTTGGTGGCTGCTCCCCCGGTTTCGTTGTGACCGATGAGGCGTACCCCCTTCTGGCGGGCATAGTCGGCAAGCCGCTTCAGGTCGTAGTCGGGATAGGGCTTGGTGAAGCTGAAGGCATCGCCGTTCTCCGTCCAGTCGCCGTCCCAACCGTAGTTCCAGCCCTCGACGAGCACGCCGTTGAAGCCATGCTTGGCGGCAAAGTCGATGTAGCGCATGGTGTTGGCGGTGTTGGCTCCGTGCTTGGGGCCTTGTGCCCAGGTATAGGCTTCCATGTGCATTCCCCACCAGATGCCGACGTATCGTCCCGGTTCTATCCAGGAAGTGTCTTCCAGTTTGCAGGGCTCGTTCAGGTTCAGCATCAGCCGCGAGAGGATGAGGTCGCCGGGCTTATGGCCGACGATGACCGTGCGCCAGGGCGTGGCGAAGGGGGCGTGGGCAAATACTTTCTCGCCTGTGCTCCAGGGGGTGAGGGCGGCGCGGAGCGTTACGCCTTCTTCAGTTGACGAGTTGACAAGGTGCTCCCCCTCGCCAACCTTTTCCGGTGCCAGGTTCAGACTGGCATAGTCCGTCAGGTTGGCTTCGTGCAGCGTCAGGTAGAGGCCGTCGCGCACTTCGAGGGTGGCGGGGGTGGAGATGGTATCCTTCCGGCTGAGCGGCGAGGCGGTGTAGAGCGCTTCGTAATACTTGGTGCCGTTGGTGGGGATGGACCACGTTTTGGCATCCCAGGGGAAGGCGTACTCGGTAACCTCGTCCATGATGACGAACTGTTTCAGATTCTCCTGTTCGGGGAAGATGTAGCGGAATCCCAGCCCGTCGTCAAAGAGGCGGAAGACAATGCTGAGTTGGCGCTTCAGTCCGTCCCGTTCTTCCAGGTCGAGGGTCAGTTCGTTGTAGTGGTTTCGTACTTCTATATCCTCTCCCCAGGATTGCGCCCAGGTTTCGTCGAAAGTACTGCGGTGGGTTCCTTTCAGGCGGAAGTTACTGTCCAGCGGTCCGCCTTCGAGGATGAAGCCGAGCGCAGAGGGGTTGATGAGGGTTTCTGTGCCTTGCGCCAACGTGTAGTAGGGGCGGCCGTCCTTCACTCCGGCTGTCAGGCTGAGCTGCCCGTCGGGCGACTGCAAGGTTTCTGCCGGCCCACCGGTGCAGGCCGCGAGTAGCAGGGCACAGAGGCAACTGCCGGTCAACCGTTTCAATTTTTCTATATTCATATCTATTTGGGGTTATGAGTTATTTTAATTCGTTCATCAGTTCTTCGGCCTTGTCGGGTTGCAGGGCGATGAAATAGTAAAAGGCTTGCGACAGATACTTCGCCGCGTCGCCTTTGTCGCCGGCATATTGCTGCTTCAGCGTGTACCAGCGGTGGATTTGTTTCAGCGCTTGCTCGTTGTAGGAAGTCCCGGAGAACTGTTGCAGCTTGGTGAGGTAGCTGTAGCCGTATTCTTCGGCAGGCTCTATGGTGGTGCCTTCGCCGAAGTCGTTCCAGGTGCTGATTTGCAGATATTCCAGTCCGGCGTTCTTGGCGGCGGCGAGTTGGCGGTCGAAGAGGGCGCCGCCCTCGGCATCGTAGGTGGTGTAGCCGGTGCCCCATCCGCCCTGCTTGTAGTAGTCGTAGAAGCCGGGCATGGCGCCGCCTATGCAGAGGTCCATGTCGGCGGACTTGGCATAATAGGTGGCGGGGTCGGGATTCACCCACAGGTACTCGCCGGCAGCGTTCTTGTCGCTGGCGTTATTGGCAAGGTGCAGGTGGTTGTTCAGCACCACGAAGGTGGGCTTGACGGACAGGTTGCCGAAAACTTTCGTCCAGTCGCTGGGCGCAGTGATGGCTTGCGGGCCGAATACGAGGAGCAGGGGCTTGCCGTCGGCTTTGACGTAGCCCGCCTTGCCGAAGAAGTTGCTTTGCAGGTACTGCATATCGCGGGTGGCTTGCACTACGCGGGTGCTGCCAGTCGGCAATTCGGAGAGCGTCTGGTCTTCGTAGACGATGGCGAATTGCAGGCCGACGCGGTCGGCGGCTTTCACCACTTCTTCGGTGTTGCGGCGGTTGGCGGCGTAGTCGTACTTGTCCTGCGTGCCGTACCAGTCTATCATCACGCCGTCCAGGCCGGAGTACTTCATCAGCAGCAGATGATAGTTCAGCACTGTGGCGTCGCTCGAGGCGTAGGGGCCGATGAGGGGGTAGTAGTGCGAGGCTATCTGCCGCCGGCCGTTGGCATCTTTCTGGTCGGGGTTGCAGGTGGCCATGGTCCAGTGCTGCCCCCACTTCTTGTCGGCAGAGGTTTCGGGGGTCTCGAACCAGGGCATGTAGTGGGCGTAGAGTTTCATGGGGTTGGTCTTGACAACCGGGGCGGGGTCGAGGGCGCCGGGCAGTTCTTTGCCGCCACCGCCGGTGCCACCGCCATCGGGACTGTCGTTCCCACTGCCGCAGGCGGTGCCTGCCAGTAGGAAGGTCACCAGTAGAAAGCTGTATATGGATGATTTCATTATGAGGATGTATTAAGCTACTTATTTGTTTGAATCGGTGCCGACGCAGGATGTTCTCAGTTTCAACACGGGGAACCTTCAGTTTCAACGTAGGAAACTCTCAGTTTCATTATAGGAAACTGTCAGTTTCATTACTTGAAACTCCCAGTTCCAAACCGTGGGAACAATTGGAACTCTATAGGATGTCCTCAGAACATCAGGCGCCGGCACCGGAACTTCTTATTAGTATCCCGGATTCTGTGCCAGCCCCGGATTCTTATCGCGTTCTTCCTTCGGAATAGGGAAGAGGCCGGTATGCTTGTCTGCCGCATCGGCGCCCTTCTGCCACCATTCCTTGAAGAAGGTGCCGAAGCGGATGTTAACCGTGCGGCGCATGCCTTCAAATACAAACTCGCGCAACCATTCCTTGTCCAGCGCCTCTTCGGTGAGCGAGGTCAGCGCAGCCACGCCGGAGCGGGTACGTACCTGGTTGATGAAGGGCAGGGCGGCATCGGGATAGCCCAGGCGGAACGTGCACTCGGCCTGCATCATCAGGATTTCGGCGTAGCGCATCAGTACCCAGTCGTTGTCGCGTTCCCAGGCATCGTTGGGCGCCCAGGCGTATTTGTCGAGGCGGGCACCTTCGTTCTGCAAGGCATTGGTGTAGTCGCCTATCTCTTCGGTGTAGTTCAGCGGTTCGCCGTTGTCCATCAGCACGTCACTGCCGTCTTTGGCGCTCTTCTGCTGGCCTACAAGAAGCGACTGACGGCGTACATCGGTCGGCTCGAACGAAGAGTAGACGCCCGGCTGGGCACAGATACCGTTACCGCACCATTGGTAAACGCCGTTCGGGTCGAAGGCTACCTTCTGGTTGTAGTGGTAGGTCATGGATGCCAGGTAGTTGCCTACGGTACCTTGTTTGTGGTCGTAGGGGATGGCAAAGATGATTTCGGGCGAGCCTTCGTTCTGAATGGCGAAGTTGTCGAAGTAAGCCGTAAGGCTGTAGCCTGTCACCTTCTCGCAAGCGTCGAGGCAGTCCTGCCAACGCGGAGCGCCGGTGTAGACTTCGGCGTTGAGGTAGAGGCGGGCGAGCAACGTATAGCCTACGTTCTGCGTGAAACGTCCGTATTGTACGCCCGTGGGTAGCAACGGCAGAATCTCTTTCAGTTCTTGCTCTACGAAGTTGAACACTTCTGCGCGGCTGGAGGTGGTAGGCAGGTCGGTTTCGGTGAAGTCCGTGGTGATGGGCACATTGCCGAACTTGTCCACCAATTGCCAGTAGTAGTAGGCACGCAGTCCGCGCAGCTCTGCCGTCACGCTGGCTTTGGCTTCGTCCGAGAGTTCGGAGGCTTCTACCTGGTAGATGATGGCATTGATTTTGGACACGCCGGTGAAGGCATAGCGCCAGGCGCTCAGCACCATCTGGTTGTCCGGCGCCCAGGTGTGGAACTGTACTTGCTGGTAGCGTCCGCCGTCGTACCAGTCGGTGCCGCGGGTCGGTATGCACGCCTCGTCCGAGGAGCACTCTTCGAGGAAGAACACGTATTCGCATGTGGGGTAGCAGTTCACGCCGTTTCCTTCGGGACTATCGGCGCCGTAACCGCGCAGGGTGGCGTAGGCTCCCGAAACAATGGTCTGTATCTCGGCAGGAGTCTTTCCATAGTCGTCCATGGATACCTTATCATATAATGTCTCGCCCAGGTCGGTGCATGCGCCGAACATCAGCGAAGAAATAAGCAGGGTTGATAGATATTTCTTATTCATAGTTTCTTTTAATTACGAGTTGTTTTTAGAACGAGATGTTTACACCGATAGAGTAAGTGCGCGGGCGCGGATAGCTGTTGAACCAGTCGATGCCGGGGCCGTCGAGCACGTTGTCGGGGATGGAGACTTCGGGGTCGATGCCGCTATATCCGCTCAGGCAGAAGAGGTTTTCGCCCGTCAGGTAGAAGCGTATCTTCTGCAAGCCTATCTTCTTGACGCCCGGAAGGGTGTAGCCCAGGGTGACGGATTGCAGGCGGAAGAAGTCGCCCTTCTCGATGAAGTAGCTGGAGAAGATGAGGTCGTCCTTGATGCCGCTGGTCAGCAGGTCGTCGGGCACGTTCTGTGCAGGCAGGCGGGTGGGGTCGAACATGGCCATGCGGGTGGCATTCAGTACCTTCTGCCCGAACATACCGTAACCGGCTACGGCGAGGTCGAAGTCTCGGTACGTCATGTTGATGCCTACGCCGAGGTTGAACTTAGGCATGGCGCTGCCCAGGTATTCGCTGATCGGGTTGCCGTCTTCATCGCGGTTGATGATGTACTTGCCGTCGGCATCAATGCCGTTGCACTTCGGCCCGTAGAAGGCGCCTGCGGGATAACCTTCCTTGATAATCTGCGAGTATTGCCCCGACATGCCGCGCAGTCCGTGGAGCGAACCGGCTTGCAGGCCCACTGCCTGGTAAGTGTCGTTAGAGAGCTTCGTAATCTCCTGCTTGTTGTAGGCCAGGCTGACGTTGGCGTCCAGTGTCAAGTCCCGCTGGCGCAGGATGTTGGCATTCAGGGTTACTTCCAGGCCCTTGTTCACCAGGTCGCCCACGTTGGCAAGCATGGTGCCCACCAGGTAAGGAGGTTGCGGAACGGGGTAGGTCCAAAGCAAGTCGCTGGTCTTTTTGTGATAGTACTCGATAGTACCGTTGATGCGGTTCAGCAGGCCGAAGTCCAGGCCGATGTTCAGTTGGGCGGTAGATTCCCATTTCAGGTCGGGGTTCACGTTCTGTGCCTGCACGTAGCTCTTCTTCCAGGAGTCGGTGGTGGCATCGTAGTAGCTGGCTCCGTCGGCGCTCAGGATGGCGAGCGACTTATAGGGGTCGATGCCGTTCTGGTTACCCGTCACACCGTAGCCGGCGCGCAGTTTCAGGTTGTTCAGCCAGCCGGAGGTACCTTGCATGAAGGCTTCGTCGCTGAGGCGCCATGCCAGGGAGACGGAAGGGAAGGTACCCCACTTGTGGTTGGCACCGAAGCGGCTCGAACCGTCGTGGCGGACGGTGGCGGTCAGCATGTACTTGCCCATCAGGTTGTAGTTCACACGGCCGAAGAAGGAAATCAGCTTCGATTCGTTCTTGTAGGAGTAAACGTCCGTGGCACGGAAGTCGCTACCGGCAGCCAGGTTGTTGTAACCGAAAGCATCTGTGTCGAAGCCGCTGCGGGTAGAGCCGAAGCCTTCGGCAGTGGTCTTCAGGTAAGAGTAACCGCCCATTACGTTCAGTTTATGAATCTCGGCGAGTTCTACGTCGTAGTTCAGGTAGGCTTCCAGTTGCTGGTTGGTGTATTCGCCGTGGGTGCGTTGTCCCCAGCCCTTTTCGCTTTGTCCTTCCATTTGTGCGTAGGTGGGCTTGTAGAGTCCGCCTTCGGTGGATTGGTATTCGTATGAGCCGTTGGCTACGCCCTTCAGTCCTTTCAGCAGTTCCAGCTCTACTTTTCCATAGCCCAGGAAGCGGTGGCGCTTGCGGTCGTCGGTGCGGTTGGTGTTCAGTTCCGCGGGGTTCTCGGTGTTCGTTCCGCCTATCTGGGCAAAGCTGCCGTCGGGGTTGCGGACGGGGAACGTGGGGTTCATATTTGCCATACGCTCAAAGATACGCGTGTCGATGGGGTTCCAATTGTCGAAGTTGGCGTTGATGCCGGCGTCGATCCGGAGGCGTCCGTCCCATCCGGTCTGATAGGCGGCGAGGCTGCCTGCCAGTCGGTTCATGTCGTTGCGGTCGATGACGCCCTGGTTGTCCTGGTAAGTGATAGAGGCGCGATAGCCGCTTTCCTTCTTTGAGTTGCTGATGGATACGTTGTGCGAGTGCGAGATGGCGGTGCGTTCCAGTTCGTCCTGCCAGTCGGTATCGTAACCGTAGTCGATGGCGCTGCCTATGTTGTTGTCGCGTACGTAGGCTCTCCACTGGTTGGCGCTAAGCAGATCCATGTGCTTGGCGGTCTGGCCGATGGCTACATAGCCGTTGTACTGTATGCTCTTCTGCTCCGTGTCGGTGGAAGTGCGGTTGGTGGTGACGATGATGACGCCGTTGGCACCGCGCGAACCGTAGATGGCGGCTGCCGAAGCATCCTTCAGCACGTCGATGGAGAGAATCTCTGTGGGTTGCACGGAGTTCATATCCACCCCGGGGATGCCGTCCACCACAATCAGCGGACCGTTGCTGGCGGAGAGCGACGTACCACCACGAAGGCGGATGCTGGCACCTGCTTCGGGTGCACCGGAACTTTGTACCACGGAGAGGCCCGCCACCTTGCCTTGCAGCAGTTGCTCGGCACTGGTGATGACGCCCTGCTTCATGTCTTTGGCGCTGACGGATGCGATGGAACCGGTAAGGTCGCCTTTACGCATGGTTCCGTAACCGATGCCCACGATGACGGTCTCTTCCAGTGCGATGGCGTCTTCCTGCATCGTGATGGTCAGGTTTCTGCCGGCGGGCACTTGCTGGGTGATGAATCCGATAAAGGAGATCTCGAGGGTGCTTCCTTGCGGGCAGCTCAGGGTGAAGTCTCCGTCCAGTCCGGTGATGGTTCCGCCTTGCGTGCCTGTTACTTTTACGTTGGCGCCAATCAGCGGTTCCTGGTTTCTGTCCACTACCTTGCCGGTAGCTGTGATGTTTTGTGCCAACAGGTTTTGGCTTGTTCCCAACAGTACGAGTAGCGTGAAGAGGGAACAAATGGTATATATGGTTTTGTTTTTCATATCTTTTCCCATTTAGATGAGTTGATTATTCGTAAGTGATTTCCGACAGCGGAACGAGTGGGAGGTCGGTATCGACTACCGTTACGTCATTGCTGTTCGTTATCTTCAGGTGAATCTTGGTGAGGCTGGTCATTCCTGCCAGTTCTTTCTCCAGGTTAATCACGGCTTCGCGCTTGTCGCGGTTGCCTGCCAGTGTGCCCGTGATGGTTTTCTCTCCGGCGGTGAGGGTGTAGGTCAGGTCGCCGTCGGTCTTTCCGTTGAATTGGCGGGTCAGCGTCAGGATGTCCAGCGCACTGAATTTCTGCGGGAAGAAGGAGAATGCCGGGTCGGGATAAGGTGCGGCGGCAGCGGCTTTTAGCACGGCGTCGGGGCTGGTGCCTGCCCAGTCGGGGTTGTGGGTGGTGATGAGCCAGGCGATGTTCTCGGCCTCATAGTCGCTTTCCACACCGTAGTACTCTATCGGGGTGAGGTCCATGCGGTAGATACTGCCTTCTACATGGGCCAGCTTGGTCTTTTCTACGATTTCCGGTAGCCACATCTGTGCTTCTTGCGATACACTCCAGTCGTCCAGTCCGCTATGAAAGTGCAGGGACTCCCAGGTGATGTCGTTCAGTCCGCCTGCTTTTCCGGCAAATACCAGTTTGTTGATGTCTACCAGGAGAGAGAACGGCTCTTTCAGTGCGAACTTCTCGGGGAAGGACTTCCAGGCTTCACCGCTTTCCATGAACGTGGTCCACTCGGCGTGCGAGGAATAAACCTGGAATACGTCGCTCTGTGCGCTGCCGTTCTTGGTCTTCAGTCGTCCCCAGAAGATGTCGTCGTTGGCGTTCATATCGGCTGCGGGCACGCCGTAGTACTTTTCGGGAATCAGGGTCATGGCATAGACGTTATCGCCCACATAAGTCAGTTTGGCAAAGTCCGAGGAATTCTCCCAGTTGCCTGCATCCGGTTCGCTGGGCGACCAGCTCCAGAGGTAGAGATCTTCGCCGGCTTTGAACTTGGTATCGGTCATGTCGAAGTACCAGGTCACTTTGTCGGAAGCACGGTAAACTACTGGGTCGGTCCATATCTTATAAGGAGAGCCGGCTTCTACTTGCGCCCATAGTTTTACAGGTAGCAGTGTGCACATCAGCACGATGGCTAAAGATAAAATCTTCTTCATATTCAGTCCTCCTTAGTTGTTTGCGGTAGCGGGTACCAGATTATAGATATACGAAACGAATGCCTGACCTTTCTGCTTGCGGGTCAGCTTGAATTCCAGGATGCGGTTGGCTCCCGGAGTGGCGGTCACGGTCAGCACCGCGGCCTTCTGACTCTTGTCGGTGCCGGAATAAAGGAATATCCGTGCAGGTGTGCCGTTGGAGTTGGTGAAAGGGTGTTCCATTTCCCAGTTACCCGATGCGGGTAACAAGGCAGGCGCGTTGCCCGTCACACTGAAAGTGGTGGGATTGTTCTCAGCATCGGCTTGCAGGTCGATGCCGAACGACATGAAATCGAGTTGCCCGGTCAGTTCGATGTCCTTCGAGGCGATTTCATCTACTTGTTTAATGGAAGAGAGCACCCAGTTGCCGTTGATTTTCTCGCTCAAGGTGATGGGAGCTACGTAAGAACCGTCTTCGGTGTTGTTGCAGGCTGTGAAGCACAGTCCGCCGACGAGTAACGAAAACAATAGAAAAGCATGAATAGTCTTGAATGCTTTCATAGGTTGTAGTTTTTTAGGTAAATAAATCAGGTTAACTTGTACAATGCATTGGTCAATGGAAGCCGTTTCTTCCGGTTGACATTGCAAAGCTATATGATTGGGAAGAGAAAAGGAAAATACCTACGGTTTGTATAATGAATTATTGTGCTTCTCAAAGATTAAGATGCTCATAATCAGTGATTATCTAAAAACAAAATACCGCGATTGTATAATAGGAGTATAACCGTTTATAACAGCAAAAAGAGGACTGAACAGGGGAAAATACTTGCCCGGAATCAGCTTTCGGGCGATACGGATGCTATCTCCATTATCTTTGTTTCGAAAAGTTCATTGGATACGATTGACTTGTTCTTTACCCGTGTCTTGTAAGTATTGATGGTGTGGACGGAGTAGTTGAGGAATTTAGCAATCCGTTCGCTCTCGCATATACCCAGGCGGATGAGGGCGAAGATACGCATTTCCGGGGTAAGGGAATTATTCTCGCTGCGGTTGGTTTCTCCCGGGGGGAACAACTGGTTGTAGGCAGTGATGAAATTAGGGAATAACTTCAGGAACGTTTCGTCGAAGGACGCGTACATATTGTCCCGCTCATTGTTCAGGGTCGATTCTTTGAACGAGGTGCGCAGGTCGTCGAATTGCTTGGCAGCAATCTTGCGGTTTATCATCTTGTAGAGATTCTCCATCTTTCCGATATACTCGGAATTCAGATAGAATGAATAGCCGATATATTCGTCTTTGATGTTGTTGGCTTCGGACAACTCTTCGTTGATCTGTTGCAGTTGCTGGTTGCGTTCCTCAATGGTTTGCCGGGCGGTGCGCAGTTTCTTCATCTGCTTGTAGATGATGAGGGTGGCGGTGAAAAGCAGAATAAAGAGTATGGAGAAGAGCGTAATGCCGCCAATGAGCACGTTGCGTTGCTTCTTTACAATGTCGAAGCGGTCTTGCTCGATGATGGGCAGGATGGAACCTATCTCTATTTTGCGCTGGCGGGCGTTGTAGAAGTTGGCATCTTCCAGGGCTGATTTTACGTATCGGTTGGCACGGTTGATGTCGCCGCGCTCATAGAGCAGTCCGGCCAATACGCGCAAGGCGGTCGTCTCCTTCGTTGCCGAACGGATGTCGCCGATGGCGGCGCGTATCAGATAGGTCAGTGCCTGGTCTTTATCCCCCTGTTCGCCGTATACCCATCCCAGGCTGGATGCAATGATGGCTTCGGTGTGCGGGTCCACATCTTTCCGTTCTAACATGGTTTTGAAGGAATAGATGCAGGCATCGTACTGCCGCTCCTTCATCTGCTTCTGGCTGGTGAAGTACCACCACTTCACCCCCTTCTCCGGCAAGAGGGTTAATAAAGAATCCGTATAGAGGCTGCCTTTCCGGATATATTCGTCCTGAAAAGGAGCTTCGTGGTTATAGTCGGCAATATCATAGTAGAGCCTGCTATATAAGGAATAGTAGGAAATTTTGTTGGCAAGCGGTACATGGCTGATATCAATCTTCCCTATCACATCGAAAGCCTCTTTAAATAAGCCCGATGAAAGCAGGCAGAAGACGATGGCACCGTTGGACTCGGCTATGTATCCCGAGTTTTGCAAGCGTTGGGCCAGTTGCTGGGAGTGGTGGGCGTATGAGTAGGCAGAGTCATATTTATAAGATTTGTACTCCTCGAAGAGATGGATACTGGCTTCATAGCGTTTCTCGTCAGATACCGCCTTTCCGAGAACCCGGCGCCATTCGGCTATCCGGGCTTCTTTCTTATCAACATAATCACTACTTTTCATTAAGTAGTGATCCAGCTGGGCGAGCATTGCATCCAGCGATGGAGATGCTGAAAATCCCTTAGGGCAGATAATAATGAGCAGTAAGGGGAGAAGAAAGAATTTTGGTTTCATTATGTTATGGGTTTGCTTTTCCATATTTCATTATGAACTGCTCCGGGCGGTCGGTTGCTATGATATCGACGCCCAGGTCCACTGCTTTCTGGTTGTCCTCTGTCTTGTCGTCCGCGCCTAAAACCAAAGCCAGAATTTGCAGTCCATGATTGCGGCATTTCTCTACGAATTGCGGAGTCAGTGAATCGATCCATACGACGGCAATGTCGGGGTTTACTTCTCTTACCACCCGTTCTATATCACTTTCACTTCTGATATATGCTTGCAACGTTTTCACTTCCGGTGCAAGTTCTCTGAAACGTCTGATGTCTTCTTCTTTGCTGAAGGTGAAATTGCAGTTCTCCAGCATACCTTTGGATCTGATGAGGGATAGCATTTCTTGCAAACCACCGTTGCGGTAGTCGATGGTGATTCTTAGTCCGCCCTCTTTGGCTCTTTGTAGCAGGTCGGCAAAGCGGAGTACGCGTTGTCCGGCAAATTCGGGAGCGAACCAGGAGCCAGCATCCAGCGTGTCGATGTCGGCAGACATCCAGTTGCTGATGTCACCCGTTCCATTGGTGGTGCGGTCCAGGGTCGAGTCGTGAAGTACATAGAACACACTGTCCTTGCTGATGCAAACATCACATTCCATATTGCCAACGCCGTACTTGATGCATGAGTCAACCGATGCCATTGTGTTTTCGGGAGCAATGGCGCTGGCGCCACGATGGGCACTGGTCATAGGTATCTTGACGGATACCTTCTGCTGCCGGGAACATCCGGTACCGAGTAGAATTATAATCGATAATATATAGACTAATTTTCTCATGTTCTTATTGATTAATGGAATGGATAGTGTCTATTAAGAACGATTTCCATATCGTATGCCAATTTGATACAAAAATACTAAAATATATGATTTGGGGAATGTTTTTTATAACTTTTTGGAAATTAATTATACGCGTGTTAATGCTGTGTCAGCCTATTTGTATAAATAAAAAAAGGAGTACCGCTGTACTCCAACCTTTGTTAACCTTAAATCTAATACTATGAAAAAAATCACATTGCAAATGTATTGTTTCTACTGAAGTCCTGCAAATGCTGATGCTTATTGCTTCTCCCTTTTATAATTCTTTCACTAATATAGGTTTGTTTTCGTACACGATTAATCTTTTTGGTATTAGAAATGTAATAGGTAGTAGCTAAATGGTAATAGGATGAAGCGATGCAATAAGTATCGCTTTGTGCAGAATTGATTCATTAATATAGCAATTATCCGGTGAAGATTGCCTGCTAACTTGCAAATCTGTTCCAATCGTTTCACAGAACACTCCAGACCCCTAAAAGAGTTTTATTGATGTATATCTATTATATTTTTATATTTTACATTTGCTCCATACAACGCAAGGTTATGGTGAATATCGTCATGTGGAAAAGCGAAAAAAAGATAGAAAGCACAATACTTGTATTTCTGTTATTTCTGTTTTCATCGCTGGTAGTGTTGATGGGATGTGAGTCCCGGGATACACCTGATGATACTCCGATTAGCACAGTACAGATAAAGTTGGACTGGACGGGAGTGACGGATAAGTTGCCGGAAGGTATGAGGGTGATATTCTATCCGAAGAATGCTGACGGACGAAAGGCGGAAACTTATATATCGGCGATGGGTGGTGAAGTGAATGTACAGCCGGGTTCTTATTCCATGCTTATTTACAACTTCGATACGGAATGTATAAAGGTGCGAGGCGAAGACTCTTATGAAACGATTGAAGCTGTAGCAACACGTTATTCCGGAACAGATGCCGATGAAGCAATGGACTGGTCGCCTGATCCCCTCTACATCGTTGCGTTGGATGACGTAGAGATAGTGGAGAGTAATGCACCGCTCCAAATGGAATTCAAACCGGAAAATTCCGTGAGGCGTTACTCTTTTGAGATAAAGGTAGCAGGATTAAAGAATGTAGCCAATGTGATTTGTAGTGTAGAAGGATTGGATGGCTCTTTTTTAATGGGAATGAATAGCTGCCGTACAAGCGATTTACCCATTTGCGCCGAAATGAAGAAAGGCGATGGAGTGTTGAAAGGAACGTTTTCTTGTTTTGTGATGACTAAGAGAGAGTATTCTTCGCCGGTAGCCACTCGTGTTGGTGTAGAAGTGATGCTGACTTTGAAACTGGTAAAATTAGACAATACGGTGCAGAAGGTAGAAGTAAACATAACGCAAGTAGTAGCTTCGCCTACGCCTGGTGGTGATGTTGAAGAACCGGATGCTCCGGGAGAAGATGATGTTATGATAGAAATACCACTTGATGAAGAAATTGTAGTTGATGACGTTAAACCGGCTCCTGGCGGCGATAGTGGAATAGGCGGAAATGTGGGAGACTGGGGCGATGAAACAGATGTAGAATTATAATATAAATAGAATATTAACTTATAACAGGTACTATTATGAAGAAGATTTTATTAGCAGCAATGGCGGTAATAGCTTTTACAGCATGCTCGCAAGATGAAGAGATGGACAATGCAACCCAAAACTCACGCATAAGATTGGGTGCTATTGTGAATACTACTACAAAAGCGGTAGTTACGGACAATAGTAACTTTACTGCTTTTACAGTGGTGGGTTATGCTACGGATGGGGAGATGGCTACTAGTACGGCATTGGGAACAGCCTTTATTCCTGCTACTAATATTGATAAGAAGGGGGATACATGGACAACCACAACACTTGATTACTATTGGCCTTTCAACAAACAGGTTCAGTTCTTCGCTACTTCCCCTGCGCAAACTTTGGCTGTTCCAGATGCTGGATACCCCACCTTCGACTATACGATAAATGCTACATCGGACATACAGGAAGATCTACTTGTAGCAAAAGTTGCGGATCAAACAGCAACTAAAGCCGGTGATAATGGTGTCATACTTGGTTTCACCCATGCTTTGACTCAAGTAAACTTTTCTGTGAAAGGCGCTGACGACAAGACGTATAAAGTAAACTCAATTAAGATTGCTGGAATTAATGACGCAGGTAAATATGATTTTGCAACTGGGCAATGGACTCCTGCTGCATCTACTGCATCTTATGATTATCCTTTGGCAGAAAATGCTGCTGTTACCGGTACAAATGCTGTTGCGATAGGTGCAGCAAATGGTGCTTTGATGTTGATGCCACAAACTTTTTCTACAGGGAGTAAAGTAACTGTAACGTATCAAGTATTTGTCGGCGAAACCCCTATTTCAGATACTATTACTGCTGATGCTGACTTAAATGGATCAACTGCTTGGACTCCCTCTGCTAAGTTTCGCTATACCATAACTTTAGTTAATGGCGGAAAAAATATTGTTCTTGGCGCTCCGAATGTTACAGACTGGTCATCTTCTGAAACAGAAATTGATAAGTAAACTTCTCAAAAGCCTATTCTAATGCTATTCCCCGGGAACTTTAACCTACGAGTTTCCGGGGAATATTTTTTTTTCTGATATTATCTGTTTATATTTGTCGCAGCAAACAAGCAAGCCATAAACACTTGATTCTACGATGCCCAATACCTCTGCATGTGGAGCAACCAACATCGATTGTCGCAGCTGTCCTAAAGCTACGGACAATATCATTATTTACGCTTCTCATCCGAGAGGCTTCCACCTTCCTGCACATAAATGTGAAGAGAATATCTTGATTTTTTTATTAAAAGGAGAAGTCCTTGTCAATAGTAATGAGTACGCGGGTACTACCTTGCGTGCAGGCGAATTCATTCTTCAAGCCATCGGATCGAAGTACGAGATACTGGCGATGACCGATGTTGAATGTGTCTGCTATCGTTTTGAACAGCCGCGATTCTTCTGCGAAACCCGTTACAGTTACATTGCAAATGAGGTTCAGCCTCCTTTGATTTATTCCCCTTTAAAGATTAAGCCCGAGGTGCAATACTTCCTGGATGCTTCCAAATCTTATATGACAGAAGCAAAGATCTGCAAAGAACTGCTGGCTTTCAAGCAGAAAGAGCTCGGCTTCCTTTTAGGGCAGTATTACACTGATTACGAGCTTTCCATGCTGGTGCATCCCCTCTCCAAGTACACAAACAGCTTCCAATACTTTGTCCTCAAAAACCATAACCGAGTAAAGACAGTTGAAGAACTGGCAAAGTTGGGCGGCTACACCACTACCACCTTCCGTCGTATTTTCACTTCTGTATTTCATCAACCGGTTTATGAGTGGATGCAGGAGCGCCGCCGCGAGGGCATCATGTACGAACTGCAACACACCGATGCCACCATTTCCGAGATCTGTTATAAATACGGCTTCGAGTCCCTGCCCCACTTCTCCAATTTCTGTAAGAAGAACTTCGGCGCGTCTCCCCGCAACTTGCGTACCGGAAAGAATACCATCCCTGCCACTGCACAGCCTGCACATAACGGATAATCATAAAAAAACTCCCCTGCCGGTTTCCCGACAGAGGAGTTTCTTGTGATATTAATCAAATATAGTGAAAGCAACTTAGTCTTTCAACTTTGCAATGATAAAGTCGCGGTTCAAGCGGGCGATGTTGCTGATAGATACGTTCTTCGGGCATTCGGCTTCGCACGCACGGGTGTTTGTACAGTTACCGAAACCGAGTTCGTCCATCTTGCTCAACATAGCCTTGGCGCGGCGCAATGCTTCCGGTTTGCCTTGGGGCAACAGGTTGAGCTGGCTTACCTTGGCAGAAACGAACAACATAGCCGAACCGTTCTTGCAGGCAGCTACACAAGCTCCGCAACCGATGCAGGCAGCAGCGTCCATCGCTTCGTCGGCAACTTGCTTCGGAATGAGGATAGCGTTGGCATCCTGAGGAGAGCCGGTACGCACGCTGACGTAACCACCGGCCTGCATAATCTTGTCGTAAGCCGTGCGGTCTACCATCAAGTCCTTGATAACCGGGAAACCGGCAGAACGCCACGGTTCTACGGTGATGGTATCGCCATCCTGGAAACGACGCATATAAATCTGGCAAGTGGTAGCGCCCGTTGCGGGTCCGTGCGGGTGTCCGTTGATGTAGAGCGAGCACATGCCACAGATGCCTTCGCGGCAGTCGTGGTCGAATACAACCGGTTCTTTACCTTCGCTAACCAGCTGTTCGTTCAGGATATCCAGCATTTCGAGGAATGAAGTGTCACCGGGGATATCTTTCATGGGGTAGGTTTCAAAAGCGCCTTTTGCTTTCGGACCTTTTTGACGCCATATCTTAAGCGTGAATGATATATTTTTATCCATTTTCTTTAGTTCTTTAAATGTTTAACTTCCCGATTAGCTCTTATAGTTACGAGTCTGTACTTTGATTGCTTCGTAAACCAGTGGTTCTTTCAGCAATACAGGAGCTTTCTCATCGGAGCCTTGGTATTCCCAGCAAGACACGTAGAAGAAGTTTTCGTCGTCGCGCTTAGCTTCGCCTTCTTCAGTCTGGTATTCTTCACGGAAGTGACCACCGCAGCTTTCTTCACGGTTCAGGGCATCGTAGGCAACGAGTTCGCCCATGATGATGAAGTCGTACAGACGGATAGCCTTGTCGAGTTCTACGTTCATACCTTCCTTGTCACCGGGGATGAAGAGGTTGGTTTCGAATTCCTTGCGGATTTCCTTCATCTTGGCGATACCTGTCTTCAGGCCTTCGGCAGTACGTCCCATACCTACGTATTCCCACATGGCGTGGCCCAGTTCCTTGTGGATAGAGTCAACGGACTTCTTACCCTTGATGTTCATCATCCAGTTGATCTTGTCCTGGATAGCCTTTTCGGCAGCGGCAAACTCAGGCAGGTCGGTAGAGAAGCGGGGAACGGTGATCTGGTCAGCCAGATAGTTCTGGATAGTATAAGGCAATACAAAGTAACCGTCGGCCAAGCCTTGCATCAATGCAGAAGCACCGAGGCGGTTGGCACCGTGGTCGGAGAAGTTACATTCGCCGATAGCGAACAGGCCGTTGATAGAGGTCATCAGTTCGTAGTCTACCCAGATACCACCCATAGTGTAGTGGATAGCCGGATAAATCATCATCGGGTTGTCGTACGGGCTGACGTCGGTGATTTCTTCGTACATATCGAAGAGGTTACCGTAGCGTTGTGCAACTACGTCCTTGCCCAAGCGGCTGATGGCATCGTTGAAGTCGAGGAATACGGCCAGGCCGGTGTTGTTTACGCCGAAGCCCTTGTCGCAACGCTCTTTGGCAGCGCGGCTGGCCACGTCACGGGGAACGAGGTTACCGAATGCCGGATAGCGGCGTTCCAGGTAGTAGTCGCGGTCTTCTTCGGGGATATCTTTTCCTTGCAGTGTGCCTTCCTGCAACTTCTTGGCGTCTTCCAGTTTCTTAGGAACCCAGATACGGCCGTCGTTACGGAGAGACTCTGACATCAAAGTCAGCTTGGACTGCTTGTCACCGTGTACCGGGATGCAAGTCGGGTGAATCTGTACCATAGCCGGATTGGCCATCCAGGCGCCCTTGCGGTAGCAAGAAATGGCAGCCGTACAGTTGCAAGTCATGGCGTTGGTAGAGAGGAAGTATGCATTTCCGTAACCACCGGTAGCGATTACTACTGCGTGGGCAGCAAAGCGTTCCAGTTTACCGGTTACGAGGTTCTTGGCGATGATACCGCGGGCACGTCCGTCAACGATGACAACGTCCTGCATTTCATAGCGGGTGAACAGTTTTACGTTACCAACACCTACCTGGCGGCTCAGTGCAGAGTATGCGCCCAGCAGCAACTGCTGTCCGGTCTGGCCTCTGGCATAGAACGTACGTGATACCTGTGCACCACCGAAAGAACGGTTGTCGAGCAAGCCGCCGTATTCGCGTGCAAAAGGTACACCTTGAGCCACACATTGGTCGATGATAGCGTTTGATACTTCGGCCAGACGGTAAACGTTGGCTTCGCGGGCACGGTAGTCACCGCCCTTTACGGTATCGTAGAACAAACGGTAAACGGAGTCACCGTCGTTTTGGTAATTCTTAGCAGCATTGATACCACCCTGTGCAGCGATGGAGTGCGCGCGGCGTGGAGAATCCTGTATGCAGAAGTTGAATACTTTGAAACCCATTTCGCCAAGCGAAGCGGCAGCAGAAGCACCGGCAAGTCCGGTTCCTACTACGATGATGTCCAAACGACGCTTGTTGGCGGGGTTTACTAATTTTTGGTGAGCTTTATAGTTGGTCCATTTCTCAGCCACCGGTCCTTCCGGTATTTTAGAATCTATCTTAGTCATAATGCTATTACAATTTAATCATTTACAATAATTTATTAGCAAGCGCCGCCGCATACCAGTGATTGGATGTAGAATACGACAACTACCAGGGCGAAGCATACAACAACGATAGTGGAGTAGATGTTGGAGATGCATTTCCAACGGTTAATCCATATTTTGTTGTTCCAACCCAAAGACTGCATAGAGCTCCAGAAACCGTGAGTCAAGTGGAACCACAGTGCGCCCAGCCATACGAGGTAAAGCACTACATATACCGGATTGCCGAATGTGTTCTGGATGTGATAAACACCATTGGCAGCATTGTCCAATAATGCACCGCCCACAGGCATACCTACGTTGTGCATCAGTTCGGGGAGCTGCATCTTTGACCAGAAGTTAATCAGGTGCAAGCCCAAACCCACAATCACGATCAGACCCAGAACGAGCATGTTCTGAGAAGCCCATTCCACTGTTTTGGGTTTGTCTACTACTGCATAGCGTTCACTACCGCGTGCTTTACGGTTCTGCATCGTCAGCCAGAAGGCATAGATGATGTGAATGATGAACAGGGCAGCCAAACCTACCGTAGCCACCAAGGCATACCAGTTTGCTCCCAGGAACTCACAAACCATGTTGTATCCCTCAGCTGAGATTAATGCAACCAGGTTCATCGCCATGTGAAATGTTAGAAACAGGACAAGGGCGATACCGGTAACGCTCATCACCACTTTCCTTCCTACAGATGAATTACTTAACCACATAAATGATTGAATTTAAGTTATTTAATAGTTTAAAGATTTGTTTCATTATGAGACCTGTGTAAATATCTCGCAAAAATAGAAGAAATCCATTGATTAAGCAAGGAATTAAAGAAATAATTCCTTAATATAATCGAGCCCTTTCAGAGTACGAAAGTGCATCAAGAGTATAAGTATATCATTCTTTTACTGCGTTTGACAGAGGCCAGTGTCTGTCTTGACAGAGACCAGTGTTTGTCACGACAGAGGCCAGTGTCTGTCACGACAAGGACCAGTGTCTGTCATGACAAAGACCAGTGTCTGTCACGACGGATACCGGACTTCGTTGTATAAGGATGTATAGTGCCTGTTAATCAGTGGATTCCGCGCTTTCGTTCTCTCCTTCGGATTTCTCCTTGATAATGGTGATTTTCTCTCCGTTGGCCGAGCGTTTTCTTAATGCACGGGGAGTATCGCCGAAAGAGTCTTTGCAGAAGTGGGCGAAATGGGACAGGGAGTCGAAGCCATAGCGGGTGCTGATGACTGATATGCGTTGTTTGGTATATTGCAGGTCGTTCAGTATGCCTTCGCGCTTCTTGTCCAGAATCCATTCGTAGACGGGCACACCATACATGTTCTTGAACAAACGGCGGAAAGTGGTAGTGGTATATCCTCCCAAGTGGGCAAATTCCTCTACGTTCTTCACCTTATCGTAGTTCTGCATCACAAAATACTGGAAGCTTTCGGTATAGGTGCTGATGGGATAGAAGAATGCGCTGATTTGATGGAGCGGGTAGTAGCAAGTCAGGATATACACCAACTCCTGGCATTTGATATCGACGTATTTGCTGCAAGCGTAATGCTGTTCCTTGAGGTAGCCGGCAAGGCTATCCAGCATGCCTTCGAGCATGGAGACAGCCGTCAGCGGAGCATAGGTCAGCGGAGATTCTGCATGTTTCAGTATCTCTTTATAACGTTCTTCGCAAAGTAGCGGAAGTTCGGTAAACCAATAAACAATGTATTCTACGTCCGTCAATGCTAAAAGCTCTACTTTCGATCCTATTGCTTGCAGAATGAATTGGTTGCTTTGAAGAGTGGTGCCGGGATATTCTTCACTATTTACAAGCAACTCACCTTTCAGCATGAAGAGCATACAGTTTTGTGTGTATTTTTCGGCAGAGAAATGTTGTCCTTGGGGATACTGGTTGTAAACCAATACTCCTTCGGACTTCTGAGGGCATAGCGTGCAGTCAATTTGTCGGGTGCAACAAGTATCCAGTGTCATGAAATGATAGGCAAATTATTATAAATGTGAGGGCAAAGATAGGATTTTTTTATGAAAACTCTAACTATTTGGGCTATCTTTGCACCGAACTAAGGCAATGAATTGATGAAAAAGATGTTTTTTTTGGTATATTTCGCCTCTTTTCTTGTATTTAATCTCTCAGCACAGAACTGGGATATTAATACTTTGCATCGAATAAATAGTTGGGATAGTAAGTTTGTCCGCAACTATAATAAGATCATTTCACGTTCGGAACCGTATGTTGCTGTCGGTGTTCCGGTGGCAATGGCAATAGCTGCCTGGATAAAGCAAGATAAAGGTTTATTGAAAGATGCCGTCTATATAGGGACGAGTGTGGCGGGAACATTTGTGGTGAGCTATGGCCTGAAATATCTGGTGGACCGTGCACGGCCATACGATACTTATCCGGATAGGGTGCACCCGTATAGTTATGAGGATAGCCCTTCTTTTCCTTCTTCGCATACGTCGACGGCTTTTGCGCTTGCCACCTCTTTGTGTGTCAAGTATCCTAAGTGGTACGTGATAGCTCCTTCTGCTTTGTGGGCCTGTTCGGTGGGAGTCTCGCGTATGAATGAGGGGGTGCACTATCCGTCGGATGTACTGGCGGGAGCGGCGATTGGCGTAGGGTGTGCAGTGGCGAATGTCTATATAAACCGATGGCTGAACAGGTGGCTGTTCGGAGACTAAAAAGAAAGCCTCCCCTCAAGAATTGTCTCTGAGGGAAGGCTTCGTTAACAGCGTTTATTCATGTCGGAGATCTCAAATCTCTATTGCCTGGTTGAACTTGATGTCTTGTGAAGAACCACCTACCTGTACTTCTGCAGTTCCCGGCTCAATCTTCCAACCATTGGTTGCTTCGTCCCAATGACGCAGTTTCTCAATAGGAATCTGTACCTTCACAGCTTTGGTTTCACCAGCTTTCAGGAATACGCGTTGGAATCCTTTCAGCTCTTTCGCCGGACGTTCTATGCTGGAATTAGGTCTGCTGACGTAGATCTGCACAACTTCTTCTCCATCCCGTTTGCCTGTATTGCTGAGGTTCAATTCTACATTGATGCTCTTGCCGTCTGTCTTGGCCTGCAAGTCGGCATAGTTGAAAGTGGTGTATGAAAGACCGTGTCCGAATGGATACATTACAGGTACATTCTTGGTGTCGTACCAGCGGTAACCTACGAAGATACCTTCGGCATATTCTGCAATCGGTCCACCCTTCTGTGCTCCTTCTTTCTTGTCTACCAGGTTCACGAAGATATCATCTTGCTTTTGGCGTTCATCCTGCGGATATACCTTCAAGGCGTAAGCGGGAGAGTCTTCCAGACGTACCGGGAAAGTGAAAGGCAGCTTTCCTGAAGGAGCTATGTTTCCTAACAGTACGTCGGCCAATGCATTACCACCTTCCGAACCATTGAACCATGAAACGAGGATGGCAGATGATGCCGGTTCAACCACGCGCAAATCCAACGGTGCCCCAGTTACGATGACCGTAATGATGTTGGGGTTTGCAGCAGCCAGCGCTTTCATCAGTTCGTCCTGTCCCACCGGCAGAGTCATGGCCTTGCGGTCGCTGCCTT
>JAUUPT010000057.1 GCA_030843315.1 Bacteroidaceae bacterium | reverse complement strand
CAGATAAATCTTCTTAGCAGACAGTATCTTCTTGAATTTATCGAAATACGTTTTGTCCAGACGGTCGGAAGCGATGCGGGCGTCATAGACACCTTCCATAATTTCCTCGTACTGGGCTTCGGTTGTATTCTCATTTTTTCCTTTTCGAAGCAGGTTCCATGCTTCGTCGTTGAGCTGCTTCTTTCTGTCTTGCAACTCAAAGTAAAGGGGGAAGAACTTGGTGGCTTCTTCCTTGGTCAGCCCGGCCTTTTCGGTAATAAAAGCTTTCTGCTTGGCACGGAATTCATCTTGGGTCAAGTGTTGGTCGCATCCGTCGGTAGCCCAAAGCAAAGGCATCACACCACACATCATTACAAATAAAACGATCAGCTTTTTCATTTCTCAATCAGTTAAGTAGTTATTCTGCTTCCGAATCGGCAAGATAAACATACAGTGAGTAGTCATCCAGCATGGAGTTCTCCACAGCCATGTTGATATATTCGATTTCATCATCCGTATCATCGGCAGCCAAGTTATCGCCGGCCGGTGTACGATCCGAAGAGGCTACGCGGATAATCAATGCCGCACCGATGAACATGGCAGTCATGTACAACCAGGGTCTTACCCGCTCCCACGTCGTAGATTCTTTCTGCACCGCAGCAAGTTTCTCTTTCTCGGGCAGCCGGTTCATTACCTCTGAAGTAAGATTCTCGAAGTAGCCATCGGGGACGCGGAAAGGATTTTCCGTCCCTATCTTATCCATTATTTTATCTTCTTCTTTCATAAGCTATCTCCTCTCTGTTTGGTTAGACAATGTTTCGCGGCAAAGGTTTAATACTCTTCACCCAAAAACTTTTCTATTTTCTTCACGGCATGGTGGTAGGAAGCTTTCAGCGCACCTACGGTAGTACCGAAGATGCCGGACATTTCCTCATATTTCATTTCCTGATAATATTTCAAGTTGAACACCATCCGTTGTTTTTCGGGCAAGGTTAGCAGGGCTTTCTGAAGCATCATCTGCGCTTTGTCGCCCGAGAAGTAAGGGTCGCTCTCCAGTTTCTGAAGCGCATCGGCTTCGGGGTCGTCCAAAGAAACCATAGAGGTGGCCCGCTGTTTGTTCAGAAAAGTAAGACACTCGTTCAAAGCAATGCGATAGAGCCAGGTGGAAAGCTTTGCCTCGGCCCGGAAGTAATCAATATTCGTCCATGCTTTAATGAAAGTGTTCTGAAGCAGATCGTTCGTATCTTCATGGGAAAGCACCATACGGCGGATTTGCCAATAAAGCTGCTCGCTATATTGGGCGACAATCATCTCAAATCCCTGCTTTTGTGTGCTTTCTTTTTGCAAGAGCGCCAACACTTCGCGTTCATTATAGGAAGAAGTCATAAGTTTCTATTCGCATTTATTCATTTACCGTGCTGGGATGCAGTCCATCTTTGCACTGGTTGCAAAGATACTAAAAGTTTGATTCATACCGATACACAAAGCGTTTCTTTAGCAAGCTGAGTGTCCGAAAAGACAGCAGAAGCTTCTTGCAGCAATACGTTTTCATCATCGTATCGTGCCGAGAAATGGCCGATCAGGAGTTTCTTTACTTCGGCGCTTTTGGCTATTTCGGCGGCTTGTGCAGCAGTAGTGTGGAATGTCTCTTTGGCACGCGGTGCATCTTCGTTGGCAAAGGTCGCCTCATGAAAAAGCAGGTCGACGCCCTTTATCTGCTCCACAATAGAAGGCATATAGATGGTATCTGAGCAATAGGCATAGCTGCGGGGCGGGGCGGAAGGACGTGTCAATAGGCTGTTCGGAATTGTCTCTCCTTCAGGCGTCACGTAGTCGGCACCGTTCTTGATGCGGTTCAGTTCGTACGTGGGCACTTGGTAGAAGTCTATCATTTCGCGGATGATGTGGTTGGGGCGTTGCTTCTCGGCAAACAGGAAACCACAGCACGGCATACGGTGCCGCAAGGGAATGGTAGTCACCGTCAGCGAACGGTCTTCGTAAATCACTGCCGGTTCTTTCGTTTCGAACTCGTGGAAGAGCACCTTATACGTCATCTGCCGGTTGAAGTAATCGAGCATCGGAGTGAATAAAGCCTCCAGCCCCTGAGGGGAATGGATATGCAATTCGGCAGTACGCCCCAGCAGGTTGAGCGTGGATATCAGCCCCAGCAAGCCAAAACAATGATCGCCATGCAAATGCGAAATGAAGATATGATTCAGCCTTGAGAACTTGAGGCGGGACTTGCGGAACTGCAACTGCGCCCCCTCACCACAATCAATCATAAACAATTTATCGCGTGCGTTCACTACTTGCGAAGTAGGGAAATGCCGGGTAGTGGGCAATGCCGATCCACAACCGAGAATATGTAGTTCGAATTTCTCCATAGTGATACAAAGGAACACAAATTACGCAAATTACACAAATCTAAGAAAAGAGATATTCATGCAATTTGCGTAATTTGTGTTCCAATCAGGAAAAAGGAAAGGCGCCTGTATACACAAGCGCCTTTCACCTTATTTATATATAGGAAGTGATTACTTCTTTCCGGCTTCCATCTGTTCTTTCAAAGCAGCCAAAGCGTCGATGTCACCCAAAGTAGTAGAAGCAGCCTGGTTTTGGATAGCAGGAGCAGCCTCTTCTCTCTTGTTAGTGGTAGTCTTCTTAGCAGCCTTCTTTTCAGCTCTTTCTTCTGCCTTTGCAGCATCTTCGAAGATACGGCTGTGAGAAAGGATGATACGCTTAGCGTCCTTGTTGAACTCGATAACCTTGAATTCCAGTTTCTCATCCAACTGAGCCTGTGAGCCGTCTTCCTTAACGAGGTGTTTCGGAGTAGCGAAACCTTCTACGCCATAAGGCAGAGCAACAACAGCACCCTTATCCAGCACTTCGATGATAGTACCTTCGTGTACCGAACCTACTGTAAATACAGTTTCGAATACATCCCAGGGGTTCTCTTCGAGTTGCTTGTGACCGAGACTCAAGCGACGGTTTTCCTTGTCGATTTCCAGAACCTGTACGTCGATGTCGGCACCAATCTGAGTAAATTCAGAAGGATGTTTCACCTTCTTCGTCCAAGACAGGTCAGAGATGTGGATCAAGCCGTCTACACCTTCTTCGATTTCTACGAATACACCGAAGTTAGTGAAGTTACGAACCTTAGCTGTGTGCTTAGAGCCGATAGGATATTTTTCTTCGATAGTTTCCCAAGGATCAGACTTCAGCTGCTTGATACCGAGAGACATCTTACGTTCTTCACGATCCAAAGTCAGAACTACAGCTTCTACTTCGTCGCCTACCTTCATGAAATCTTGTGCAGAACGCAAGTGCTGGCTCCAAGACATTTCAGAAACGTGGATCAGACCTTCAACGCCGGCAGCAATTTCGATGAATGCACCGTAGTCAGCCATAACGACTACTCTACCCTTCACGTGGTCACCCACCTTCAGGTTAGTGTCGAGAGCATCCCAAGGATGAGGAGTAAGTTGCTTCAGACCAAGAGCGATACGCTTCTTCTCGTCGTCGAAGTCAAGGATAACGACGTTGAGCTTCTGGTCGAGTTCAACCACTTCTTTCGGATCGCTAACACGGCCCCAAGAAAGGTCGGTGATGTGAATCAAACCGTCTACGCCACCCAGGTCGATGAATACACCATAGGAAGTGATATTCTTAACGGTACCTTCGAGGACTTGTCCTTTTTCGAGCTTACCGATAATTTCTTTCTTCTGTTGTTCCAGTTCAGCTTCGATAAGAGCCTTGTGAGATACAACAACGTTTTTGAATTCCTGGTTGATTTTAACCACTTTGAATTCCATTGTTTTGCCAACGAATACATCATAGTCGCGGATCGGTTTAACGTCGATCTGAGAACCCGGCAAGAATGCTTCGATTCCGAATACGTCTACGATCATACCACCCTTCGTGCGGCACTTGATGTAACCCTTGATAATTTCTTCGTTTTCCAAAGCAGCGTTAACGCGATCCCAAGAACGAGTAGCGCGGGCTTTGCGGTGAGACAGAACGAGCTGTCCTTTTTTGTCTTCCTGATTTTCGATGTATACTTCTACCGTATCACCTACCTTCAGTTCCGGATTGTAACGGAATTCACTCATCGGAATGATACCGTCTGATTTGTAACCGATGTTCACAACTACCTCACGCTTGTTCATTGCAATTACGGTTCCGTCAACTACCTCGCGGTCGTTAACCTTGTTCAGCGTGTCGTCATACGCCTTTTCCAAGTCTTCGTGACTTGCACTTGCTACGGATTCACCGTTCTCATAAGCATCCCAGTTGAAATCTTCAATAGGAGCCACATTCTTTAAATTTTCCATTAATAAATAAATTGTTTAACTCGTTAATTAAGTGAGACTTTATGTTGACTCATTGTAAATCGGGCGCAAAGATAGGAGTATTTTCTTGAACTACAAAACAAAAAGCAGGCAAAACATCTGCTAAATAACCAATTAAAAGCGCTACCTTTGTATTGTTTTAATTACTTAATCTTTTACCACGATTCATATGAAAAGGATAATTACCGGTATTTTCGCCATTTGTTGCGTATTATTATGTTATAGCCAGAACCCGACTGCCTCCGACGGGTATCGTATTCAGAAAGACATCTCCTACCTCCACCCCGGAGAAACCAATGCTTATAAACTGGAGCGTTGCAAGCTCGACATCTGCTACCCCACTGATAAGAAAGACTTTGCAACTCTCGTCTGGTTTCATGGCGGCGGTCTCGAAGGCGGAAGCAAGCACTTCCCCCAAGAACTCATGAAACAGGGATATGCCGTGATAGCCGTCAACTACCGCCTCAGCCCGCGTGCTAAGAATCCGGCTTATACGGAAGATGCGGCAGAGGCCGTCGCCTGGACTTTCGAGAACATCGAGCGATTCGGCGGAAGTAAAGATAAGATTTATATCGCCGGACATTCCGCCGGTGGTTATCTCTGCCTGATGCTCAACCTGGATAAAAGCTATTTAGGCAGATGGGGTGTAGATGCCAACAAGCTGGCAGGCGCTTTTCCCATCAGCGGACAGACTACGACACATTATACCATCCGCAAAGAACGTGGGCTACCGTCGGATACTCCTATTATAGATAAGTATGCTCCATCTAATAATGTACGGAAAGATGCCTCTCCCATGATACTCATTACCGGAGATAAAGACCTGGAAATGCTGGCCCGGTACGAAGAGAACGCCCATCTGTATGCGCTGCTCAAGGCTTTGGGACAAGATGTAACCCTCTATCAGATGGAAGGCTTCGACCACGGTGCCGTGGCTGCACCTGCTTGCATCCTGATAAATAGACGGATAAAAGAACTGACGAAAGAGAAATAGGGCTGCCCCCTATTTCTCCTTTATATATGACAATGCCGCCCCTATCGCGGTTCTATATTCGGCATAGGGCGGTATATGGAAATGCACATTATATATACTCTCCATCTTTGGGAAAACCTCCCGGCATTGCGGAAGTTGAGTCAAGTTTCCTATCAGAACGAAATCCTGAATTGGGCTATTCAAGGCTGAAAGCACAGCAGCCCCTCCTATCGTTTGAAGAACAGTATAGATGATGCCGCTGGCTATATCTTCCTGCGAAGCATTACTGTCCGCCTTTCCAAACAAAGAAGCGGTTGCACTTACCGGCAGGTCCGGTATAGCCGTATTACAGATATCACCGATTTGCAGGTTGACGCGGGTCACATCCCCTTTCTCTGCCAACTCCGCCACCTGATGAATATCATGCGTTTTCAGCAGCAACCGCGAAAGTCCCTGCAAGGTTCCGCCACCGATGCCCAAACCTCCGATATGCTGTATCTTATCTCCGTCTATCCTGACAAAAGAAGTACCCGTACCCATACTGACTACAATCAACCGGTCTATATCCGTAGCATGACGCGCACCCAGGGCATTGGCTATAAACTCATCGGCCTTGCGGGTAGGCAGTCCGTACAGAGGACTATCTACAAAAGCACTTCCCACCCCTGTCAGCATCACCTGCTCCACATCGGACAGTTGGATGCCGTTATCATAAATATACTTGCCGAATGCTCCGAACAAAGAAGTCACCGGGTCGGCGGCAGTGATAAACATGGGGGAATGTATCTCCTCCCCGTCTATTCCAACGATTTTCGTGGTACTTCCGCCCACATCTATTCCTATTACTATACCCATAGCTTCAAGTAATTTGCGGCAAAGGTACAAAAATTGTAATTACCGCCTCTAAAAGTTCGGTTCACTTGTACTAAAAGTTTCTGCCGACGCAATGTAATCTTAGAATAAAGGCTTTATTCTTAAGAATAAAAGCTTTATTTATAAGAATACAATCTTTATTTCTAAGAATAAAGCCTTTATTCTTAGATTACATCGTAGCCAAAGAATGTTTTCTCCCCGTGGTAGGTAAGTTCGGATAGGGATAATGGGACGTTTACTTATTGAACAACTCGAAGGTGAACTTGCAGCCTATCTCCTGATACTTCCAATTGGCAAAGCCGGCAAACAAGCCGAAGTCGAAGATATGCGTACCGATGCCATAGCCTACTTCCAAATAGGGCTTCAAGTGAGGCACGACTAACGCATTCAGATACAAGCGTTCATTCAGAACATACTGGGTGTACTTCATCAGATGGGGAAGTATCAGGAAAGGAGCTTCGTAGGTGACATGCCCGCGCAGGTACTTGCGGGAAGAGTTGTACCAACGGCTGTCGAGCAGCTGGAACACACCGCCTATTTCATCATTCCAGCCCATCGGGAGATTGGAGCGGGTGAAATTGGCAAAATCAACAAAATACAGTTCCTTCTGGTTCGTAAACTCTCCCCAACCTAAACGGAAATAGAGGTCGCGCATCAGTCCTAAGGGAATGTTGTGCTGCAAGTCGAGTTCAATACGCTCATACGAACCACTGCTCTTCAACACTCCGCTGATTCCCCGTTCCCAATCTACCGAGATGGTAGGATACTTGGAATAGAGATTCATTTTGCGCGCACCGTTCATATAATAGTACTGTCCCGGAGTCCAGGACAAGCGGACACGGGGAGCAAAGCTGTTGTAAGCATGGCGAAACTTATTCAGCACATTCGGATCGAAATTCGGGAAGAGAGGCGAACCGCCACCGGAAACGGTCCTCGTAGCCGACATGACTGACGGCATATTGGGGTAATTCAGAACAAACTTGGAGCGGTTTACTTCCGTACGCCTATGCATGGACACACCTACGTCGAGCGACAGGCCGTTTACAATCTCCCAACTATGACGTATATTCAGGTACAAATCCTTGAAGTAATCCAAATGTATCTGATTGAAATCAAAGAGACTGTCGGGAATAGCTTTCAGATCGCTCAACACATCACTGCTATAAATGCGGTTACCATTACCAAAGTCCACATGCAGGGCCGCCCGTTTGCGAGGCCAGTAATCAAAATCAGACTTTATCCGCCAGTAGAATTCGTGATCCTTGAAAGTATAACCGATCCGCGGAACGATACGCAGCAAACGATCACCCTTAAAAAGACGGTTGTACTTGAACTCCTGCCGATACGAAAGGCCATGCTTGCCACTATAGCTCAACAAGAACGGATTGATAAGCGGAGAGCAACGAACACTACCCATCTTGGCAAGGTCCACCGTATATCGGCTGATCAGGGCATCCCCTAATTGTCCCCAAAACTCCAACCTGTCATTCTCAGGCTTCTTCTTTTTGTTGGAAAGCGTGTCGCGCCGCAAGAAGTAGTCTTGATACAACGTCTTTTCATGAGACGACAAAGGAACAGGACGCAAGGCATTGAAATAGGTCGTATCCCGTTGGTAGGCATTCGTATCGGTACGCAAGGTATACGATTCGGACAAATCATATTTGCTCTTCGTCCTTGGCTTCCTGACAGTGGCAGGAGTCTTCTGAATGATATTCTTATAATCGAGTACTGCCTCATAACTGCCATCTATCACATTGCCCAGGAAGCGAAAAGTGGCTTCTACATCGTATTGCTTCGGCAGGAATTCATCCGACTCGCCCACTTCACCCATCTTCACCAAATTGTTGAAGCGCACCATCTCGGAACTTCCGGCAAAGCGTATCTCGCGCACACTCCACACATTATCGCTCACCACCATATATCCACCCACCAACTGAAAGCTCTTAGTTTTTGGAATGAAGCGTATCCTATACTGCAAGTTATGCGCGTCGCCCATCACCGAATCGATGCGATAGGTATAGAACTTCTTGGCATTGGAGGCTAAGGGGGAAAGCAGTTTGTCATATAATAAGGTGGAAGAATAGATGTTGATATGGAAATATTCGGGCAGCCGCCCATCCAGCTCCCAGAACTCGGAAGCGGTACCGACGCTTGCCTTCACCTTCTGGTCATAGATATTCGGAGCGGTGAAGTGCAGGTCGCTGTATGTCTCCATCATATACTCCCGCACTCCCTTCTTGGGACGGAACATAGAGGGAATATAACGGAGGATATGGTTCTTCTTGCGGATGTTCACCCAACCTTTTATATAGAGTTCGGCTTTATAGCTTTCCACAATGCGCTCGTAGAGAGGGGCAAAAAAGATGACTTTTGTCATAATGGAGTCTGCCGAACGCGTCCAGTGGTCAGTAGGATAAGAAGCCGGCACAGCAGCCATTGCTTTCTGCGAACCCGAAAGCAAGAAACAAATCCCAATCCATATTAATAATAAACGTTTCAACCGCAATATCTCCTTATAGACTGGGCAAATATAGAAAAAAACAAGTGTTTTCACAGCTTACAATCAATTTATGTTTGCAATATTTGCTTTTTATTCGCTATTTCGCCGGTTCCTGCATTCCTCATCTTGGGAGGAGTTTAAGCCATTTTTCCGCAGACACCCCATCATTTCAGGGGGCATTCATTCAAAAAATGCATTATTTTCAAAGAATACCCCCTAAAAAGAAGGGGCAGTTCGGAAAAAACATGTATTTTTGCAGCCAACAACCAACAAATTACAGACAAGTATGTCAAAAATTAGATTTTTTGCTTTGCAGGAGCTCGCCAACCGACGCCCTTTGGAAGTCACTATCCCTTCTAACAAACTGTCCGACTACTACGGTAGCCATGTTTTCAACCTCAAAAAGATGCAAGAATATCTGCCTAAAGAAGCTTACAAAGCTGTGACAGATGCCATCGACAAAGGTACACCCATCAGCCGGGAAATGGCAGACTTGATAGCCAACGGCATGAAGAGTTGGGCAAAATCCCTCAACGTAACCCATTACACTCACTGGTTCCAACCCCTGACGGACGGGACAGCCGAGAAACACGATGGATTTATCGAGTTCGGCGAAGGCACGGAAGTCATCGAACGCTTCTCCGGCAAACTGCTTGTACAGCAGGAACCGGACGCCTCTTCTTTTCCGAACGGTGGTATCAGAAACACTTTCGAGGCTCGCGGGTATACGGCTTGGGATGTTTCCTCACCGGCTTTTGTGGTAGATACAACGCTTTGTATTCCTACCATCTTCATCTCTTATACCGGCGAAGCGCTGGACTACAAAACTCCGCTGCTTAAGGCACTGGCTGCCGTAGATAAAGCCGCGACGGAGGTATGCCAACTGTTTGACAAGAACATAACACGCGTTTACACCAACCTGGGGTGGGAACAAGAGTATTTCCTGGTAGACTCCGCCCTCTACAATGCCCGCCCGGATCTTTGTCTGACGGGACGTACGCTGATGGGGCATTCTTCAGCGAAAGACCAGCAACTGGAAGACCACTACTTCGGTTCTATTCCGCCACGCGTCACTGCCTTTATGAAAGAACTGGAAATAGAATGTCACAAACTGGGTATTCCGGTAAAGACCCGTCACAACGAAGTAGCTCCCAATCAATTTGAATTGGCACCTATCTTCGAGAACGCCAACCTCGCCAATGACCACAACCAACTGGTGATGGACTTGATGAAGCGTATCGCCCGCAAACATAACTTCGCCGTGTTGCTGCACGAAAAACCATATAGCGGAGTTAACGGTTCGGGCAAGCACAACAACTGGTCGCTCTGCACCGATACCGGCGTCAACCTCTTCGCACCGGGCAAGAATCCAAAAGGAAACATGCTGTTCCTTACCTTCCTGGTGAATGTACTGATGATGGTTTACAAAAACCAGGACTTGCTCCGCGCTTCCATCGTCAGTGCCGGAAACAGCCACCGCCTGGGAGCCAATGAAGCACCGCCAGCCATCTTGTCTATCTTCCTGGGCAAACAATTATCTGCCATTCTCGACGATATCACACGCCAGGTAGGCGACAGCAAAATGACCGCCGAAGAAAAGACAACCCTGAAATTAGGTATCGGACGTATTCCCGAAATCTTGCTGGACACCACCGACCGCAACCGTACTTCTCCGTTTGCTTTCACCGGCAACCGCTTTGAGTTCCGCGCCGCCGGCTCCTCTGCCAACTGTGCCGCCGCCATGATTGCCATCAACGCAGCAATGGCAAATCAGCTGAACGAATTCAAAGTTTCTATCGATAAACTGATGGAAGAAGGCGTAGGTAAAGACGAAGCCATCTTCCGCATCCTGAAGGAAACCATTATTGCATCTGAAGCCATCCGCTTTGAAGGCGACGGCTACTCCGAACAGTGGAAGCAGGAAGCTGCACGCCGCGGTCTGACTAACATCTGCCATGTGCCCGAAGCACTGATGCATTATATGGACAACCAATCCCGTTCCGTTCTCATCGGCGAACGCATATTCAACGAAACAGAACTGGCTTGCCGCTTGGAAGTGGAACTGGAAAAATATACAATGAAGGTGCAAATCGAGAGCCGCGTATTGGGCGATCTTGCCATCAACCACATTGTGCCGACAGCAGTGATTTATCAGAACCGTTTGTTGGAGAATCTGCGTGGTTTGCGCGAGACTTTCTCTCCCGAAGAATACGAAGTGCTCAGTGCCGACCGCAAAGAACTTGTACGCGATATATCCCACCGGGTTACAGCTATCAAAACCCAGGTACGCGAGATGACCGAAGCCCGGAAAGTAGCTAATCATATGGAGCATTTCAAGGATAGAGCTTTCGCTTACGAAGAAACGGTACGCCCTTATCTGGATAGCATCCGCGACCACATCGACCACCTCGAAATGGAGATTGATGATGAGATATGGCCACTGCCGAAGTATAGGGAACTGCTGTTTGCGAAATAATAATAAGTAGTAAGTAGATGGCAGTTAACTACTATCTACTTACTACTTTAGCACGCTTACGCTTCACTAAATTCCCCCTCTTTCTGCATCTTTTTGTCACATTTGTGCAATATTTAATTTTTTCTTTATACATTTGTGCTGTATAACACAGTTTTGCAGCATTTATGGTGAAAATAAACCTATCAGAAATAAATGTTCCGGAGTTGATTGCCGACATGTGGCAACCTCTGAATGAAGAACAGCGGGAGTTTCTCGCTAACCATTTTACGCTCCAGAATTACAAAAAAAATGAAGTTATTCATTGCGAAGGCGAAACGGCAACCCACCTCATGTGCTTATTGAGTGGCAAGGTCAAAATTTACAAAGACGGTGTAGGCGGTCGAAGCCAAATTATCCGCATGATTAAGCCCGTTGAGTATTTCGGTTATCGCGCCTATTTCGCCAAAGAAGACTACGTAACTGCTGCTGCTGCTTTCGAACCTTCCATTATCTGTCTCATTCCGATGACTGCCATTATGACTTTGGTCAGCCAGAACAATGATCTCGCCATGTTCTTCATCAAACAACTGTCTGTCGATTTGGGCATTGCCGATGAGCGCACCGTAAACCTGACGCAAAAGCATATTCGTGGGCGATTGGCAGAATCATTGATTTTCCTGAAAGAAAGCTACGGTTTGGAAGAAGACAGTTCTACATTAAGTATTTACCTCTCACGCGAAGATTTGGCTAATTTATCGAATATGACAACTTCTAACGCCATTCGCACTTTGTCGCAATTTGCTACGGAGCGATTAATCACTATCGACGGACGCAAGATCAAGATTATCGATGAAGAAAAGCTGAAGAAGATAAGCAAGATAGGATAAGAGAAGAAGTCCATTCATAAAATTCACCACAGATTACACAGATTCACACAGATTTTTATACTCTTGTTTTAAAGAAATAATCTGTGTGAATCTGTGTAATCTGTGGTGAAACCTAATTTATCATTATCAAATCAAGCATTTCGAAGAAAGATACCTCTCCGCCTCTATCGCCGCCTGGCAGCCCGTTCCGGCAGCCGTAATAGCTTGGCGATAATGAGGATCGGCCACATCTCCGGCAGCGAATACTCCCGGCACCTTGGTACGCGGCGTACCCGGTTCGGTGATGATATAACCTACCTCATCCGTATCTACATACGGCTTGAAGATATCCGAATTCGGCTTATGACCGATAGCAAGGAAGAAACCGTCGATAGCTACATCATAGCGCTCCTCATCCGGTTCACCCATACGCTTCACCAGATGCACGCCTTCCACCCCGTTCTCGCCAAACAAACCTACGGCATTGTGCTCAAACAGCACCTCTATCTTATCATGCTTCATCACACGCTCCTGCATAATCTTGGAAGCGCGAAGGAAAGGTTTGCGAACAATCAGATAGACTTTAGCAGCCAATCCGGCAAGATACACTGCCTCTTCGCAGGCAGTATCTCCACCGCCCACCACGGCTACCGTCTTTTTACGATAGAAGAAACCGTCGCAAGTAGCACAGGCACTGACACCCATACCGGCATATTTCTTTTCATCATCCAGTCCCAGATACTTTGCCGCAGCACCTGTGGCAATAATCAGCGTATCCGTCTCGATAACTTTATCTTCATCAATCGTAATCTTATAAGGCGCTTGGTTTAGGTCGGCCGCAGTAGCAACCCCATAGCGCAAGTCGGCGCCGAAACGTTCGGCCTGCTTACGCAAGTCTTCCATCAAGTCCGGACCGTTAATACCTTCGGGATAACCGGGAAAGTTCTCTACATCCGTAGTTGTCGTCAGCTGACCACCCGGCTGCAAACCTGCATAGAGCACCGGTGCAAGATTGGCACGACCGGCATAGATAGCGGCTGTATAACCGGCAGGACCGGAACCGATAATCAGACATTTTACTTTTTCTGTCTCCATATTCATTCTTTATTTATAGTATTATCTTAAATCAATCACCTCAGCCGTAGGATAGGCCTTCTTATCAAAAACAAAAAAACTGTCCGGATAGTTCTGCCCGGTTTCATAGGAGTTGATAATCACAACGGCTGTATCTCCCCCCCGCTGCGCCATACTGATGCGCGAAGGGCGGAAAGTTTCTTTATTGACAAACAGGATGATACACAGCAAATCCTGCTTCCGGTCGGTAGCAGTCATCACCACCTCATAGAGAGATTTATCTTTGAGGGTGTCCCCTTTCCCCATTTTCAACTTATAACCATGCTCGTAAAGGGACAGCAAAGCATACGGATTGATGCTCTGCAACTCCTCGGCTGTCGGTTCGGACACATTGACTTCATCGCTCGAAGGCAGATAACTCCACTGCGTACGTCCGTCAAACCAAGTCGTCACGCCTCCCGCCTCCAAGCGGAACTTCTCCCCCTTCAGGCAGATAACTCCGGTGGAAGAACCTTCGGATGACCGCACGGTAAAGGTCGCTTTCACGCCTCCCGCCTTCCGAAACGCTTCGGCGGTACGATCCAATATATCTTTTGCATCCGGTTGCTGCGCCATCATCGGCAAAGCAAACGAAAGCATACATATATATATCAGGATATAATTAATTCTCCGCATACACTAAAAACTCCTTATCAATTCAAATTGTTCAGACGCATTTCCAAGTCGTTCTCGTCGATACAGAATACTTCACGCGGCTTGCTTCCTTGCGCCGAACCCACAATGCCGGCTTTCTCCAACTGATCCATAATACGTCCGGCACGGTTGTAACCGATGGAGAACTTCCGCTGAATCAAGGACGTGGAACCTTGCTGATGAATCACCACCAGGCGGGCAGCATCTTCGAACAAGGGGTCTAAGCGCCCCATATCCACGTCGCCCAAATCTCCGCCTCCGTTTTCGTCCACATATTCGGGCAGATAGAAAGCGGTGGGATATCCTTGCTGACGGGCGATGTACTTGGTGATTTCCGCCACTTCCGGCGTATCTATAAAAGCGCACTGCACACGCACCGGATCGGCACCTTGCAGGAAGAGCATATCACCACGGCCTATCAGCTGGTTGGCACCGGGACGGTCGAGGATGGTGCGCGAGTCTACCATTGCCGATACACGGAAGGCAATACGCGCCGGGAAGTTCGCCTTTATCGTACCGGTAATGATGTTCGTCGTCGGGCGCTGTGTGGCAATAATCATGTGAATACCGACGGCACGCGCCAACTGGGCGATACGGGCGATAGGCAGTTCCACATCCTTACCGGCTGTCATAATCAGGTCACCGAACTCGTCGATAACCACCACGATATACGGCATGAACTTATGTCCCTTTTCCGGGTTCAGACGGCGGTTGATGAACTTCTCGTTATATTCTTTGATGTTACGCACATGGGCGGCTTTCAGCAGGTCGTAGCGGGTATCCATCTCCACGCAGATGGAGTTCAGCGTCTGCACTACTTTAGTCACGTCTGTGATGATGGCATCCTCCCCGTCGGGCAGTTTGGCAAGGAAGTGGTGCTCGATGACGGAGTAGATGCTGAATTCCACCTTCTTCGGGTCTACCAGCACGAACTTCAGTTCAGCCGGATGCTTCTTATATAATAAGGAAGTGATGATGGCATTCAAACCTACCGACTTACCCTGACCGGTAGCACCGGCAACAAGCACGTGGGGCATTTTGCACAAATCCACCATAAATACCTCGTTGGTGATAGTCTTACCCAGTGCGATGGGCAAATCGTAAGTAGACTCCTGGAACTTCTTGCTGCCGATGATGCTCTGACCGGAAACAATCTTCGGATTGGAGTTAGGCACCTCGATACCGATAGTTCCTTTTCCGGGGATGGGTGCAATGATACGAATGCCCAATGCCGAGAGGCTGAGAGCGATATCATCTTCCAAACCGCGGATTTTGGAGATACGCACACCCTGTTCGGGAGTGATTTCGTAGAGCGTCACCGTAGGACCGACCGTTGCTTTGATGGTACTGATTTCGATACCGAAGCTGCGCAACGTATTGATAATCTTATCCTTGTTGGCATTTTGTTCTTCCATGTCGATGGTAGGCCCGTTGTCGTCGTAATGCTTCATCAGGTCTATGCCGGGATAATGATAGTTCTCCAGATCCAGGCGGGGGTTGTACGGTTCTTTCTCCGTACCTTGATATTCTTCTTCTTCGTTTGTCTCAACTTCGAACGCCGGCTCCTTCATCGCCGACTGTTGCCGGAAAGGGGGCTCCGGATCGGGCTGAGGGGTTTCGATGGTCATCGTTATGTCATCGCCCTCATGTCTGAGGGGCTTTTCTCTGTTTCTGTCGCCGAGGTCAAGGGTGATTTCGGGAGCAACATCATCCGCCTCTTCTTCGTTGGCATCAGGCAGGATTTCTTTCTCGGGTTCCCTCTTTTCAGGTTTCACCGCCGATGCTTTCCCTTTCGCCGTCCACGAGTCGGTGAATTCTTCGGGTGTCTCACCTTTCGCTTTTTCGGCTTTCTCTTTACGCTTCAGGAAACTGAGTGTAAAGAGTTTGCGCAACCAGATAACAGTGCGCGCACTCAAGTAGATAAGGAAGCAGATAGCAGTGACCAGCAACAGCAGCCACACTCCCGGCACGCCGATTTGAGACACTAGCCAGTTGCTGACGTTATATCCATGCATACCGCCCAAGTACAGGAAAGAATCTTTGTACTGATCTACAAATGCAAAACCAAAAAATACTGAGAACCACACCAACAGCAGCGAGCAACCGATGAACCACTTCCACAAGCGCACCACACGCACCTTCATTAGTTTCAACCCCGCCACCGCAAGGAACACGAGAATAAAGAACGACGACACGCCGAAGCAGTCGTTTATCAGATAACTTGCCAACTGCGCACCGCGAGAACCGGCATAGTTTTTTACTCCATTCGTGGTGGAAGCCAATTCCTGCGCACTGCCTCCGTCGATGATGCTCTGGTCTGCCGCCCCCGTGACGAAGAACGACGAAAAAGCGAGCAGCAAGTAAACAGAGAAGATGACGAGTATCAGTCCGATTATAAAATGAATGGTTTCATTCTTAAAAATCCCTGCCACTTTCCCGAAGAACGAAAGCGACGGTTCTGTATCTTTGGTTGTATTTTTCTTTGCCATTTTCAGATAGATATGATTGATTGGTGCAAAAGTAATAAAAAAATAGCGCTTCGGCATTTTTGCGACGGGGAAAATAAGAATTTAGTTGAAACACAGATTAACACAGATTACCCGCAAATATCCACAACATAATATAGGGCAAATGTCGCATTTATAACTTGAACTCAGAGAACTCAGACTAACTGTATTTTCATCATCATTTTACTTGCACGCTTGCACTAATTTTCCATACATCCCTATTCATCATACTTTCGTGAGTGTAAGTAAGCGGTGTATGCAGCAGTGTAAGCAAATTGCTTGCACTCTGCATTTTTAGCAAACACCCAGTATCAAATCACTATTAATCAACATCTTGTTTCTTTTTCAGATAATAAATCGGCTGTCTCAACATCCCCCTGTTTTCCAGCTTTCCTTCCTCACAAAGACGCCGAATATGTCGTAAAGCCGTCGTTCGCGTCATTCCGCAGAGCGTTTGGAAGTCGCTTCTCGTCAAAAAGTCATTGGTGGCAAAGTGTTTTTCTAATCGCCGATCTATTTCCTCTGCCGTCGGCATCTTCCGTCCGGGCACCCTTATCCGTAGCGGAGATACTTTTATATTCCCTATCTCGCTCCGCAGTGCCTTGTCGGGGCGGAAGTGAATACCTTTCAGTTTCACCTTCGTACTTTTGCGTTTGGTTTCCATGGTCACGGGCTCGGTACACGTCAGCGTGGGACAAAAGTAGCCTATGCCATCCAGATGTACCTGCCTGCCCTCGCCCAATTCCCGTCCCACAAAGTGAGACAACGCATCGAGCACCGCCGACACATCCGTCTCCGTCAGCGAGCAGTATTGCTGGATATGCCGCCTCAACTCGGCAGTCGTAGTAGAGCCGTTCAACTTAATGCGCGGATGCAAGGTCAGCTCTTCTCCCTGCTCATCTTTCCTCTTTGGATTCTCGTACCAATCAAACAGTATTGCCATAACAATCAATGGTTTATTAGCGTTCAAGGTCTGTGGATTCTTCCGCAAACCGCTTGTCTTTCTTTCGTAAAAGCCTTATCTTTTATTAATGCGCACAGTTGTGGTTCACCTTCCTCACATCTGTGGTTCATTTTCCCCACAATAGTGAAGAAGATGAACCACAACTGTGCACATTACTCAAAGAGTAGTGCAAAGATAAACAAAGCTCAATGTATAACCAAAGGGATGCAGGTGTTTATTCAAAGAAATGCAAGGAATATGCGCCACGATATGGGCACAAGAATATTGGCATTGGAAATAATCCGCAATTTAACCAAACGTTTAATTTTCTATGTTCCAAAACCATCAGAGGTATAGAGAACTGCGTTATGCACTAAGAAATTTTAGATTATAGCTGGATTCCGTTATCAAGAACAGCTGGAAATCAAAAGTAAGGAGATGCTTGTTGTTATATTCTTGAGAAATTTTGTACTTTTGCATTATAAATCAAGAATCAATTTGAATAAATATGACTGGTATAAAGCAAAGAGATGAGTTGCAATCTACTATTTGGAAAATTGCCAACGAGGTACGTGGTGCTGTTGACGGTTGGGATTTTAAGCAATTTGTCTTAGGGACTCTTTTTTATCGATTTATCAGCGAGAATTTCACCGATTACATTGAAGGTGGTGATGATAGCATCGACTATGCAAATATGCCGGATGATGTTATCACCATTGAGATAAAAGATGATGCTACCAGAACAAAAGGATATTTCATTTATCCCAGCCAACTCTTTGTGAATATAGCAAAGAGTGCCAATACAAATCCCAATCTGAATACAGATTTAGCTACGATTTTCGATGCGATAGAGGGGTCTGCCAATGGTTATCCGTCTGAGCATGATATCAAGGGACTGTTTGCCGACTTTGATACCACGAGTAATCGGTTGGGAAACACAGTAGAGGAGAAAAACAGACGTCTGGCTGCCGTCATCAAGGGAGTGGAAAGTCTGGATTTAGGAAACTTCGAGGATAATAAAATTGATCTCTTTGGCGATGCCTACGAGTTCTTGATTTCCAATTATGCTGCCAATGCGGGCAAATCGGGAGGAGAGTTTTTTACACCTCAGAACGTATCAAAGCTGATAGCGCAATTAGCCCTGTTGGGACAGGCCTCTGTCAATAAAATCTATGACCCAGCTTGCGGTTCGGGCTCATTGTTGCTCCAAGCAAAAAAACAGTTTGATGCTCATCTCATTGAAGAAGGCTTTTTCGGTCAGGAAATAAATCACACCACCTACAACTTGGCACGGATGAACATGTTTTTACATAACATCAATTATGACAAGTTCGACATTGCCTTGGGCGACACGCTGATAAATCCTCAATATGGCGATGAAAAACCTTTCGATGCCATTGTCTCCAATCCTCCCTACTCCGTCAATTGGGTGGGCAGTGATGACCCTACACTCATCAACGACGATCGTTTCGCCCCTGCCGGTGTGCTGGCTCCCAAGTCTAAAGCCGACTTTGCTTTCGTGCTACATGCACTCAGCTATCTTTCCGCCAGGGGACGGGCTGCCATTGTTTGTTTTCCGGGCATCTTCTACCGTGGCGGGGCTGAACAGAAGATAAGAAAGTATCTTATAGATAACAATTTTGTAGAAACCGTAATATCCCTTCCCCCTAACCTCTTCTATGGTACGAGTATAGCTGTGAATATTCTTGTACTCTCCAAGCACAAAATAGATACAAAGACACAGTTCATTGATGCCAGTGGAGAAGAATTCTTTAAGAAAGAAACCAATAACAATGTCTTGACTGATGAGCATATAGCAAAAATCATAGACATATTCGATAAAAAGGAACCAGTAGAATATGTTGCCACATCGGTAGATAACAGTAAAATAGAAGAAAATGATTACAACCTCTCTGTAAGTTCATACGTGGAAGCAGAAGACAAGCGTGAGGTGATTGATATTGTTAAACTGAATGCAGATATTGCCCAAACGGTGAAGCGCATTGACGCACTGCGTGCGGATATCGATGCTATTGTAAAGGAGATAGAGGGATAAATTATGAATAACGAATTGAAATATTTGATTTATAATACTCCCGAAGAGGAAGTATCAGTCAGTGTAGTTGTCAAGGATGAAACAATCTGGCTTACACAAAAGGCGATGGCGGAGTTGTTTGGCGTGGGGGTCCCTGCTATATCCAAACATCTTAAAAACATCTTTGAAGAGGGAGAATTGACGGAAGAAGTGGTTATTTCCATTTTGGAAACAACCACTGAACATGGTGCTATTGCAGGGAAGACGCAAACAAAACCAACGAAGTTTTACAACCTCGATGCCATCATTTCTGTAGGATATCGCGTCAGCTCACGCAAAGCAACCAACTTCAGGATTTGGGCGACCGGCATTCTGAAAGAGTATATGACCAAAGGTTTTGTCATGGACGACGAACGTTTGAAGCAGGGCAAGACAGCTTTTGGTAAAGATTATTTCAAAGAGCTGTTAGAGCGTGTCCGCTCTATCCGTGCAAGCGAGCGAAGAATATGGCTGCAAATCACCGATATCTTTGCCGAGTGCAGCATTGACTACGACAAAGAGGCCGATGTCACCAAAGAGTTTTATGCTATGGTGCAGAATAAGTTTCATTACGCTATTACCGGCAAAACGGCAGCGGAGATTATTAATGCGTCAGCAGACAGAACCAAAGACCACATGGGACTTACAACTTGGAAGAGCGCACCCAACGGTAGAATTCTGAAAAGCGATGTAACTGTTGCCAAAAACTATCTGGAAGAAAAACAAATCAAACAGTTAGAACGCACCGTAACGGGCTATTTCGATTATATCGAGGACTTGATTGAGCGAGAGAATACCTTCACAATGGAAGAGTTTGCTGCAAGTATCAACGAATTTTTAGCTTTTAGAAAATATGATATTCTGAAAGGTAAAGGGAGTATCAGCAAAAAGCAAGCTGACTTAAAAGCGAAGGCGGAATATGACGAGTTTAACAAAACGCAAAAGATAATCTCTGACTTTGAAAAGGGGCTTAAATCATTGTCGAAAGGAGATTCAGATGAGTAATTTAGAAAAGCTATTGGAAGGCGTTGAGGTGGAATGGAAACCACTGGGCGAGATTGCAAACATAAACCGAGGCAGAAGGCTTATTAAAAAACAATTAGAAAAAACAGGTAAATATGCTGTTTATCAAAATTGCATGATTCCTCTTGGTTATCATCATGAAAGTAATGTAGAAGCAGGCACTACGTTTATTATCTGTGCAGGATCTGCGGGTGAGATTGGTTATAGTGACGTTGCTTTTTGGGCGGCTGATGATGTTTATTATTTCATAACTAAGGATGATTTACAAAATAAGTTTTTGTATTATTTCCTATTAACCCAGCAACTGAAAATACATGGTCAAGTTCGTCGTTCAAGCGTACCACGTTTATCAAAAACGGCTTTTGAAAAGCTTCAAATTCCTATTCCGTATCCAAACGATCCAGAAAAATCACTTGAAGTACAAAAAGAAATCGTTCATATTTTAGATAAATTTTCGACACTTACAGCGGAGCTGCAAGCGGAGCTGCAAGCGAGAAAATCCCAATATGAATATTATCGCAATCAACTACTCACCTATCCTATGGAAGAGTCCGACCAGCCCTCACTACGTTCGAGCCGGTCAGCCACTTCCATTCAAAGTAGCGACAATCCAACGCAACCACTACCCACATCGAATCCTCACACTGGCAATTCTGTTTTACAGCCGCGGGGTAAGGTGGAATGGAAAACGTTAAAGGAAATTTCACTGAAGATTTCTTCTGGGGGTACTCCAAGTACAAGCAATTCCGAATACTATAATGGGGATATTCCATGGTTACGAACTCAGGAGGTTGGAAGTGGAGACATTTGGGATACAGGGGTTAAAATTACAAAATTAGGACTAACAAATTCAAGTGCAAAAATGATTCCTGCTAATTGTGTAATAGTTGCAATGTATGGTGCAACTGTTGGTAAAGTTGGAGTTAATAAAATTCCTTTATGCACCAATCAAGCGTGTGCAAATATTCAGATTAATGAAAAGGTTGCAAACTATCGCTATGTCTATCATTTTCTGTTGAGCCAATATGAATACATAAAATCACTTGGTGCAGGTTCGCAGACAAACATTAATGCACAGATAGTCAAAAATCTACAAATTCCAATTCCTTCCCTCAAAGAGCAAGAGCGAATTGTTGCAATTCTTGATAAATTTGATATCCTCACAACCTCAATCACCGACGGTCTGCCAAAAGAGATTGAGTTACGTCACAAGCAATACGAATACTACCGTGATATGTTACTCTCATTTCCGAAGAATAAAATAAAGGCTTAATATGGGACAGACACTAACCGAAATAGCACAAACGCTCAAAGATGCGAGTAAAAAAGTGCAGTTAATCTATGCCTTCAACGGCATAGGAAAGACACGTCTATCACGAAAATTTAAAGAGTTGATAGCGCCAAAAGACGTCGAAGCAGAAGAGCATGAAGACACAAAAGCAAAGATACTTTACTATAATGCTTTTACGGAAGATTTGTTCTATTGGGACAATGATTTGGCTGCAGATGCTAACCGAAAACTAAAAATACAGCCAAACTATTTTACAGATTGGGTGCTTCGTGATCAAGGACAAGAGAATAATATAATAACCCATTTTCAGCATTATACTAGCGATAAGCTAACACCGAAATTCAATGAGCAATTCAATGAAATAACATTTTCTATTGCTGCAGGCAATGAGAACACGATTGATAATATAAAGATCTCAAAAGGCGAAGAGAGCTGCTTAATCTGGTGTGTATTTTATAGTTTGCTTGCACAAGTTGTTGATGTTTTGAATATAGCAGAACCAATAGATAGAGAAACCGACAAATTTAATGACTTAAAATATGTGTTTGTTGATGATCCGGTTAGTTCTTTAGATGAAAATCACTTGATTGAACTTGCTGTTAATTTGGCGGAACTCATTAAAAAATCAAATGGATTACAGTTTATTATTTCAACACATAATCCGTTATTCTATAATGTGCTATTCAATGAACTTGGAAATAAAATTTGCTATATGCTTAACAAGTATGATGACGGCGCTTATGAACTTCTTGAGAAGAAAGGAGATTCAAACAAAAGCTTTTCATATCATCTCCATTTAATACAAACAATTAAGGACGCTATCATTACGAACAGTATTCAAAAATACCACTTTATACTGTTGCGAAATCTCTATGAGAAAACAGCAAATTTCTTAGGATATCCTCAATGGTCAGAATTATTGCCTGATGATAAAAAGACGTATTACAACAGAGTTATTCAGTTTACAAGCCACTCCACGTTATCAAATGAAGCAGTACCAGAGCCTACGGAACCAGAAAAACAAACGGTAAAATTCTTATTAAACCATCTTATTGAAAATAAGTACTGGAAGGAGGGACAACAATGATACAATATAGCGCCATAGCAGAATTACAAAATTACATAGTTCTTGACAACTATGCAAAAAGTTCAATAGCATGCGAGTCCCCCGCAGGCTATCAGACAGAAGCCGCTTTGGAACATGAATTCATAGATGATTTGAAGAATCAAGGTTACGAATATGTCCCAAAGATTATTTCACCTGATGTGCTATTAGCCAATGCGAGGAAGCAACTGCAAATTCTTAATCAAGTTGTCTTTACAGATGCGGAATGGGTGCGTTTCGTGGATGAGTATTTGGACAAATCCAGCGACAGCCTTGTAGAGAAAACAAAAAAAATACACGAAAACTATATCTATGACTTTGTGTTTGACGATGGACATATTCAAAATATCTATTTAGTGGATAAAACGAACATTGCCCGCAACAAAGTGCAAGTGATTAATCAATTTGAACAGACCGGAACGCAAGCCAACCGCTACGACGTTACAATTTTGGTGAACGGATTACCTATGGTGCAGATAGAACTAAAAAAACGGGGAGTAGCTATCCGTGAGGCTTTCAACCAAGTGCACCGCTATAGCAAGGAAAGCTTCAACAGTGAAAGTTCCCTATATAAATACTTGCAGATTTTTGTTATTTCCAATGGTACAGATACCCGTTATTTTGCCAACACGGTAAAGCGAGATAAAAACAGTTTTGACTTTACGATGAATTGGGCAAAGTCGGACAATACGCTGATTAGAGACCTAAAGGATTTCACGGCAACGTTCTTCCAGAAGAATACGCTGCTGCAAATTCTGCTCACCTATTCTGTGTTCGACACCAGCAACACGCTGCTCATTATGCGTCCCTATCAGATAGCTGCAACAGAACGCATTCTGTGGAAGATTAAAAGTGCCTATCAAGCGAAGAGATGGGGGATGACAGAAGGCGGTGGCTACATTTGGCATACCACGGGTTCGGGCAAAACGCTGACCAGTTTCAAGGTTGCCCGCCTTGCCACCGAGCTTGATTTTATTGATAAAGTATTCTTCGTTGTTGACCGTAAGGATTTGGATTATCAGACGATGAAAGAATACCAACGCTTCTCACCCGACAGCGTCAATGGTTCGGAAAGCACAGCAGGTTTGAAGCGAAACATCGATAAAGATGACAACAAGATTATTGTCACGACCATTCAAAAGTTGAATAACCTCATGAAAAGCGAGAGCAATCTGCCTATTTATCAGAAGCAGGTTGTGTTTATCTTTGATGAGTGCCACCGCTCCCAATTCGGTGAGGCACAGAAGAATTTGAGGAAGAATTTCAAGAAATACTATCAAT
>JAUUPT010000056.1 GCA_030843315.1 Bacteroidaceae bacterium | reverse complement strand
GTCCCTGACTGTTTCTAATGGTTCAAAGATACTAAAATGAAAGCAAATCACAACACTTGGACCGTCCATATCCCGGAATGCGATACTGTTTCTAATGGTTCAAAGATACTAAAATGAAAGCAAATCACAACAGCACTTCATTCTATATAAATGAAGGATCAACTGTTTCTAATGGTTCAAAGATACTAAAATGAAAGCAAATCACAACAAGGTAGTGTATATGTATATCAGCATATATACTGTTTCTAATGGTTCAAAGATACTAAAATGAAAGCAAATCACAACTGCGGCTTAGTTTTATAAATCCTTTATCGTACTGTTTCTAATGGTTCAAAGATACTAAAATGAAAGCAAATCACAACGAATTTTAAACAATGGTAAATTATGAGTCTACTGTTTCTAATGGTTCAAAGATACTAAAATGAAAGCAAATCACAACTTATAACTGGTGATTCCCTTACTGTCCCTGACTGTTTCTAATGGTTCAAAGATACTAAAATGAAAGCAAATCACAACAAGGTAGTGTATATGTATATCAGCATATATACTGTTTCTAATGGTTCAAAGATACTAAAATGAAAGCAAATCACAACGTACTATCATCGGGAACAATACAGACATCAACTGTTTCTAATGGTTCAAAGATACTAAAATGAAAGCAAATCACAACGACGTCAGAAAGCGTCAGAATTATCAGCCTACTGTTTCTAATGGTTCAAAGATACTAAAATGAAAGCAAATCACAACCATCTAAAGAACCTATCAACTTATTAAACACTGTTTCTAATGGTTCAAAGATACTAAAATGAAAGCAAATCACAACGCTTTTGGCGATATGCCCTATCCCGGTACGACTGTTTCTAATGATTCAAAGATACTATAATGAAAGCAAATCACAACTATTTCAGTGACTTTATGGAATACCACAAAACTGTTTCTAATGGTTCAAAGATACTAAAATAAAAGCAAAGCATAACAATCGCTGTGCTTTATGGAAATCTTATGTTCTATTTGCTCATAAGAATGACCTAATAAATAACCTTTCTAAACGATTGCTGAAAAGGAATAGATGGAAGATGACGAGGAAATTATAGGAGAGTGTTGCATCTTTGGAGAAACAAATAAAAATGAAATACGATAAAACTTAAAGTGTTATTGATTATGGGATTACTAAGTTTGGGACTGAATGGGAATGCACAATCCCAAGAGCCTATTGTAGAGAATAAGATGGGACTGGCTGAGAAGGAAATTATCTTTGATAAATTTGTAGGAAAATCAGATGCTCTGTATCTGGTAGATAGAATGTTTGTAGAAACTGGCAGGAATATATCTGATGCTGCTCGGAAAATATCATTGACTTCAGAAGAAAGGAAAATTATCATAGATGCATTCTGGAATGGGAGATATTACAATTTAAGTTATTATTTGGTGGAGGATGGAACAGTGTTAGGGAGCGTAGATTAAGACTCCAGTAACAAGATAGTTATCCCCCAAAGTGCCTATTACTACTTTAGAACTACCTTAGAACAAAATCCGAGTGAGGATTAATCCTAATGTTGAGTGGTATTGTTATCTTTGTAGCTTCTTTGAACATTGAACATTGAAAACAAGAATCACTATAAATAGGAATGAATATAAAGGAACGCATACAACTGCTCTTGGCTGAGATGAACCGGGGAGTATATGAGAAGGAGGCTGAGATAGGATTGTCTTTGTTGGCGGCTTTGGCGGGAGAAAGTATATTGTTGCTGGGATCGCCGGGAGTGGCGAAGTCGATGGTGGCACGACGGCTGAAGGAGGCTTTTGTGGGGGCGAAGGCATTTGAGTATCTGATGTCCCGCTTCTCTACACCAGATGAAATCTTCGGGCCGGTGAGCATTAGCAGGCTGAAAGAGTCTGATAAGTATGAGCGGGCGATAGAAGGATATCTGCCCACGGCGGATGTGGTGTTCCTGGATGAAATATGGAAGGCGGGGCCGGCTATACAGAATACACTGCTGACGGTGATTAATGAGAAGTTGTTCAGAAACGGAGACCGGGAGTTGAAACTACCGTTGAAACTGCTGGTTGCTGCCAGCAATGAGCTGCCTACACAGGGAGAAGGATTGGAGGCGCTGTGGGACCGCTTCCTGATTCGTATCGTAAGCACCTGCATCAAGCAGGAGGATGCATTCTATAAGATGCTGCTGGATGATTGCGACGAAGTGAATACCACTGAATGGCAGATATCGAACGAAGAATATGCCGGATGGCAGAATGAAATAGGCAAGATTGCAGTGCCTTTCGAAGTGTTATCCTGCATCACCGCGATTCGGAAAGAGTTGACAAAGGTGGATACGCAAGAGTCTGAGTTGCACCGCAACGTATACGTCAGTGACCGCCGCTGGAAGAATATCGTGCGGTTACTGAAAACCTCTGCTTTCATACATGGGCGTACAGCGGTCAGCATCACGGATCTGCTTCCTATCTATCACTGCCTGTGGAACGAGCCGGATGAGTGCGTCGAAATCCGCCAAATCGTAATCCGTTCCCTGTTTGTTCTATATATAAAAGAGATCGCCGCCATCACTTCTTCTTTAAAATCCGACCTGAAAGTGGGCCGTGTGCGCGAAGCGCTGGACAAAGCGCGGCTGAACGGTGACCGCCGGGATGACGACTTGCTGATAACAGATCATTTCTACTACCAGGTAGAGAACCACGGAACGGGAAATACCTACATCTTCATCGTGGACTACAAGAACATGAAAGAGTATAACGCCAAGGATGCCCCTGCCATGGGAGTGATGTACGCCGATCCGCTGAACCCGAAACGAACCATCATCCGTGCCTTCTCCGATATCAGCCAGATGAAAGAGGACGGAGCCGAGCGCATTACCCTTTACCGGGACGACCGGCATCTGTACATCAACGGTGTGCGCTTCCCCATGAGACGTTTGAAGAGGGGAGAGGAACAGCAGTTGTGGCTTGGCAACCTATCCATCACCGACCGGGATTATGAAACTGAGCTGGAAGCTGTCACCGGAAAGATAGACCGACTGGTAAAAGATTTGACGGAAAACATCTTCGTTTCCCAAGACGACAAGGCAAGCGTGACGCAATATGTCGCCACCATCCGTAAGGAAATAGCCTGGGCACGTGTCGACGTACGCAAACTGCGCTACGGTGATGAGTAAGCCTACAACAACAGCAGATATAACCGAACGATGAGCAGTAGCAGATACGATGCCGCCTTCTATGTGCAGGCACTGGACAAGTTCATAAAGACCGGAGAATGTGCAACGACCGGTCAGGAGCCGTTGTATGCCTACCTGCTGTCTGTGATGAACGACCCGATGATAAAAGTCCGGGTGCTGACCGACGACATCTGCGCCCGCATCTTCTACGACACCATGAGCCAGTTCATCCGGTTGAACCTGGAAAAGGAGAAATACAACCTGCAAAAGAGCCAGTCGGAGCAGAACGGGATGAAGCTTGTGCTGGAATGGTCGATTAAGAAACGGAAAGACGGCTGGCAGGCATTGATGCAGCAGATCTCCGATAAATACCGGGAGTACGGCTTCGACCATCGTTTCTATAAAAGCCAGTTCGGCACCGAAGGCAAGTATGCCGACGACGAGGTGTGGGAAAAGATGGTGGATGACTGGGAAGAAGCCTTCCGGCAGAAGTTGCAGGATGAGAAAGAAAAGGAAATAGAATTCCGCAAAGACGCCCTGGAACGCCGGCTCCGTTCCAATCTGAAAGATATTCCCGAATACATCCGGCAGAAACAAATCGACAAAGATGAATTCTTCCAGTCATGGGGACTGATGAGCGGTATGTGGAATACCGTGGACTTCGAGCGGATACGGAAGATAGTCCGCATCCAGCGGGAGCACCCGGAGATAGTGAAGGTGGCAAATAAAATGGGCCGCATCGCCGACGATGAAGGGCAGGATCAGATATACGTCTCCGAGGGCGATGTCTACAAACTGGAACACGCTTCCAAATGCGATATCTTAGGCATCACCGTGGGAAACGACCTGAATGCCCTGCTTCCCATCGAACTGGCCCATTGTGCCGATGATGCACTGGAAGATCTGTTTGTCTACAAATACCTGACCGGCAAGCTTCAGACCTTCCGCTATAAATCGGAAATTATGCAACCCGCCCGGCGATTGGAAACCAAACCTGCCCGGCAGAAAGGCCCGATGATTGTCTGCCTGGATACCTCCGGCAGCATGGCAGGGAAACCGGAAAAGATTGCCCATTCCCTGCTGATAAAAATCCTGGAAATAGCCGACAGACAGCGGCGTGATTGCTTCCTGATAGCTTTCTCCGTATCTATCCATCCGATTGATGTCCGAAAGGAGCGGGCACGCCTGCTTGAATTCTTCGCAAAGACAGCCTGCGGAGATACGGACGCTACACGTATGCTGGAAGCTACCTTCCGGCTACTACAATCCAGAAAGGAATATATGAATGCGGATGTTCTGTGGATTAGTGATTTTAAGATACCGCATGCTTCGACGGCACTTATGGACAAGATTCGTGAATACCGGGAGGCAGATACGCATTTCTACGGTTTGCAGATAGGCATTGCGGAGAATGAATGGGCGCCTTTCTTCGACCGTGTTTATAGAGCTGATTATACTCCCTCCCGGCGTTATTGATTATATCCTTTCCTGTTTTAGATCCTCAACAAACCGGTCTATCTCTTGCAGTTTCTTCGGGATGTCGATGTTCTGCGGACAATGCGGATTGCACTGGTTGCAGCCTGTGCAATGGCTTGCCTGCCGGAGTTTCGGCACACTGCGGTCGTAGCCTACGAGGAAGGCACGGCGCGCTTCGCGATAGTTCTCGTCCTGGCCGCTCTTGGGAACGTTGCCTTCGTTGACGCAACGGTTGTAGTGCAGCAAGATGGCGGGAATATCCAGTCCGTAGGGGCAAGGCATACAATACTTGCAGTCGTTGCACGGCACGGTGGGGTATTGCAGCATCCGTTGCGCGGTGTCTTCCAGCAGCTCTAATTCCTCTTCTGTGCAGGGTTCCAGCGGGGAGTAGGTGCGCAGGTTGTCTTGCAGATGTTCCATGTACGTCATACCACTCAATACGGTCAGCACGTTGGGAAATGTTCCGGCGTATCTGAAAGCCCAGGATGCCACGCTGTTCTGCGGACGATGCTGTTTGAGCCGGCCCACCAAGTGATCGTTCAGCCTGGAGAGGCGCCCGCCCAGCAGCGGTTCCATGATGACGGCGGGGATGCCGCGCTTCAACAGTTCATTGTACAGATATTCGGCATCGGTGTTGCGGTCGTTCATTTCTTTGGCATGCTTCCAGTCGATGTAGTTGAGTTGTATCTGCACGAAGTCCCATTTGTATTCGTCGTGGTGGGCGAGCAGGTAGTCAAATACTTCGACGTCGCCGTGATAGGAGAAGCCGAGGTTGCGGATGTGGCCGGCTTCGCGCTCTTTCAGCAAGAAGTCCAGCATACCGTTGTCCAGATAGCGGGCGTGGAGTGCGTCCATACCGCCGGAGCCGATGCTGTGCAGCAGCATATAGTCTATGTAGTCTACTTGCAGTTCCTTGAACGAGTTGCGATACAGGGCGATGGCACCTTCGCGGGTTTGGGTGGTAGAGTTGAAATTGGACAACTTGGTGGCGATGAAGAATTTTTCGCGCGGATGGCGTTTCAGGGCGATGCCTGTGGCGCGTTCCGAAAGACCTTGTACATATACCGGAGCTGTATCGAAGTAGTTCACTCCGTGGGCGATGGCATAGTCCACCAACTCGTTCACAGCTTCCTGGTCTATCTCGTCACCTTCGCCGTCGGAGCGCTTGCGGGTAGGCCAGCGCATACAGCCGTAGCCCAGCAGGGAGACACGGTCGCCCGTGGTGGGATTGGTGCGGTAAGTCATTTTGTCGGTGGGCACTTCGCCCAGGGCAGCCGATTCGCTGTCCGTATTCTCTTTCTTGCCGGAACAGCCGTACAATGCAGCAGCACCTACTGCTGTTCCTGTGCCGGCGAGCTTGAAGAAGTCGCGGCGGTTTATCTTATTCTGAAGTTCTTTTTTCATATACTGAATCTAAAATCGTTAATCACTAATCATTGTCTCTTTACACCGTTCTGTGTACGGCATGTCCTTCTACATAGATGGCGCTGAACGGGCGCGACGGGCAGAGGTTCTCGCACGCTCCGCAGCCTATACAGCGTTCGGTATTGACAACCGGAATCTTGATGGACTTTTCGTCCTTCGGATCTGACGGCACCATCTGTATGGCACTCACCGGGCAGTGGCGTTCGCAGTTGCCGCATTCCATCTTGTCGGTAATGCAGATGCAGTTTTCCTTGATCCATACGGCATGGCCCACTTGAATTGCCGACTTATCTGCTTTCGTGATGGGCAGTATGGCACCTGCCGGACAAACTTCCGAACATTTGGTACACTCCGGCCGGCAATAGCCGCGTTCGTAGGATGCTTCGGGCTGCATCAGCTTCATCAGATTGGAGGAAGGGCGAAGCACCTGGTTGGGGCATACTGATACACATAGCTGGCAAGCCGTACAATGGCTGGCAAAGTTGCGTGCGCTCAGTGCTCCCGGAGGGGTGATAGGTGTGGCGCGGTTGGGTATCTTCTTATCCTCGATGGTGGCAAGTCCGCCGTCCACCATTTTCTCCTGCGCTTTCAAGAGGGCGGTGGAGGCAATCAGTGCCGAGGCGGAAAAGAAGGTACGGCGGGCGCTGTTTACCTGTTCCGCGGTCACGGTCGTTCCCGGGGCGGCAGCAGGCACAGGTTTGCGGCGTGTGTAGGTGATGGCGCCTTGCTTGCACTTGTTGATGCAGTCCATACATGCCACGCAGCGGCTGTAGTCTATCTTGTGCTCTTTGGAGTTGATGCACGAGGCCTTGCAGTTGCGGGCACACAGTCCGCATCCATTACATTTAGATGTGTCAATCACCGGTTTCAGCAGAGAGAACTTCGACAGGAAACCGAGCACTGTACCCACCGGACAGATGGTGTTGCAGTAAGTACGTCCGCCACGCCATGCCAGCACTACAATCACGACCAGCGTTACTGCTGCAATAATGAGCGTGGGCAGGCTTTTCATCCACACATCCGTTTGATAGAAAGCATAGCTGTCGGCACGTTCGGCAAGATAGGCAAGCCCGTTGTTTCCCCATTGGTATAGCGGGGCGAAGAAGCTGGAGACGATACGCCCGTAGGCACTATAAGGTGCCAGTAGCACGACAAAGGAGTTCAGCCCGGCAATAATAGCCAGTACAAATACTCCCAACACACCGTAGCGCAGCCCTTTCAGCGCGGGCGAGTAGCGGAAACGGTTCTTCTTCCGTTTTGCCGAAAACCAGGAAACGATGTCCTGAAACACACCCAACGGGCAGATAACAGAGCAATAGACGCGTCCGCATACCAACGTCAGAATGACGAGGAACAGCACTACGCCCACATTCAATGCCAGTACGGCCGGCAGGAACTGAATCTTGGCCAGCCATCCGAGCCATGCGTGCAAGGTTCCTGTGAAATCGAGGAACAGCAACGTGATGAGAGAGAAAAATACGATAGCAATGGTTAGTCTGATAGTACGTAACATAAGTTGTTGTAATTATTGTGGTTAGTCTTTCATATTCAAGATTGATTGCGATTACAATTCAACGCAGCAAATATACAAACTTCATCGAAAATTCACTTATCTAAATAGCAGTAGTTTTGCGCTATTACTATAGATTTATGCGATTTATGCGAGATATATTTCATTTTCAATCCCCGTTTCCCTCAAAAAATCCCTGTCGTGAGAGACAATGATCACCGTACCTGCATAATCACGTATCGTCGCCGTTAGGCAATATATCGCAAAGATAAGAAGTTTTTTCTTATAATATAGTCAAACGGGAATGCAGGGAAAATCTTCCCACCCTTAGTTTAAATTTTAATATTTCTTTCTTTGTTGTCGGTTGCTGTGTCGGCTGTGGAAAAGCGGGTGGCGTAAGTCACTCGTTTTTTGTTGGTTACGGTAGCGGAAGGTGTGTCGGGTGGTGTGTCGGGTAAAAAGAGGTGTTTTGCAGCAAAACAGACCGTCTGTTGAGGGCAAACAGACCATCTGTCAGAAGCAAACAGACCGTCTGTTTACCCCAAACAGACGGTCTGTTTCTATTCCATAGCCGAAGCGTCAAACGAAAGCGGCAGCAATTCCCCTACATTCTTCAGTTCGTAGATGCCTTTCCGGCCATACAGCAAGATGCGTATGGGATGGTTGAAGCGTTTCTCCGTTTCGAGCATCACCTGCCGGCATGCGCCGCAGGGGGGGATGGGTTCTTCGAGGAATTCTCCGTGCTCGTTGCGGGCGGCGATGGCAAGAGTCTCTACCGCCTGGTTGGGATATTGGGAGTTGGCATAGAACAGCGTGGTGCGTTCGGCACAAAGACCGGAGGGGTAGGCGGCATTCTCCTGGTTCGTCCCTGTGACGATGGTTCCGTTTGCCAGCCGGGCGGCGGCGCCTACCGAGAAGTGGGAGTAGGGGGCGTAGCTGCGATGGGTGGCTTCGCAGGCTGCACCCAGCAGTTCGCGGTCGCTCTCATTCAGTTCTTCAAGTTCGTATATCTTAATGGCAATCTGTATATTCAACTCTTTCATAGGGTGGAGAATTATATTGTAATTAATGTTACAAAGATAAGAAAGAGATTGGATTTTTCAATTCTTTTACTGACTTTTGTGCCGAACTCAACAACTTGAAGCATGAAACGTATCCTCAGACTGACTGCAATCCTGGCATTCCTGTTCATTTCTATAGCCACCGTGCACGCACAGCGGCGAAATGCCCGCTACAACGAATACATCAAGCAGTATGCCCCGCTGGCCGTGGAGCAGATGCAACAGCATAAGATTCCTGCCAGTATCACCCTGGCGCAAGGGCTGCTGGAAAGCGGTGCCGGAAACAGTACGCTGGCCCGCAAGAGCAATAACCACTTCGGCATAAAGTGCGGCGGCAACTGGAAGGGACGCACCGTGCGCCACGATGACGATGCCCGCAACGAGTGTTTCCGCGCCTATCGCAACCCCAGAGACTCGTACGAGGATCATTCGCTGTTCTTGAAACGGGGAGCCCGTTACGCTTTTCTGTTCGACCTGAAGATTACCGATTATAAAGGCTGGGCGCGCGGACTGAAGAAGGCGGGCTATGCCACCGATCCTTCGTATGCCAACCGCCTGATAACGATTATCGAAGATTACGAACTCTACAAGTACGACAGTCGCGGCATGACCAAGCGCGACGCCCGCAATTGGGAGAAAGAGGTGAAGAAGAAACCCTGGCTTGCCAATCCGCATCAGGTATTTATTGCCAACGACATAGCCTACATCGTGGCACGCGACGGAGATACTTTCCAGATGCTGGGCAAGGAGTTCGACATCAGTTGGAAGAAGCTGGTGAAGTACAACGACCTGCACCGGGAATATACGCTGGAAGCCGGCGACATCATCTACCTGAAAGAAAAACGCAAGAAGGCTGCCAAGCCCTATACCGTATATATAGTGAAAGACGGTGACTCCATGCACACCATTTCACAGAAGTATGGCATCCGTCTGAAAAACCTGTACAAGATGAACCGCAAGGACACGGAATACGTGCCGGAAGTGGGAGACAGGCTGAGGTTGCGATAAGCGAACAACAGTATCCGAAAATGTACAAGGTGTCCGAAAATGGACACCTTTCTTTTTACCCTATGTGCTTACTTTCAGTAGTTTATGATTTTGGCATAGATTTAGTATATATTAAGCGTTATGTTCGCAAATAATTAAATCTAAAGATATGGACAGAGAAATTCCGAAAGAAGTGCGCAACAAGGAGCGCAATAAGAAGTTTATTCGTTATGGTGCTATGGGTGTGGCCGGTATCGTAGTAATCAGTGTACTCATTTCGTTGATGCGCACGGGTGTGAAGGAGAAAGACCTGGTGTTCTCCAAAGTAGGCAAAGGCACAATCGAAGTCAGCGTGAGTGCTTCGGGCAAGGTGGTTCCGGCATTCGAGGAAATCATCAACTCACCCATCAACACGCGCATCATGGAAGTATATAAAAAAGGCGGCGACAGCGTAGACGTAGGAACGCCTATCCTGAAACTGGACTTGCAGAGCGCCGAAACCGACTATAAGAAGCTGTTGGACGAAGAGCAGATGCGCAGCTATAAGCTGAAACAGCTCCAGGTGAACAACCAGACCAAACTGAACGACCTGCAGATGCAGATTAAAGTTTCTGCCATGAAGCTGAACCGCATGAAGGTGGAACTTCGCAATGAACAATACCTCGACAGCCTCGGTTCGGGGACCACCGACAAGGTGCGCCAGGCGGAATTGAGCTACAACGTAGCCCAGTTGGAATACGAACAACTGAAACAGCAGTATGCCAACGAAAAAGAAGTGCTGGCTGCCGAATATAAAGTGCAGGAGCTGGACTTCAGCATGTTCCGCAAGAGTCTTGCTGAAACAAAGCGCACGCTGGATGATGCGCAGATCCGTTCGCCCCGGAAGGCTATCCTTACTTATATCAACAATCAGATTGGTGCACAAGTATCGGAAGGCAGCCAGATTGCCGTTATCTCCGACTTGAGCCACTTCAAGGTAGAAGGCGAAATAGCCGATACATACGGCGACCGCGTGGCAGCAGGCGGAAAGGCAATTGTGAAGATAGGCAGCGAGAAGCTGGAAGGATCGGTGAGCAGTGTGACTCCGCTGTCGAAGAACGGCGTAATCTCCTTCACCGTGCAGCTGAACGAGGATAACAACCGCCGCCTGCGTTCCGGACTGAAAACGGATGTCTATGTGATGAATGCCGTGAAAGAGGATGTGATGCGCATTGCCAATGCCAGCTACTACGTGGGACGCGGCGAGTATGAGCTCTTTGTACGCAACTCCGATAAGGAAATAGTGAAACGCAAGGTTCAGTTGGGCGACTCGAACTTTGAGTTTGTAGAGGTAGTGAGCGGCTTGCAACCGGGTGATGAAGTGGTGGTGAGCGACATGAGCAACTACAAGAACAAGAATAAACTGAAAGTGAAATAAGACAGAAGTATTGCATTAACGAATGACAAAACTCTGATAGTATGATAAAGACTTATTTAAAACAGGCATGGGAGCTATTGAAGCAAAATCCGCTTTTCAGTAGTCTCTATGTCGTTGGCACCGGTCTGGCTATTGCCATGACGATGATTATGGCGGTGGTCTACTACGTGAAGATAGCCCCGGTCTATCCGGAGGCGAACCGAATGAATACGCTTTACCTCAGCCAATCCCGTTTTGAGCAGGGAGAGGAAGGGCATAAAAGTAATTTTCAGTGGGCATTCTCTCTTAAAGCGGTGCAAGAATGGTTCTATCCGGTGGAGAATGCAACGATAGTATCTGCTTCCTTGCAGAACGACATGACGAATAATAGCTACGTGCAGCCCAGTGACCGTAGCGGCGACTTCCAGGTGAGCCTGAAGTTGGTCGATCCCAATTTTTTCCGCATCTACTCTTTCCGGTTCCTCGAAGGGCAGGCGTTTACCGCTTCCGACCTGGAGAGCGGCATCGCTACGGCGGTGATTACGGAAGAACTCTCCCGGCGCCTGTTCGGTACGGTAGAGGGGGTAGTGGGACGCTCGTTCAGCTTGAACTATGTGGACTACCGGGTTTGTGGCGTGGTGCACGGCGCCAGCTTTCTGACCTCGAGATCGTACGCGCAAGTGTATATGCCTTATAGCGTGGCGAAAGATTATCAGAAGGCAGAATATGGCATTTCTCATCTGGGAGCTTATAAAGTCACTTTTATGGTAAAAGACGATGCACAGGAAAAGGCTTTGCGCGCAGAGATAGATGAGATTGTGCGCAAGGCGAACCTGGTACATAAAGATGAGTGGAAAGTGAGTATTTGGGATCAGCCTACATCGCATTTGCTTAGTGTTTTCAAGCAATATGCCAGTCAGGAATTCGATACTTGGGCAACGGTTCGCCACTTCCTGCTGGTGCTGCTGGTGTTGCTGCTGGTGCCTGCCCTCAACCTGAGCGGCATGATAGCGAGCCGCATGGAAAGCCGGTTGGCAGAAATGGGAGTGCGCAAGTCTTTCGGTGCAGGGCGTGGCAGCCTGCTCTCGCAAGTGATGTGGGAGAATCTGCTGTTGACCTTGCTGGGAGGACTGTTGGGATTGCTGCTGGCATGGCTGGGGCTTTACCTCTGCCGTGAATGGGTGTTCTCAGTCTTTGACAGTTGGCCGAGTGCACTTCCCGAAGGAGTGGAGGTGCGCGTGTCCGGCGAAATGCTCTTTGCTCCGTTGGTGTTCCTGGCAGCGCTGTTGCTCTGCGTGGCGCTGAATATGCTATCGGCGTTGCTGCCGGCATGGCACTCCCTGCGGAAACCGATTATTTATTCATTGAATGAGAAACGATAAAACGGCAAGATTATGTTGAAAGTTATATTAAAGAACCTCTGGGCACGCCGCTCCCGTAACGGATGGTTGCTGGCGGAGTTGATTCTGGTGAGCATCGTTTCCTGGATAATACTGGATCCGGTTATCGTGGTGACTCACGACCGTAACATCCCCCTGGGATATGATGCCGACCGTCTTTGCCTGGTGTCGCTCGGCGCTTTGCAACCGCAAGCTCCGGGATATGATGCGCAGGCGGAAGATTCTACGGTGCTGATGAATAGTTATCTGAACCTGGTGCGACGCGCCCAGGACTTTCCGGGAGTGGAACTCGCTACTCCGTTACTGGGTTATTGCTATCCCAATTCGCAAGGCAGTAGCAACAATTCAATGCGTGCGGAAGGTGATACGCTCAATATATCCACCATGTGGATGTTCTTCCTGCCTCATACCCGGTTCTTCGAGACGTATGGTTTCCGTCCCGGAAAGGGGATGACTCCCGAGGAGTTGTCGGATTATGATTATACTCAGAATGATATCGTGCTTTCGGAGAACACCGCCGAGCGCTTCTTCGGGACAAAGGATATGCGTAATAAACGGTGCTGGAATGTGTCTCAAAATGACACGACCTTCATGCCGGTGATAGGCGCAGTGGGTGCGTTCAAGACATATAGTGAGTGGCGTCCCGTGCCGGTGCTATTCAAGCCTATGCTTTCGGTGGACGTGAGTAATATTCCGGAAGAAGCACAGATACTTGTCCGGATAAAGGAAGGAGTCAGCATGAGCCGCTTCCTGTATGAGTTCCGCCCGTGGATGGTGAAGGAACTGCGTGCGGGCAATCTCTTTGCACGCAGCGTGCAGTCTTACGAGAAATTGATAGCCGACGGGGAGTATGCAGGCTCTACTTCTATCTATCGCCGCAACCTGGCGATGGCGGCATTCTTCCTTATCAATCTTTGCCTGGGAGTGATAGGTACCTTCTGGTTGCAGACGCGCACGCGCCGCGAAGAGGTGGGAGTGATACTCTCTTTCGGCGGTACTCCGAGGGATATTATCCGCCTGCTGATGGGCGAGGGGGCAGTGATGACTTTGGTCGCCACATTGGTAGGGTGCTTGCTATACCTTCAGTATGCATTAAAGGAAGGTTTGGAGAAAGCACAGAACTGGGTGGACAGTACGGAAGTATATTGGGTGACGGACTTCACGCAGCACTTCCTGATTGTATCGCTGATTGTGTTCTTTATAATGCTGGTGGTGGTGCTGGTAGGTATCTATATCCCTGCCCGCAGGATCAGCCGCATTCCGCCTACCGAAGCCCTGCGCGACGAGTAAGGCGAACCGTTGAAAACGGACAAAGTGTTCATTAACGGACACTTACCCGAAAACTTAAGTACTTGATAATAAAAGAAAAAAGTGTTTGGCACAGCATTTGACCTATTGATAAAGTAATTGTGCGAAAACGAAACAGAATAAACCAATAACATTTAAAATACTTACCATTATGATTAAGTTAACTGGCATCAACAAGATTTATCGTACGAACGAGATTGAAACCGTAGCATTGGAGAATGTTAACCTCGAAGTGAATAAGGGAGAATTCCTGAGTATTATGGGACCGTCCGGTTGCGGTAAGTCCACGTTGCTGAACATTATGGGTTTGCTCGATGCGCCTACAAGCGGTACCATCGAAATAGCAGGCACTAAGGTAGACGGCATGAAGGACAAGGAACTTGCTGCTTTCCGTAACATGCAACTGGGCTTCGTATTCCAGTCTTTCCACCTGATTAACTCGCTGAATGTGCTGGATAATGTAGAACTGCCCTTGCTTTATAGAAAGGTGTCTGCCAAAGAACGCCGCCGCCTGGCGGAAGAGGTATTGCAGAAGGTAGGTTTGAGCCACCGTATGCGCCACATGCCTACACAGCTCTCCGGTGGTCAGTGCCAGCGTGTTGCCATTGCCCGCGCCATTATCGGCAACCCGGAGATAATACTCGCCGATGAGCCTACCGGTAACCTGGACTCTAAGATGGGGGCTGAGGTTATGGAACTGCTGCATCAGTTGAATAAGGAAGACGGACGTACCATCGTGATGGTAACCCACAACGAAGGACAAGCCAAGCAAACCAGCCGCACTATACGCTTCTTCGACGGTCGTCAGGTAGAATGATAAAACCTAATTCGTAATTCGTAATTTATAATTGAAACCATGCAAACCATTCGCCAAGCTTTTACCATTTTACGACAAAATCCGCTGCTGAGCACGATATCTATATTGGGTACGGCCTTTGCCATCACTATGATTATGGCTATAGTGATTGTCTGGCAGACGAAGTATGCCGACCTGGAGCCGGAGGTGAACCGTAGTCGGTGTCTCTATTTATCGGCCATGCACGTAGGCAGCAAAACAGATGAGGGAATGAACAGTTTTAACAGTCCTTCACCGGCATTCATGAAGGAATGCATACAGCCACTGCCCGAGGTGGAGGCTTGTACGGCTTTTACTCCGGCAAGCGCAGCGCTGGTGTCGCTTACGACCGGAGGTAACCGTTTGAAGGTGGATGCCATGGAAACTGACCCCGGTTTTTGGAAAGTATTCAGCATGCAGTTCCTGGCAGGGCAGGGCTTTACCGAGGAGAACCGTGCGGGAGGTGTGAAAGCAGTTGTGCTTTGTGCTTCTGTGGCGCGAAATCTGTTCGGCACTACGGATGCAGTGGGGCAGCAGTTATTGCTGAACCGCGAACAGGCACGTGTGGTGGGCATAGTGAAGGATGTTTCCGTCACCGCTAAGGATGCTTATGCACAGCTGTGGAGTATGTATCCGGCTGACAACTTGATGGCGGGTAATGAGTGGAGCTACATGGGCGGTAGTCACATTGCTGTGCTGGCGCGTACGCCCGATGATTTTCCCATAATCAGCCAAGGCATTGCAAAGCGGGTGGAGGCTGTCAATGCCGGACTGGGGGATATGCAGATAGATATTATGGAGCAGCCGGACAACATCGTGGCACATGTGAACCATGTGTGGTCCAATATGGGGCCGGATGTGACTATGCTTTACCTGCAATACGCCCTTGCACTGATTGTTATTTTGCTGGTACCGTCATTCAACCTGTGTGGATTGAGCAATAGCCGTATGCAGCAACGTGCTTCCGAACTTGGAGTACGCAAAGCCTTTGGAGGTACACGCAGTGTGCTGGTGAGGCAGATACTGAACGAGAATCTGGTGCTGACGCTGCTTGGCGGCGTGGTGGGCCTGTTGTTCAGTTACTTGGCAGTATGGGGCATGCGTTCCTGGTTCTTCACCAACAGTCAGAACGTGGGTGCGGCAGGCGATTTCAGCCTGAGTATGGGGGCGTTGTTCAGCCCGTGGGTGTTCCTGCTGGCATTTGTTTTCTGCATAGTCATCAATATGCTTAGTGCAGGATTGCCCGCATGGATGGCGACAAGGCATACGATTGTAGATTCACTGAACGATAAATAAATAGAAAGAAGAAGACTCATGAAATTCATCTTACACAACTTACATATGATATGGGCACGCCTGAGCAGTAACGGTTGGGTGTTGGCCGAACTCTTTCTGGTGTTCATTGTGATGTGGTTTCTTTGCGACTCACTGGGCTGCATGAAATATACCTTCTATCGTCCGTTGGGCTATGACATAGACCACGTATATCGGCTCACCATGATTAACGGGGGTGAGAGCCGCGACACTACACTGCTGGATGCCGACAAATATTGGAGCATACTGAAGAAACTGGAACTGGAACCCAGTGTGGAAGCAGCTTCTTTGAGTTATTGGAGCCTGCCCATGAGTGGCGCCAACAGTAACAGATCGCTGGCTGTACAGGACACTATCGGACAGAACGGGCGTCTGATTTATGCTACCGATGGATATACCCGTGTCTTTCGTATGCAGGAAGATCCGGCGAGGCCTTTTGCTTCGCTGCCTATAGGCAACAATAATGTGATGTTGAGCCAGGCTGCCGTAGATTACTTTAAAAATCGGTTTCCTGAGTTTTCACTCAATACACCGTTGACGTGGCGTGGCGACACGGTGAACACTGTCACCCAGGGTGGCGTTATCGGTAGTTTCCGCAGTTACCGCTATGGCAACGACGCCCGCTGGTTTTTCATACGGATGGGTGAGCAGTTTATCCGCGAGGAATACGGTAACCAGTGGGCACAAATCGTTTTCCGTGTGAAACCTGCCGCTGACGGGACGGACTATCGGGAACAGTTCGTACGCGAGATAGCGCCGAGACTGGATACAGACAATATATTTGTAGCAGATGCTGAGCCATACGAGCAGCAGCAAATGCAGTTCGAGGTACTGAACGGCGATACGGACAAGGTGAACAGCCAGACGATAGTTGTCTTTTTTCTTTTGGGAAATGTCTTCCTGGGGCTGATAGGTACTTTTTGGTTCCGCACACGCCGCCGTCGCTCGGAGATAGCCCTCAGGTTGGCGATGGGCAGTACTAAGAGCCAGATATTCCGATTACTTACAGGTGAGGGATTACTGCTGCTGACATTGGTCATGTTGCCGGCGATGATAATATGCTATAACGTGGGAGTTGCCGAACTTACCATCGGACGAACGGAACTGATATCTACATGGCCGGTAAAGTGGAGTATAATACGTTTTCTCCTCGGTTCGCTGGGTGCTTGGCTGATGATAGCACTGATGGTCATGATGGGCATCTGGTATCCCGCACGTCAGGCAATGAAGATACAACCGGCAGAAGCATTACATGAAGAATAAAATCAAAAACAGAATACATTATGAGAGCTTTAGTTATTACCCTTAGTTTATTATTTGCCGCAGTAGCCGGCACAGTCTATGCCGCCAATGGCGATGCCAATGTGAGCGAAGTTCGCAAAGTGAGCGCTTTCTCTTCAGTAGAGATTACTTCCGTAGCAACGGTGTACTTTACACAGAGCGATACATATTCCCTGAAGATAGAGGGAAAGGAGAAATACGTCACTATCACCAGTACCGAGGTGAAAGGTGACCGTCTTGTCATCGGCTTTAAAAATGGCGACAAGCAATCGCGCAACCGCAACGACGGTGTCACCATCTATCTCTCTGCCCCCAGCCTGAAGGAAGTGGAGTTCAGTGGTGTAGGCAGTTTCAACTGTGAGAAACCGCTGAAACTGGATGACGTAAAATTCGAGGTGGAAGGCGTGGGCAAACTGAATATTGCCGACCTGACCTGCAACAATTTGAGAGTGGAACTGGAAGGTGTGGGGAAAGCCAACATCCATGTTCATTGCGATTACCTTTCAGCCAGTCTGGACGGAGTAGGGCACGTTACCCTGAGCGGTGAAGCCGGACGCGCCGACATCTCCAAAGGTGGCATCGGCGGAGTGAATACAAGTGACTTGAAAGTAGGCCGTTAATTCTAACCATCGCATACAAATCAATATGATTAAACAATACTTTACCCAAGCATGGGCGCAACTGCGACAACAGCCTATCATCAGTGCAGTCAGCATTGCCGGTACGGCGCTTGCCATCTTCCTCATTATGCTGGTGGTGATGATGCAGCAAGTAAAGGTGGCACCCTTTGCGCCCGAGAGCAACCGCGACCGTTTTCTGCACGTGCATTACATGAGCATCAGTAACAAAGCGTGGGGCGATGGCACCAGCAACGGACCGATGAGTGCACAGACTGCCCGCGAGTGCTTCCAGTCACTGAAAACCCCCGAGGCGGTGACTGTCTATACTTGTATGGTTGTATCTACTCCTGTGAACCTGCCCGGTCAGCCGGCTATTGGCATTGACTTGTTGCAGACGGATGATATCTTCTGGCACGTGTTCGACTTTGCCTTTACAGCGGGCAAACCTTATGATAAGGCTGCATTCGATGCCGGATTGCCCGTAGCAGTCATCACCGAGAGCGTAGCACGCAACCTGTTTCAGACCACCGATGCTGTGGGACGGGAGTTCCAGTTGAATCATGCACCCTATAAGGTGGCAGGTGTGGTAAAAGATGTCTCTACACTCGCGACCTCTGCCTATGGACAGGTATGGGTGCCTTATACTTCGACCGAGATAGCGAAGGATACATGGAGTGACAAGCATATGGGAATGATGAGTTGCACTATGCTTGCCCGCAGCCGCGACGATTTCGAGGCTATCCGTCAGGAAGCCGAACGCCGCAAGCAAGAATATAATACGCTGATAGGCGAGGACGGCTACGAATTGATTTATCGCAACCGCCCCTACGATCAGGAGAAGAATGCAATAGCCTTTGCTGCTAACTTGGAGCCGGACATCAATCAGGCACGCCGGCAGCGGTTGATTATCTTCATCATCCTGCTGATAGTACCTGCTATCAATCTGAGTAGTATGACACAGAGCCGCCTGCGCCAACGTGTGTCTGCAATAGGGGTGCGCCGTGCATTCGGATCTCCACGCCTCGAACTGATGGGGCAGATTATCACTGAGAATCTGGTGGTGACACTGATGGCGGGTGTGCTGGGATTGCTGCTTAGTGTGGCATTCGCTTACTTGGGCAACTCATTGTTATTTGCACAGGAATTTACCCGGACATTGAGCCCGCCGGAAGTAGATGCGAGTATCTTGCTGCATGCTTCCACCTTTGGGTGGGCATTGCTGTTCTGCTTTGTGCTGAACTTGTTAAGTTCCGGCATTCCGGCTTGGCGTGCTTCGAAAGTTGGTATTGTAAATGCATTGGGCGGCCGCCTGCATTAATCACTCATCACTAATCACTGGAAGAAATGACAAAGAAACTCCTTACACAGATAAAGAATGAATGGCTCTCCAACCTATGGCTGGTGCTGGAGCTGCTGGTAGTGAGCGTAGTGATGTGGTATGTAGTAGATTATCTCTATACCCGTGCTGCCACCTACCTGGAACCGAGAGGGTTCAATATAGAACATTGCTACCTGATCGAATTGGGTGAATTGACCCCAAAGAGTCCTGACTATATAGCCGACAGAACCTCGCAGGAAACCCACTCCGATGTAGCTGAAATAGTGGATCGCCTGCGCCGCCGCCCTGAGGTGGAAGCTGTCAGCCTGTCGCAGAACGCCTATCCCTACAACGGCAGTAATAGCTCCGATATGGTGAAATACGATACTCTCCAGTCGCCCGGTTGGACCATCCGGCGCATGGTGACCCCGGACTTTGTCCGCGTATTTCGCTACCAGGGTGCGAACGGCGAGACTCCCGAACAACTGGCAGAAATGCTGGAACACGGTGATTTCCTTGCCTCGAACAATATATATGATAAGTATGGGCATAAACTTACGGAATTCATCGGTAAGCGTTTTCAGCTTTTTGGTGATACTACGAAGACTTATCGGTTGGGAGCTGCTATACAAGATGTGCGCTATCATGATTACGATCAGGCACGCAATTCCTATACTTTTCTTGCCAAGCAAAACTTCTATTGGGTGGGCATGGAACTCTGCGTCCGTGTGCGCGAAGGGCAAGATAACGACTTCATCGAACAGTTGAAGAAAGACAGTGAGAGTCAGTTCCGCATAGGTAATGTTTTCATTTCCGAGATACGCTCGTTCCACGACATCCGTCGCAACTTCCAGCAAGCCTGGACAAACGACATCCGTAACTATGTGATGGGTATGGGCTTTCTGCTGCTGAACATTTTCCTCGGTCTGCTGGGAACTTTCTGGTTCCGTACACAGCAACGCCGTTCGGAAGTTGCACTGCACAAAGCACATGGAGCGACGGATCGCGCTATCTTTAGCCGGCTGCTTGGTGAAGGGTTGTTGTTGCTGTCCATTGTTACGCCTATTGCCCTTATCATCGACTACAACCTTGCCAGCATGGAACTGAACTCCTGGCGCAATGGCACTACGTTGGAGTGGGATCGTCTGTTATTGTGTGCGGCTATCAGCTATGTACTCATAGCCTTAATGATAGCTATCGGCATCGGTATTCCGGCGCGCAAGGCAATGAAGATACAGCCTGCTGAGGCGTTGCACGACGAGTAATGCTGTATTGAGTCAGACTCACTGTTGTAATCTGTCTCTGTACAGAGCTGTACTCTGACTCAATACAATTATTAAGAAACTATATATTGAAACTGATATGATACGACTCTACTTTCAACAAGCCCTCTACCACCTGCGCGAGAACCCCATCATCACTTGGGTTTCCGTCATTGGTACGGCGCTTGCCATCTGTATGATTATGGTACTTGTCATCACACTGCAAGTGCGCATGGTGGACTGCGAACCTGAAGTAAACCGCTCGCGTACGCTCTATGTCTCCGCCATGTCCGTCAGGGTAAAAGGTGATACGAGCGGAGGTTCGTCCAACGCACGTATGTCCATCCGCACCGGGCGCGAGTGCTTCCAGGCACTTACTTCTGCCGAGGCCGTTACGCTCGTCTCCATGCCGGAGAAGGTGCGTGCCTCTCTGCCCGCCGGAGCGAAGATGACGGCAGATATGGTACAGACTGATGATGCCTTCTGGCATATCTTTCAGTTCCGCTATCTCAGCGGGAAGGCATTTACGAAAGAAGAGAGCGATGCAGGACAACCCTGTGCCGTACTTTCCGCTACCGTGGCACGCCGCCTCTTCGGCACTACGGACGTGGCAGGGCAAACGGTGCAACTGAATCATGTAGAGTATCGTGTTTCGGGTGTAGTGGCCGATGTGTCTGTACTTGCTACTTCTGCCTATGCACAGGTATGGGTGCCCTATAATTCTACGGATGCTGCGCAGATGTCCTGGCGTGACGACACGATGGGGCAGATGCGTGCCGTTATTCTTGCCCATTCATCGGCGGACTTCCCGAAGATCCGTGAAGAAGCGGAACAGCTTCGCCGCAAGTTCAACGATAGCTTACGCGACCTTGAGGTGTTCTATCGCGGCCAGCCGGATGCACAGTTTGCCAACCTCTATCGCAGTTGGAGCAGCACTCCCGACACGCGGGCGGTGATACTGCGCTATGTTGTCATCATTCTTATTCTCTTGCTGGTTCCCGCCATCAACCTCTCCAGCATGACGCTCTCGCGGATGCGCCGGCGTATGGCGGAGATTGGCGTGCGTAAGGCTTTCGGCGCTACGAGTGGCGAACTGGTGCGACAGGTTTTCTTCGAGAATCTTCTGCTTACGTTGCTGGCAGGCATCTTGGGACTCCTTATGAGCTACGCCGCCACCTTCTTGCTGAACAGTTTCCTCTTCGGCAATATGATGAGTGCTTACCTTAGCGGCGAAACGACGCTGACGCCCGGTATGTTGCTATCACCCTGGGCCTTCCTTGCCGCCTTCGGCTTCTGCCTGCTGATGAATATTCTTTCATCCGGAATACCTGCCTGGCGGGCATCGAGAATGAACATAACGGACGCTATTAATCAACGCTAAGAACAGACGAACATGAAAACCATCCTGAAACAGATAAGAAATGAATGGCGCAGTAACCTTTTCCTCTTTGTGGAGTTGCTGCTTGTCTTCACCGTATTGTGGTACATCGTGGACTGGACTGTTGTTACCGCCCGTGTTTACAATGCTCCTATGGGCTTCGATATAGACCATTGTTACAATATCGACCTCGGTAAATATACTCCGAAAGCCGCCGCCTACAACCCTGCACTGACCTCGGAGAATGATATGGAGGACTTATTGCAGATTGTGGACCGCCTGAAGCATCGTCCCGGAGTGGAAGCCGTAGCCCTTTCGCAGAACTGCTATCCTTATAACGAGGGCAGCAACGGCGTTCGCATTGCCGTAGATACCGTCTTGCTGCAAGCACGGTATTTCATTATCGAACCGGACTTCTTCCGCGTATTCCGCTTCCAGTCGGCGGATGGAACCGGACCGGACAAACTGGTGGAGGCTGTACGCCGCAAGGAGATTGTGACTACTTCTAATCTTACGGACGATTATCCCGAACTGGGACTTGCCGATGCCAATGCCCTGCTGGGGCGTGAAGTTCCTTATTGGGATGCCGATGCCCCTGTGCGCCATCGCATCGGTGCCATTGCCGAGCCTACCCGCTGGTCGCATTTCTATACTTCCCACGAATATGGCGGTGCCTTCATCACCACTACGCTCGATATGGACTTGCTGAAAGAATATGGTGATGCCCGCTACATCACCCTCAGTCTCCGCGTCTCCGAGGACGAAGATCACGATTTCATCGACCGGCTGATGGATGATGCCGATCGCCTCTATCAGGTAGGGAACCTTTATCTGCTCAATACTACTTCTTTCAAAGACTTGCGCGAAATCAGCGAGTTGGAAGATATGAACGAGGTGAAGACACAACTTTGTGTGCTTGGCTTCCTGTTGATGAATATCTTCCTGGGTGTTATCGGTACATTCTGGTTTCGCACGCAACACCGCCGGGGAGAAGTGGCACTGCGCATGGCGATGGGAAGTTCGCGCAATGCAATCTTCCTGCACCTGATGACCGAGGGAGTGTTATTGCTCACCCTTGCCACCATACCGGCTATTGTCATTGCTTTCAACATCGGTATAGCCGAACTGGTGGATGTGGCAAAGATGCATTTCACTACCGACCGCTTCCTGCTTGGCATCTTCTTCACCTGGCTATTGATGGCGGTGATGATAATCGCAGGCATCTGGTATCCGGCATCCCGAGCCATGAAGGTGCAGCCTGCCGAGGCATTGCACGACGAGTAATAACCTAAAGACACGACAAAGATGAAACAGATTATTGCCCTTATCCGCCAGAACCCCTTCTTCAGCGTGGTCTCTGTTGTGGGGACGGCGGTGAGTATTACCTTCGTCATGGCGGTATATATGGTGTACGACATTCAAACGGCTAATATTGCTCCCGAGTCGCACCGTGACCGGATGGTGTATTCTTCTTACGGATATACCTATCGCACGTCTAATCATAGTGATTCCAATACCGGAATGTCTTATCAGGCTGCGAGCGCTGTCTTTCAGAATCTTCCCGGGGCTGAAGTGGTTGCCTATACGGGACCTACTTACATCAGGTACTGTGGCGCTTCGCCGGAGAAGGGGATGCGTCGTACGGTTCGCCAGGTAGATTTGAACTATTGGCAGGTCTACGATATTCCTCTTGTGGCAGGGCGTCTTTTCAGTGCCGAAGAATTTGATGCCTGCCGGGATGTTGTCGTTATTGGGGAACAACTGGCACGCGAAGCCTTTGGCTCGGCAGAGGCAGCCATCGGCAAGAACTATTTCGTGAACTTTAGCCCTAAACGCATTGTAGGTGTCACCAAGGATGTCAGTTCGCTTTTTACTTTTGCATACGGTGAATTGTGGATACCGTATTCTACACAAAAGACAAGTCTTTACAGTGAAGGTTTGCGGGGGGATTTCGAGGTGATGGCTCTTGTCAAGCCCGGAGTCAGCAAGGAAGAACTCAAACGGCAGATAGAACAGTCGCTTGCCCGGTTTAACGAAACACTGACGGAATATACACTGGAACTTCCCGACCTCAGTACCTATACCGAGCGCCAGTTCTTCCGTAGCGATACGATGACTCCTGTGGTGACTTGTATTCTCCTGGGATTGATACTGTTGATTGTCCCTGCCATCAACGTCAGCGGACTGATTTCTTCGCAAATGTCCCGCCGTATGTCTGAACTGTCTGTACGAAAGGCTTACGGCGCCAGCCGTTCTATCCTGATGATGCAGCTTCTCCGTGAGAATCTGGTTTTGGCGTTTCTCGGGGCATTGTTTGGTTTTGTATTCTCCTGCTTGTTCTTGTGGCTGGGCAAAGACTGGATGCTTGGTGAAGGAGCGCCCGGAAGCAACTTCGATGTCAGCATCTGGCTATTCTTTCGTCCGACAGTCTTTTTTGCTGTATTGGCGGTGTGCTTGTTGTTCAATCTGCTTTCTG